>JAFAAP010000185.1 GCA_023426505.1 Pseudomonadota bacterium
TGGTGACGTCGGCGACGCCGGTGTCGTCCTTGACGATGAGCTGGATCTTCTTGCCCGCCACCGTGTCGCCGTTCTGCTGCATGTACAGCTTCGCGGCCGCCTCGATCTGCCGCCCCGTCGAGGCGAAAGGACCCGTCATCGGCAGGATCAGGCCGATCTTCACCGCCTCCTGGGCCAGTGCCGCTCCACTGAGTGCGACCGTTACCGCCGCAGCACTCACAAACCCGACGAATGTTCGACGAAGCATCCTTCTTCCCTCCCCTCTCTCCGGCTCTTTCCAGCCTTCTCATACGAGCGCACCCGCGCCCTTTGAAACGTATCGGTCCGGACGGAACGATGCAAACGCGGACTGCGCCGTTCTGAGCCTCTCCCCAGTTCAGATCGTACGTCGTCGTGATTCATTCCGCCTTGATCCCGGCACGCTTCACGAGATCGCCCCAGCGCACCATCTCCCTGCCGATATGTTCGCGGAACTCGGCCGGCGTGTTGGTCCAGACCTCGGCACCCTCCATGCTCAGCCGTTCGGCAATCTCGGGGGCGGCCATCGCGGTTCTGATCTCCTTGTTCAGCAGGACAACCACGGGCTCCGGCGTGCCGGCAGGAACCAGGATGCCGTACCACTGAGACGCCTCGAAACCAGGAAAGCCAGATTCCGCGACGGTCGGGACCGTCGGCGCAGCCTTGAGGCGCGACGATCCGGAGACGGCAAGCGCGCGCATGGAGCCCGCCTCGACGTGCTGAACCAAGTTCGGCGCGCCCGTGAAGGTGAGCTGGACGCGTCCGCCCAGCAGATCCGTGACGGCAGGCGCGGTTCCCCGGTAAGGCACGTGCGTCATCGTGATGCCGGCCCGATCGGCAAGCGCCACCATGGCGATGTGGGCGGCGCTGCCCACACCGCCCGAGGCGTAGTTCAGCTTGCCGGGATTCTTCTTGGCGTAGTCGACCAGTTCCTGAAGCGTCTTCGCCGGCACGTCCGGATGGACGACAAGCATGTTGTGCACGTTCGCGATGCCGCTCACCGGCTCGAAGCTGGTCAGAGGATCATAGGTGAGCTTCGGGTAGAGAGCCGGATTCACCGCAAGGGTGCCGATATGCCCCATCACCACGGTGTAACCATCCGCGGGCGCACGCGCCACGGATCCCACGCCGACCGAGCCGCCCGCACCGGGCCGGGATTCGACGACGACAGGTGTCTTGAGAGCCGCCTCCAGCCTCTGTCCGAGCAACCGCGCCAGGATATCGGTCGATCCGCCGGGCGTAAAAGGCACGACAAGGGTAATGTTCCGGCTGGGATAGGACTGCGCCCTTGCCCGGACCGAATGTCCTGCGGCCAACGCGAAGGCCGCCCCACCCAGCGCGAATTGGCGGCGGGTGAAACCGGGACGGGCCGGCCCTTGAGACACACAGTCAGTCACTTGAGTAGTCCTCCCAGAACTGAAATCGTCCATCTTAAAGACGCGACAGGCTTTTCTGGATGTTCTTGCCCAGCGCGGCCTGCTCCGATTTTTGTCGTTGTGCGAATGAGAGCGGTCGTCGGTCAGAGGCTTTCATAAGCTGTCGGTGCTTGGCCGAAGTGAGACGCCTTTCTTGCCGTCATCGACCCTTGCGTCAGCGCCGATCGCAAAAAGCCGCACATCGGCACCCGAAACCTGAAAACCATACCTCTCCACATCACCAAGCCATGGTCCGACCAGCGTCGTGCCGGCGTTATCACGCCAGCAGATCACACCTGAATCAAATTCTTTGTTTTTGCGCTTTGATTAATAATATTCATATATTAGAGGGTAGCGCATGCCGAAACGGGCCCGGCCTGAAGTGTAGGTCCGGATTCAAATGACACATGGAGAGCCCTCATTCCCGGCGAGGGGCCGCTCGGTCGCCACCTTGAGAGCTCTCACCGATGGAGCGTTCGATGCGCATCGACTTTCTCGGACTCCACGCATTCGTGGCAATCGCGGAGCGCGGCAGCTTTCAACATGCGGCAGCCCACCTTAACCTGTCACAGACGGCTCTCAGCCATCGCATCCGCAAGCTGGAGGAGGATCTGGGCGTCAAGCTGCTGGCCCGGACCACGCGGGAGGTCTCCCTGACGCAGGCGGGCCTCAACCTTTTGCCGAAGGTCAAGGACACTATCGAGAGCCTGGCGGAGTCGCTGGATCAACTCCGACTCGAGGGGCGTGGACGTCAGGAGACGCTCGCCATCGGCTGCCTTCCGACCGTGGCGTCCGGCCGCCTCCCCCGCGCCCTCCAGCGCTTCCAGGAGCGGCATCCCGACGTCGTCGTCCGCATCTACGACAATTCCGCCACTGAGATCGCCGATCTAGTCCAGGCCGGCACCGTCGAGTTCGGAATTACGATGGTGGCGGCCCATCGCTGGGATTTCGACATCGAAATGTTGATCAAGGACACCTTCACGCTGGTCTGCCCCGAGGAGCACCCCCTCGCGTCGGAACAGGTGCTCAGCTGGTCCGATCTGGCGGACGAGCCGCTCATCCGGATCAGCTCGCGGGCCGGAAACAGGATCATCATCGACGACGCGCTCGGGAGTCGGCGCGAAACCCTGTGCTGGCGCTTCGAGGTCCAGCACATCCAGACAGCGATCGCTCTCGTCCGCGCCGGCGTGGCCCTGACCGTCGTGCCGCGCCTGTCGCTCGATACGGTCGACGAGCGCGGCCTCAAGCTCGTTGCCTTGCGCAACCCGAGCATCACGCGCCAGCTTGGCATCGTATCGAGGCGGGGCGTGCCCCTCTCGCCGTTAGCCGATGAGTTGCGCAGGATCATTGTACAGACATTCGAATGACGAACACATGACTGATCCGACGAAAATCTCATGAATCGAATTCACGAATAGTCACAGATAAACCATTTGATGCACGGATTCAGCTGATGCACCCTTCGCTCATTCCGTTCACCATCAGATGGGAGAAGGGCCATTCAGCCGCGCATTCCCTGCATGATCCTTCGGGGCGGCACCTCCAAGGGCGCCTATTTCCTCGCTGACGATTTACCGACCGATCCGGCGAAGCGCGATGCGCTGCTCCTGTCGATCATGGGATCCCCGGATCCGCGCCAGATCGACGGCATCGGTGGAGCTCACCCGCTCACGAGCAAGGTCGCCATCGTGTCCAAGTCCGAGCGGCTGGACTGCGACATCGACTTCCTCTTCGGCCAGGTTGGGATCGACAAGGCGAAGGTAGACGTCACGCCCAATTGCGGCAACATCCTTTCAGGCATCGGTCCCTTCGCGATCGAGCGAGGCCTCGTTTCCGCGGGCGATCCGGTCACCCGGGTGCGTGTGCGAACGGTCAATACCGGCACCATCGCGGAGCTGACCGTGCAGACGCCGGGAGGGCACGTGGCCTATGCGGGCGATGCACGCATCGACGGCGTCCCGGGCGCGGCCGCTCCGATCGCCGTTGAATTTCTGGACGCCGCCGGCTCCGTCTGCGGCTCGCTCCTTCCCACCGGCAATGCGGTGGACCGCGTTGCCGGTGTCGACGTGACTCTCATCGACAACGGCATGCCGGTCGTGGTCCTCGAGGCGTCTGCGGTCGGACGCACCGGATATGAGCCCCGCGACGTGCTCGACAAGGATACCGAGCTGAAGGGGCGCCTCGAGGAGATCCGCCTGGAAGCCGGAAGGCTCATGGGCCTCGGGGACGTCTCGTCCAAGGTCGTGCCCAAGATGGCCCTGGTGGCGCCACCCGTTGCGGGCGGGCATGTCTGCACACGCAGCTTCATTCCGCACGAGTGCCATGCCTCCATCGGCGTCTTTGCCGCCGTGACCGTCGCAACGGCCTGCGTGCTGCCGGGTTCGCCCGCCGCACGGGTCGCGCAAATCCCGCCGGGGCGGGAGAAGACCCTGTCGGTCGAGCATCCCACCGGCGAGTTCAGCGTGATGATCGAGGTCGGCGGCACGGAGCAGAATCCGGTCGTGGAGCGCGCCGGCCTGCTGCGCACCGCGCGCCTTCTCTTCGAAGGCTGGGCTTTCGCCCACGAAGCCTTGGCGCCTGCGGCTTAGGTCGGCCGCGACGCTGCCTGACACCCCTCATTCTTCGTTTCGAGGCCTTTTATGACTGCTGGAAAGACTGGACTTGTCGTCACCGCCCATCCAGGCGACTTTGTATGGCGTGCAGGCGGCGCCATCGCGCTGCATGCCCGCAAGGGCTACCGCATGAAGATCGTCTGCCTCTCCTTCGGCGAGCGGGGAGAGAGCCAATGGGCGTGGAAGAAGGGCGACGTATCGCTCGCCGAGGTCAAGGCGCAGCGCCGCGAGGAGGCCGAGCGCGCCGCCGGGACCCTGGGGGCCGAGATCGAATTCTTCGATGCGGGCGACTACCCGCTCCACACCACGCCCGACATGCTTGACCGGATGGTGGACATCTACAGGGAGCTGAAGCCGTCCTTCGTGCTGACGCACTCGCTCGAAGACCCTTACAATGTGGACCATCCCGAGGCGACGCGCTTCGCGCAGGAAGCCCGCATCATCGCGCAGGCTGCGGGCCATAAGCCCAATCCGGATCTCACATACAATGCTCCGCCCGTCTTCCTGTTCGAGCCACACCAGCCCGAGCAGTGCAACTACAAGCCCAACGTGATCCTCAATATCGACGATGTGTGGGAGACGAAACGAAAGGCCTTCGAGATCCTCGCGGCCCAGAAGCATCTCTGGGACTACTACACCCGCGTGGCCCTCAATCGCGGCATGCAGGGCGGGCGCAATTCCGGACGCGCCATGACATACGGCGAGGCTTACCAGAGAATCTTCCCCCAGATTGTCGAGGAACTGGCATGAGGCCCGTCGTCGTCACCAATACGCCCCGCATCGATCAGAACATCGTCGACCGACTCGCGGCGCTCGGCACCGCCACGACGCACGAGGCCATGGGACGCCTCGGCCTGATGAAGCCCTACATGCGGCCGATCTGGGCCGGAGCGCAGGTCGCCGGCAGCGCCGTCACGGTGCTGGCCCAGCCGGGCGATAACTGGATGCTTCATGTCGCCATCGAGCAGTGCCGCCCGGGCGACATTCTGGTGGTCGGCGTAACTGCCGACAACACTGATGGCATGTTCGGCGATCTCCTGGCCACCTCCCTCAAGGCGCGCGGCGCGGTCGGTCTCGTGATCGATGCCGGGGTGCGGGACGTGAAGACGCTGACCGAAATGGGCTTCCCGGTCTGGTCGCGGGCCGTGTCGGCCAAGGGCACGGTGAAAGCGACGCTCGGATCGGTCAACATTCCGGTCGTCTGCGCCGGTGCGCTCGTGAAGCCCGGCGACGTGATCGTCGCCGACGACGACGGCGTCGTGGTCGTGCCGCGCAAGGAAGCCGCGGTGATCGCGGAGGCCGGCGAGGCGCGCGTGGCGAACGAGGATGCGAAGCGGGAAACCCTCGCCTCCGGGGTGCTCGGCCTCGACCTCTACAAGATGCGCGAGCCGCTGGCGAAGGCTGGCCTCGTCTATGTCGAGTACAAGGACGAGGACTGACGCCCCGTCGCCTCACGTACAGGATGATATCACCCATGAGCCTTCAGATCGCCTTCATCGGCTACGGGGAAGTCGGCCAGCTCTTTTCGCGGCACCTTCTGGCCAAGCCCGGCGTCCGGATTGTCGCCTATGACGTTCTCTTCGAGAATCCGGACAAGGGACCTGAGCTGCGGCGGCGTGCCGCCGAGAATGGCATAGAGGCCGCCGGCAGCACCGCCGAGGCGTGCCGCGGCGCCGACATCGTGATCTCGGCCGTTACGGCCGATTCCGCCGTAAAGGCGGCCGAACAGGCGGCCCCGCATCTTGGCCCGTCCCAGACGTATATCGACCTCAACTCGATTTCGCCGGCGACGAAGCGCAAGGTCGCCGAACAGGTCGGCCGGGGCGGCGCGAGCTTCGTCGAATTCGCCGTCATGGCCCCGGTGAGCGGACCCGGCATCGAGGTTCCGATCCTGAGCGGGGGCGCAAAGGCCGATACGGTTTCGGAGACGCTGAACGCGCTCGGCATGAAGATCAAGCCGGTCAGCACCGAGATCGGCACGGCCTCCGCCAGCAAGCTCTGCCGCAGCATCGTCATCAAGGGCATGGAAGCCCTGATGGTCGACTTCACGCTCGCGTCGGAGCGGGCCGGCGTCATGCCGGCCGTGCTGGAAAGCCTGAAGGCTTCCTATCCGGGCATGGACTGGGAGAACGTCGCCAAGGTCATGATGTCCCGTGTGAAGCAGCACGGCATCCGCCGCGCGGCGGAAATGCGCGAGGCCAGCCGCATGATCGATGAACTCGGCCTCGACGGATCTCTCGCCAACGCGATCGCCGACCGTCAGGAGAGCTACGCCAAGGAATCCGGCGGAGCCCATGAGGCTCGCTGACAGGAACCGCCGATATGCAAGCTGAACCCGTGCTCGATCTCGCCCATCTGGGCCACCTCGAACTTCTCACCCCCAAGCCGGATGAGAGCCTTCGCTTCTTCGTCGAGATTCTCGGCATGACCGAGAGCGGCCGGCAGGGCGATTCGGTCTACCTCCGGGGCTGGGACGATTACGAGCACCACACCCTCAAGCTGACCGCATCGAAGAAACCTGGCATGGGGCACATGGCATTCCGGGCGAGAAGCCTGCAGGCCTTGGAGCGCCGGGTCGCGGCGCTGAAAGGGTCGGGATACGATGTGGGTTGGAACGACGGCGACCTCGGTCACGGCCCCGCCTTCGTCTGCCGCGATCCGGACGGCCACGTCATCGAGCTCTATTACGAGACCGAGTGGTACGTCGCGCCGCCCGAGCTGAAGCCAGCCTTGAAGAACCAGGCCCAGCGCTTTCCGGCACGTGGCGTGAATGTGCGCCGCCTGGACCACCTCAACTGTCTCGCCTCCGACATCAGCGCCAATCGCCAGTTCTTCGAGGATTATCTCGGATGCCGGTTGACCGAGCAGATCGTCATGAACGACGGCACCGAGGCGGGCATGTGGATGACGCTCACCAACAAGAGCTACGATTTCGCCTTCACCCGCGACCACACAGGCGCAAAAGGACGCTTCCACCACCTCACCTATGCCCTCGACAGCCGTGAGGAGATCCTACGAGCCGCCGATATCTTCCTGGAGAACGGCGTTCCGATCGAGTCCGGACCTCACAAGCATGCCGTCCAGCAGACCTTCTTTCTTTACGTCTACGAGCCGGGCGGCAACCGGGTCGAGGTGTGCAACGCCGGCGCGCGTCTGATCCTCGCTCCCGACTGGAAACCGATCGTCTGGACGGAGGAAGAGCGCAAAAAGGGTCAGGCCTGGGGCATGAAGACCGTCGAGTCCTTCCACACCTACGGGACGCCTCCCATCGAGGAAATGGAATGAACAGACACGTTCAACCGGCCCGTGGCCGGCGGTTGCCGCGGGGTCCGCTGCTCTAGCCGAAGAGGGGCCGCTCCTGCATGGAAGAAGCCTGGAGGCGAGAGGCTGGGGAACGACCCTCGATTTTCCTGATCTTTTCCTCGACCAGATCGGCCAGGGCGCTGTTCGGGTTCAAGGCGCGCACTTGGCACACCGCCTCCTTGACTGCATCCAGATCGGAGAGGTGGATCGTCGCCATCTCTCGCAGGTCAGGCCCCTGTTCCGACGTCATTCATGATCCTCCGCCTGAGCCGACAAAGCGGCGAATAAGCTCGTGTCGAACAGGGGTGAAGGTAGGCTTGGCCGGATGCAGCCTGGATTGCGGACAGATTACGATTCTGTAATGCGCCGGGTTCTGCGATCCGACCTCGAGGCCGGACAGGTGACTTCCGCGACCCGGTCAGTGTAGGGCGATCAGCCAGCCGACCAATGTCAAGGGTGCGATGACACCCAGGAGGAACGATAGAGCAGACTGGGTCATGGAAACCTCCTGCCTATCGATTAACCATACTAAACCTGCGGCCTGGCCACTGTGCGCGCCGTCACGCGGCGAACCCATTGGACTACCTCAGTCCTGCTTCTTGCTCGCAAATTCGGCCGAACTGCCCTGGGCGTCGTCAGGTGTCTTAGCTTGACCGGTGCCTTTTCTCTTGCGCCACCTGTACATGAGCCAAGCCAAGCCGGACCCGAGTGCTGCCAGCACGACAACCGCCGAGCTTGGATAGTCCCGGAAATTGATGCGAGCCGCCTCGTCGGAATCGTCGACACCGGCTTCCGGCTCGCTCTCGCGATCTTGCATCAAGAACACCTCATCGAAGGGAGCCCATTATATGGGATCCGCTGCCGAGGCTTCCATCAGGCAGCCTCGAGAGAGGCTTGGCAAGGGCGGGACCGTCTCTGATCCCGCCCTTGGGCCGAAGGGTTCCCGCCCTTACTTCTTGCCGGACCGGACCCGTTCAACTTCCGACATCATCTCGGTCGCACTGTCCTTCCCGAACTCCTCGGTGAACTTGTCGCGGACCGCCTTGGTCTTCTCGCGCAGCTTCGTCATCTCCTCGTCCGAGAGCGTCGTGACCTCCATGCCCTTGGCCTTGAGTTCGTCCAACGCGGTCTTCTCGAAGTCGCGGATGGTCTTGCGTTCGAAGTCCTTGGCCTCGTTGGCGGCGTCGGTGATGAGCGCCTGCTCATCCGGCGTCAGCTTGTCCCAGAAGCGCTTGCTCATGAGGAAGGCCCAGACGCTGTAGATGTGGTTGGACATCACCGTGTGCTTCTGCACCTCGTAGAACTTGGAGGCCAGAATGGTGGCGAGCGGGTTCTCCTGACCGTCGATGGTCTTGGTCTCAAGCGCCGTATAGACCTCCGTGAACGGCATCGGCACGGCGTTGGCGCCCAGCTCCCGGAACGTGTCGATGAAGAGCGGGTTCTGGATGACGCGCAGTTTCAGGCCGGAGAAATCCTCCGCCTTGGTAATCGGACGGCGGCTGTTGGTGACCTGGCGAAAGCCGTTCTCCCAGAAGCCGAAGCCGATCAGCCCCTTCTCCGGCAGCTTGGCCATCAGCTTCTGACCAAAGGGACCATCAAGGAGCGCATCCGCCTCCTGACCGTTCTGGAACAGGAACGGCAGGTTGATCAGGCCGAAATCCTTCAGGCCCGAAATCCCCACAAGGGTCGAGGTGTCCGGGATCGTCATCTCCTGGGTGCCGCCCTGGAGCGCAGAGATCATCGTCACGTCGTTGCCAAGCGCGCCGCCGGCGAAGAGCCGGACCTTGATCTTGCCGCCGCTCTTCTGGCTGACGATCTCGGCAAACCGTGTCACCGCCTGCCCCTGGGGATGGTCCGCACTCAGGCCGATCCCGATCTTGATCGTCCGGTCGCGGATATCGGCCGCGTGAGCGGCCGAGATTGCGAACAGGCCCGCCAGAAGCGATGAGGCCACAAGTCTTCCAAATACCATGATTTCCTCCATGTTACGATCGCGGCGGCTCTCATCCGCCTGACCTTGGGTGTTGCGTGCCCTTGGCGTTTCTCCGGCCTTTGGGCCAAGCCTTGGACAATTGAGAAGTAGTCTCTTTCTGCGAATCTTTGTGAGGCGGGATCAAGCCGCTCAAATGCGTGGCATGCCGGGGCTTGGTGCGAGGCGTGTCTGGGCCGCGAGCCGGATCGGCGCGTTCACGGCCCCGAAGCCGCGATAGCCGCGCCGCTGCACGATTTCGAAGAAGAAGCCCCCTTCCATCGATTTCGTATAGACCTGGAAATACTCGGCTGAGCCGTCGACGTCATAGAGTATGCTGGCTTCCCGCAACCGGTCGATCTGATCGGGCACGAGGTCCGTGCGCGCCTCTAGGTCGTCATAGTAGTTCGCGGGGATCGGCAGCAGTTCGATCCCACGTTTGCGCAGCCGCTCCACCGTTGCGAAGATGTCGGAGGTCGCAAGCGCGATGTGCTGGATCCCCGACCCGAACATGTCTGTGAGGAACCGGGATGCCTGCGTGTGGCGGCTCAAGGACGCATTGAGCGCCAGCCGGAACGTCCCGTCATCGGTTTCCACCACCTGGCTCTGCACGACGCCGCCCGGATCCATCACGTTCTGCACGGACGACTTCCGCACGTCGAACAGAGCGACATAGAAGAGGAGCCACGTCAGCATCTCCTCGTAGTGCATCGACTGAGACAGGTGATCATAGGCGACGAGGCCCGCTCCTTCGTCCTCGGTGCCGGCCACCGCATTGAAGTCCGCCTCCCACAGCCTGTCGAGGCCGCTCTTGTGGTCGACGAAATAGACCAGGCTGCCGCCGAGTCCGCGGACAGCCGGGATGTCGAGCTCGCCCGGGCCGACCGCCTGACGGAAGGGCTGATCGAGAAGCTTGACGGCCCGGTCGATGGTGGCCGCCGCATCGTCGACCCTGAGCGCAATGGCGCAGACCGACGGCCCATGGGTGATGTTGAAGGAATGCGCGAAGCCTTCCTTCTCGCAATTGACCACGATGTTGATGTCGCCCTGTCGCCATCGCGTGACGTCCTTCGAGCGATGGATGCCTGCCCTCACGAAGCCCAACCCCTGCAGGACATGCTCGAACGACTTGGCGTTGCGCTCGTCCATGGCGAATTCGACGAACTCCACTCCATGGCAGACCACGCGCGGCGGCAGGTCGGGCAGGTCCGGAACTGGAAGGCCGGTGCGGCGCTGAAGCTGGTCGAGCATGAAGAGCAGAGAACGCTGCCCATCCACCGCAACACTGCGGGCGGACCCGGCGCGGAAGCGATCGTTGAAGATCTCAAGCGAAAGGAGGCCGTCGAACCCCGTGGCCTGCAGAGCCTCCATGAAATCGTCGACTGCTAGGTCGCCCTGCCCCGGGAAGCATCGGTAATGGCGGCTCCAAGACAGATAGTCCATATCGAGCAGAGGAGCGTCGGCAATCTGCACGAGGAAGATGCGATCTCGCGGGATGGAGCGGATTGCATCCAGAGGAGTCTTCCGCACGAGAGCGTGAAAGGAGTCGAGCACGAGGCCGATGGAGGGATGATTGGCGCGGCGCACCACTTCCCAGGCATCGCGGTAATCGTTGATGTGCCTGCCCCAGGCAAGAGCCTCGAAACCGACCCGAATACCGCGTTGGACGGCGCGCTCGCCGAGTTCATGAAAATCCGCCGCCGCGCGGTCGATGCCCCCGAGAGAATGAGGCGAGACATTGCTGCACACGAGCAGGAGGTCGCAGCCCAGTTCCTGCATCAGGTCGAACTTGCGCTCGGCGCGATCGAAGACGCGGGTCCGCTGCGGCTCCGGCATCCCCTCGAAGTCGCGGAACGGCTGGAATGTGATCGTTCGGAGGCCCAGATCCGTGATCATGCGGCGCACATCGGTTGGCGTGCCGTTGAAGGACAGGAGATCGTTCTCAAAAATCTCGACGCCCCTGAATTGTGCGGCCGCGATGGCCTGGAGCTTCTCATCCAGGGTGCCGCTCAACGAAACGGTGGCAATGGCGGTCTGCACAGCTTCAGCCTTCCATCTTAACGGCCATTCGGAACAATGCGTAAAGGCCGACCGCTCCTGCGAACGATCGGCCATGATCATATCAGCGCTTGGCGCGCGCCTTCTCGACCTCGGCGAAGAGCTGCTTGACGGTTGCTTCATCCGCCTCCTTGGCGAACTTGTCCGTCACAGGCTTCACCTTGTCGCGCAGGCGGGCGATCTCCTCAGGAGAGAGTTCCGTCAACTGCATGCCCTGCGCCTTGAGCTGTTCAATCGCCTTGGCTTCGGCATCGCGCGAGATCTGACGCTGGAAGGCTTTGGCCTCAGTCGCTGCCTCCTCGATCACCTTCCGCTCTTCAGGGTCGAACCGGTCCCATACGCGCTTGCTGAAAATCACGATCTGCGGGTTGTAAACGTGGCGGGTGAAGGTCAGGTACTTCTGCACCTCTGCAAATTTCGAAGTCTGAATCACGGTTGCGGGATTTTCCTGACCGTCGACCGTCTTCTGCTCGAGAGCCGTGTAGAGCTCCGGAAACGGGAGCGGCACGGAATTGGCCCCAAGCGTATTGAAGAGATCGATATAGATCGGTGATTGCAGGACGCGGATCTTGAGCCCCTGAATATCGTCAAGCTTGGTGACAGGTCGGCGGCTGTTGGTCAGATTGCGGAATCCGAGATCCCAGTAGCCGAGTCCGACAAGGTTCTTCGGTGCGAGCGATTCTGCCAGTTTCTGCCCGAAGGGACCGTCAGTGACGGCGTCCGCCTCCTTCGGGTTCTCGAACAGGAATGGCAGGTCGAACAGTCCGAACTCCTTCACCTGGCCGACGAGAAGGCCTGCGTTCAGAACCGTCATGTCGATGGTGCCACCTTGGAGGGCGGAAACCGTCTGCAGGTCGCCGCCGAGCTGGCCGCTCGGAAACAGGCGCACCTTCATCTTGCCGCCGCTCTTCTGCTCGACGAGCTCGGCGAACTTCTTGGCCCCTTGCCCTTGCGGGTGCTCCTGCGCGTTCTGGAACGCGAACCGGATCGTGTGCTCCTTGATCTCGGCACTGGCCGTCCCAGGCAGCAGGAATGCCGAGCCCATCAACATGCCGGCAAGGATTGTCTTGAGACCCTTCATGATCCTTCTCTCCTTCTTTGACGTTTCCTAAAGGGCCGTTGTCTCACGGCCTCGTTGTTGCGGGCTTCGCCCGGTCAGCCCCCGAACCATTTGGCTGGTCCGGTGACGAGGATCGGGAACATGACCATGAGGAACAGGACGATGAGCTGCGCCAGCATGAACGGCCACACGCCCTTGATGATGTCGTCCATGCTGATCTTGGAGACGCCGGCCACGACGTTCAGCACCGTTCCCACGGGCGGTGTGATCAACCCGATGGCGTTGTTCACGATAAAGAGGACGCCGAAGTAGACCGGGTCGATGCCGGCCGCCTTGATGACCGGCATCAGGATCGGCGTCAGGATCAAGATCGTGGGGGTCATGTCCATGGCGGTGCCGATGATCACCACCAGGATCATTATGACCAGGAGCAGCAGCGTCTGGTTGTCCATGAAGGGCTGCAGCATGTCGACGAGCGTCGTGGCGACTTCCGACACCGTGATGAGCCAGGACGACACAAGAGCCGCCGCCACCAGGAACATCACCACGCTGGTCGTCAGCGCCGCTGAGACGAAGACGGCATAGAGTTCCGAGACCTTCAGCTCCCGATAGATGAACAGCGCCACGAACAGCGCGTAGACGGCCGCCACGACACCGGCTTCCGTCGGCGTGAATACCCCGAATTTGAGACCGAAGAGCACGATGGCGGGCAGGATCAACGCCCAGATTCCATCGACGAGCGCCTTCATGATATCCCGTGCCGATTGCCGCGGTGGGCTCTCGACGTTCTCATTGCGCACGACCCACCACCAGGCCATTGCGACGCCGAGACCAAGAAGGATGCCCGGGACGATCCCGGCAAGGAACAGCTTCGTGATCGAGACGCCGCCGACGACCCCGAAGACGACGAATCCGATGCTTGGCGGAATCACAGGGGCAATGATGCCGGAGGCGGCAATCAGGCCGCCCGCATGAGCCTTGTTGTGACCGGCCCGGACCATCATCGGCACCAGCAGCGCGGACAGGGCGGCCGCATCAGCGACCGCGGAGCCCGACAGAGCGGCCAGGAACACGGCCGCCAGAATGGCCACGTAGCCAAGGCCGCCCCTGACGTGGCCCACCAGCGCAAGCGCCAGATTGACCAGTCGCTTGGACAGGCCGCCGACATTCATGATTTCGCCGGCAAGCATGAAGAACGGCACGGCCAGAAGCGGAAAGCTGTCAGCCCCGTTGATCACGTTTTGGGCGACGATCTGCGCGTCGAAGATGTCGACGTAGTACATCAGCGCAATGCCGCTGATGAGCAGGGCGTAGGCAATCGGCATGCCGATCGCCATGGTTCCCAGGAGGGAGGCGGTGAAGACCGTGAGGACCATGACGCTCTCCTATCTGCCCTGTGCCGGAACGTTCGTGAGCGCCTCTTGTCGGTCCAGCTCGTGCTGAAGTGACGCGAGTTCCTCCTGCTCCTCCGATTCCTTGACCATGACGAGCTCGTCGTCGGAGAGCCTGCCGGTCACCGCTTTGTAGAGTTGGACCAACAGGATCAGACCGGTGGAGACGCCGAACACGATCCCGACGCCATAGAACCAGCCGGTCGACAGTCCGGACGCCGGTGCGGCCACGTCCCAGTTGATGAGCGTCTGCTGCCAGCTTCCCTCGGCGAGGAGCCAGGTGGCGTAGAGCATGAGGATCTGGCTCACGATCAAGCAGGCTCGCTTGGCCCAACCTGGGAGGTGCTTCACCAGGCTGTCGACGCCGAGATGGCCATGCTCGCGCATGGCCACGATGGCGCCCAGGAAGGTGAGCCACACGAAGAGCCAGCGCGAGACCTCCTCGGAGACCGTGATGCCCGAGTTGAAGCCGTAGCGCAGGACCACGTTGCCGAAGACGAGCACCACCATGATCGCCAGGAAGAGGGCGATCAGGGCCTTCAGCAGCTTGAAGTAGCCTTCCACGATCATGGTCATTGGCGTTTCCTCTGTCCGGCGTCCCTGTTCTTGTTGTTGGGGGACGCGCTACATTGTTTGAAAGTGTCGCCTCATTCGTTCCGGATCGGGCTCCATCCCTGTAAAGAGACGGAATGCGCCGGCGGCTTGGAAAACCGCCATTCCCCCGCCGCCCATGGTCCGGCACCCGAGCGCGCGCGCGGTGCGGAGCAGTTGCGTCTCGAGGGGGAAGTAAACGATGTCCGCCACCCACAGGTCGGCACGCAGCAACTCAGCCGGCAGCGCCATCCCGGGGTGCTTGGCCATGCCGACGGGCGTCGTGTTCACGACTCCATCCGCGTCCGCGACCGCCTGCTGAAGGTCAGTGGCGGCGGCTGCCCGTCCGGAGCCAAATCGGCGGCAAAGCTCCTCGGCGAGGCGGTCCGCGCGCCCACGATCCGTATCGGCGATACCAATCCGTCCGGCTCCCAGGGTCAGCAGCGCGTGCGCCACGGCGGCCCCTGCCCCTCCGGCGCCGAACTGCACCACGCGCTCGCGCGCAGCATCCGAGAGCTCCCGCCTGAAGCTCTCCGCGAAGCCCCACCAGTCGGTGTTGTGACCGATGCTTCGTCCACCGTGGAACACGACCGTGTTCACGGCTCCCAAGGCTCGCGCATCAGCGGTCAGGTCGTCGAGCAGAGGAAGGATCGCCTGCTTGCACGGATAGGTGATGTTCAGGCCGGCAAATCCCATCCGTCGAGCGGCCGTCAGAAGTTCCGGCAGGGCGTCGGGCCCGAGTTGCAGGGCCTCGAGATCGATGAGTTTGTAGATGAGGCGCAGTCCCTGCTCCGCCCCTTCGCGTTCGTGCATCGCAGGCGAACGGGACGCCTGAATGCCAGCCCCGATCAGGCCGGCGAGGACTGGGCAAGCCGATGCATACTGAACTGCAAAGCTCTGGTGCACCGTCCCTCCGCCTTCGCCCGAATCCGATGGATGGAACAGGACATCACCCATATCGGCGAAGGGGTCGGCGCGTCGTGTGCCATCGTGAACCATGGCTTGGACGTCCTTCTCGGTCACCCGTTGTCCGCAACGGGCGGTTTCCTCAATATAGCTTGGGATTGGGGCTTTTTGTTCGATGCCGCTCTATTCATCCCGAAGCTGCAACATTAATGTACGAACTAGTTAGTTTGGTCAACCATGGTTGCAGACGTTTTTTCGCTGCTCCATTGTCGTCGGGCGAGTGAAAAAATTACACGAAGCTGTTCCGACCCGAGGCAGTGGAAGCGATTGGAGGAGAGGAAGGTTTGAGCGCCAAAGCTAAGCTTCGACGCGAAATGTCAGCTGGCTCGACACCTTCAAGCGGCCCGGCCGACTCACCCGTCCGCCATGCCGGATCCGTGGCCATGCACGATGCACACGACTCAGCAACCGTTTCGAAGCGTACGACCCCGGGTCGCGGGCATGATCCGGAGCTGACCCGCCAGAACATCCTTACCGTAGCCACACGAGAATTCGCCGAGAAGGGCTTTAGCGGAGCACGCGTCGACGAGATCGCTGCCCGGACGAATACCAGCAAGCGAATGATCTACTACTACTTCGAGGACAAGGAGGGCTTGTTCGTTACCGTGCTCGAGGAGGCATATCGGCGGATCCGGCAGATCGAAGCCACCCTCGACCTTGCGCACCTCGAACCCGAAGAAGCGATACGGGCGCTCGTCGGCTTCACGTTCGACTACCAGAACTCCAACGAGGACTTCATCCGGCTCGTGATGGTGGAGAACATCCACCAGGGCGTCCATCTGGCCCGCTCCCGCGCAATCCAGGATCTGAACGTCTCCGTCATTCATACGCTTCGTGACATTTATGACCGCGGTGTCAGCCAGGGGCTGTTCCGGGAAGGCATTGACGAGATCGACCTGCACATGACCATCAGCGCCCTGTGCTTCTTCAACGTCTCGAACCGGGCAACCTTCTCCCAGATCTTCAAGCGCGACATGACGGATCCGGAGATGCTGGCGAAGCGGCGGGAGACCGTAATCGAAACCGTGATTCGTTATCTCAAGAAATGACGCGACCGGAATCGGCGTCACACCCCATGGAAATCGGCCAGGTGCAAAAATCAGAGATCGCGACAGGAGCCAAGGGGAGACCCCATCAATGAGCCGCATCGTCTACGTCCTGAACGGCCCCAACCTGAACCTGCTCGGAAAGCGCCAGCCGGCGATTTACGGCTATGAGACTCTCGCGGACGTCGAGGCGGATTGCCGGCGCGTGGCACGGGAGCTCAATCTCGACATCGAGTTCCACCAGAGCAATGCCGAGTACCAGATCATCGACTGGATCCACGAGGCTCGTGAGCGTGCTGGCGGCATCGTCATCAACCCGGCTGCCTTCACACATACCTCGGTCGCCATCCTCGATGCCCTGAACACCTGCGAGTTTCCGATCATCGAGGTGCACATCTCCAACGTGCACAAGCGCGAGGCCTTCCGGCACCACTCGTACGTGTCCCTCGTCGCATCCGGCGTCATCGCCGGTTTCGGCACGCAGGGCTACACGCTCGCGCTTCAGCGCATCGCCCGATTGATGAACGAAGGTCCAAATAATCCACCGGCACGCAGAAAGCTTGGAATCCGTCCCTACTCCGACGCAGGGACGAAATCATCGCGCATTGGAGTGAAGACGTCGAGGAGGATGCCCGCCTCGACGGCATCGGCGCCGTGGACGGCATCGGACGGGACCAGGAGGCTGTCTCCCCGGTGCAGGCGCTCGGTCCGGCCTGAAATCGTAATATCGAACACCCCCTCCTCGACCAAGCTGCACTGGATGTGCGGATGCGAGTGCGCGGGTCCGACCGCACCCGCTTCAAAGGCGACGCGCACCATCATCACGCCAGCGTCATAGGTCAGCACCTTGCGCCGAACGCCCTCGCCTGCCAGCCCCCAGGGACACTCTTCGTCGAAGGCAAATGGCTGTCCCCTGGGATTCATGGGGCCTTCTGAAAGTCTAGAGCGCAAGCCAGCCGCCATCGACGGGCAGCACGGCCGACGACGAGGAGGCGTTAGATGCCGCCATGCGCCGGCATCTGACGGAGATCCTTCAAGCGCTTCCCCGTGTCGAGGCAGAGCACCCGGAACTGTTCGCAGCGTAGCGGCGGCAAGACCTCCTGCTGCTGCCGGCGCTCTCCTGCAGACGGCGCTTTCAGAACTAGAGCAAACCTTTCTCCTTGACGGGAGGGAGGTCGCCGACCGATAAGGCGCCCACCGCCGGCTCGCTGACGAGCCGCCCTGCGGAGGAGTGTAGCTCAATCGGCTAGAGCACCGGTCTCCAAAACCGGGGGTTGGGGGTTCGAGTCCCTCCACTCCTGCCAGAAGGCCCTTCCGCCATTCTGCGAGAGCTTCAATCCACCAAGCGTCACAAGTCTCCCGCAGCGTCGATCATTTCAGATATGTGCCGCACGATGACCGATGGGCGATACGGCTTCGGGACGAAGTGGCCTTGATCAGGAATTTCGTCAGGGTCAGGGCATGCATAGCCGGAGGATATGAGCAGCCGGATGTGTGGCCAGCGTTGATTGACCTGCTGGGCCAGAGCCATGCCGTCCATGGAGCCGGGCATGTCCACATCGGTGAACAGAACCTGGACTTCGTCGGCACGAGCTTCCAGGACCGTCAGCGCGACATCGGCATTCGCTGCCTCCAGAACCTGGAAACCAGCCTCCTCGAGTTCGTCTGCGGCTGTCATGCGCACCAGCAGCTCATCCTCGACCAGGAGGACAGTTAGCGGGGCGGATAATCCATTTAAGCTCATGGCCCTCGAACGAGATTAACTTATGTTAGTTCCAGAAAATCGGCCCCTGTGCAGAACTGAGATCCTGTTCGTGGGCGATCGACGTCCGTTCATGTCATCTGCGGCTGTGCTATTCTCGGTTGGGGCGACAACCATCGCTCAGAGAGATTGGGCCTTGATGGTCGATGGCGAGTTGCTCCTTGTCGCAGCGGTCAGTTGGGCGAGGGAGGAGCGAGGTGGACGCTTCCGGCTTTCTGGTTGGTGCGGGTGCGATGGGAGCTCGCATCAAGGGCTACGACTGGTCGACATCCCCGCTCGGACCGATCGAGACTTGGCCTCACACGCTGCGCCTTGCTCTGAGCCTCACGCTTCAATCAAAGTTCCCGGCCGGTATCGTATGGGGGCAGGAGAAAATCCTCTTCTACAACGATGCCTATAAGCCTCTGTTAGGAAGCAAGCCGGAGGCCCTCGGGCGGCCGGCGCACCATGTTTGGCCTGAGGCGTGGGATACCGTCGGTCCGATCATCGAACGGGCATTGGGCGGCGAGGCCAGCTACTTCGAGGACCTGCCCATCGTCATGGAACGCAAAGGATATCCTGAGCAGACGTGGTGGACCTTTTCATATAGTCCGATCCGCGACGAGGTCGGAGAGATCCGCGGCATGCTCGCGATCGTGCATGAGACAACCAACAGGGTGATGACCGAGAACCGGCTTCGCTTCCTGATCGAGCTAAAAGGTCGATTGCGCGGGTTGTATGATCCGAATGAGGTCAGGGCCACAGCGGCGGAAATGCTCGGCCATCATCTCGCCGCTAGTCGAGTCGGTTATGGCGAAGTTGATCCCACCGGGGAATTTCTGCTTGTCGAACGCGACTGGACTGCCAGTGGAATCCAGAGCTTCGTAGGGCGCTACCGCCTCGACGACTTCGGCCCTGAAGTCATCATTGACCTGAAGGCCGGGCGCATTGTGCGCATCATCGATTCCACGACCGATGCCCGTACGGCCGGTTCGCTGATGGCCGCAGAATTCAGTCACACCGGGAAGCGCGCCAGCATCCTGGTCCCGCTCATCAAGGAGGGGCGGCTCGCAGCCGCACTCTATGTCCATCAGGCGCAACCCCGCTACTGGCATGACATTGAGGTGACCTTGGCCGAAGATGTGGCGGAACGGACATGGACAGCCGTGATGCGCACCCAGGCCGAAGCTGCCTTGCGGGAAAGCGAAGCGCGATTTCGGCAATTCGCCCAGCATTCCTCTGCGGTACTCTGGATTCTGAACCTTGAGACGATGCGGCTGGAATACCTTAGCCCAGCCTATGAGACAGTGTGGGGGGAGCCTGTGGAAGCGGCGCTCAACGACCCTGGCCACTGGGTCAAGACACTTCATCCGGATGATCGCGAAAGGGCCAGCTCGATCATCGAGCGTGGTGCCCAAGGCGAAGATGGAACGCATGAATATCACATCATTCGCCCTGACGGCGGCGTACGCTGGATCCGTGGCAAGTTCTTCGCCATCCGGGACGAGCAAGGACGGATCAAGCGCATGGGAGGGGTCGCCGAGGACCTGACCCGACACGAAGGACTGACGGTATATGTGGTAGACGGCAACAAGGTTTCCCGGCAGGAACTTCGTCTCCTGCTGCAGGGAGCAGGCTATGAAGTGAAGGACTTTGCCTCCGCCCAAGCATTGCTCGAGGTCGCACCGGTGCTCGTCCCTGGGTGCGTTGTCGTCGAAACGCGTTCACCGGCTTCCGGCGGATTGTCGGTTCCAAAGGAACTGAAGGCGCGACGAGTCGGTCTGCCCGTGATCGTGATCGGAGATGCAAGAGGAAATGTCTCGGTCGGTGTTCAGGCCATGAAAGCCGGAGCCGTCGATTTTCTGAGCATTCCTTACTCTCCCGAGCAGCTCCTGGATGCTCTTGCAGCCGCGCTTTCCAGCATCCACGAGCAAGCAGAGCGTAGCCATGAGGCCACGCGCGCAGCAGCCGCCATAGCGTCGCTCTCGGCCCGTGAACGTGAAGTGCTGGAGGGTTTGCTGGCAGGTGGCAGTAACAAGACGATCGCACGCGATCTCGACATCAGCCCGCGCACCGTCGAGGCTCACCGGGCTCGCATCATGGAGCGACTCGGAACCCATAGCCTGCCGGAACTCGTCCAGATTGCAGTCGCGGCAGGACTCCAGATCAAGCAGCAGGGCAGCTAGAGGATTCAGAACGGGGGTGGCAGTTCATCCGTGCGCACCCCCGCCTGTCGTTTCCTCTAGCTATACTGCACATCGTACTGCCTCTGCGTGCAGCTTCTCCCTAAACCTCGGGCAAATCTGACAAGCCCGTATGAGTTCGGGTTACCTTCCCGACAGCGCAAAACCTATTCGGGATGTTCCTAGGGAATACCCCGCATCAGCCCAGAATAGTTTCCGTCGGAACCGCAAGCTTCAGGCGTCACCTTTCGGTGACGGGAAGTGTGACCGTCTGTCATTTTAGCGAGAGATGTGCGGCCAGGCAGCCAAAAACGCCGGAATAGAGGAAGCCAGCATCGGCTTTGCGAAGAAATAGCCCTGGGCATTGTGACAGCCGAGTTCCCGAAGGCGCCGCTCCTGACCCGCGTTCTCGACCCCCTCCGCAGTGACCTGGATGTTGAGACTGCGACCGAGTCCGATGACCGCAGCCACGATCGCCTCATCCCCGGCATCCTGCTCCAAGTTACTGATGAAGCTGCGGTCGATCTTGATGTGATCGACGGGAAACTGCTTGAGATGGGTGAGCGAGGCATATCCGGTTCCGAAATCGTCAAGGGCGATATGGACCCCCTGCTCCCGGAATTTCGTAAGCGCTGCGGCAACCGCACCGGAACGACCATCGAGCAGAACGCTTTCGGTCACCTCGATCTCGAAATGTGCAAGCGGAACCTTGATGAGGTTCAGGATGCGCAGGATCTCGTCGGCCATCGCAGGCTCGCTGAATTCTGCGCTGGCGAGATTGACGGCGACCCGGCCGGGGCTGAGCCCTCCGTCGAGCCAGCGGCGCAGATCGGATGCGACTTTGCCGATCAGGCGCTTGCCCATGGCCGTGGCGATTTCCGGATCGTCGAACGCCGCGCCAAAGACACTCGGCGTCAGCAACTTCCCTTCGGCCTGCCGCCATCGTGCAAGCGCCTCGAGGCCGATGATGCGTCCGGTCGAAAGGCACACCTTCGGCTGATAGACGGGAATGATCTGATCACGGGAAATGGCCTCCCGCATGTCCCGCCCCAGCGTGAGGCGCTGCTCCGCCAGGGCCTTCATGGTGGGCGAATACACCATGACGCGGTTACGCCCCTCCGCCTTCGCGCGATAGAGAGCGATGTCGGCGTCTTTCATCAATTCAGTCGGTTGGCGGTCATGCTCCGGAAATGACGCTACCCCGATGCTCGCTCGACTGACGAGCAGCCTCCCATCGTACGCAAAAGGCTGGCGCAAGCGCTTCGTCATGATCTCCGCAAGGCTTACTGCGTATCCAGGCATTGGCGGGTTCACCAGAAGGACTGCGAATTCGTCACCACCGAACCGCGCGACAGTGTCACCGTCCCGAACCAATCCAGCCAGACGCGATGCAGTCTCTACGAGGAGGGCATCGCCGGCATCGTGCCCCAGGCTGTCGTTGACATCCTTGAAATCATCCAGATCGATCAGAAGAAGGCTCACGCGTCCCTCGCTCTGCCTAGCGGCTTGCAGAGCCTGATCCAATCTGAGCTGAAACAGCACGCGATTGGGAAGTCCCGTCAATGCATCGTGGTTGGCGGTGCGCCATAGATCCTCTTCAGCCTGCTTTCGCTCGTGAATATCCGTAATGGTGCCGACCCACTCCCTGACCGATCCATCGTCCGTCAGCAGCGGGACCGCTCGGGCGTGAGCCCAGCGGTAGCTCCCATCCCTTTGCCGCACGCGATATTCGATCGTTCCGGGACGCTTGGCGGCACGGAGTTCGCTCCAGGTCTGAACGGTGCGTGTGCGATCCTCCGGATGGATCGCATTGAGCCATCCGCTGCCCTGATAGTCATCGGGGCTCTGGCCGCAGAAGCTCTCCCATCCCCATCCGTTGAGGATGGACCCGTCGGGTGCCGCACGCCAGACCATGGCCGTGCTGGCTTCCACGAGCGCACGGTAGCGCTCCTCGCTCTCCGCCAGAGCAACTTCCGTCTTCTTGGCTTCATCGATATCCGTGTACGTTCCGACCCAGCGAACGATGTTGCCTTCACCGTTTCGGATCGGACAGGCGCGACCGAGGATCCAACGGTAATCGCCGGTGCGGTGACGCAGACGGTACTCCGCCTCGTAGTTGGTACCAAGCATCAGGCAGCGGCGCCATTTGGATAGAACGCGCTCCCGATCCTCGGGATGAACGACGTCGTGCCATTGGTCGTTATCTGCCAGGCTTCGGGACCGACCGGTGAACTCATACCAGCGCTGATTGTAGTAGCTGTTCGAATCGTCGGGATCTGCAGCCCAGATCATCTGGGGCATCGCGTCTGCCGTGTCCCGAAGCCGCCGCTGACTATCTGCAAGAGCCAGATTGACCTGTTTGAGCTTGAGTTGGCGCATGACCGCTCGGGCGAGGGCCTGGAGCGCCTCCGTTTGTGCCTGTGAAAGCCCATGCGGCCGTGGTGCCACGTCCAGGACACATAGTGTTCCGAGCGGAATTCCATCCTCGGTGGCCAGCAAGGCGCCTGCATAGAACCGGAGATATGGTGCGCCTGTCACGAGTGGATTGTTTGCAGAACGCGGATCCGTAGTCGTATCCGGAATAACGAGCAGATCACCGTCGGACAGGGCATGGACGCAAATCGAAAAATCGAGTTGCATCTCCCGTGCTCCATAGCCGAGCACCGCTTTGAACCATTGTCGATGTCCGTCGATAAAGCTGATCGCCGCGAATGGGACGTTACATATTTGCGCGGCGATCTGGACGATTTCGTCGAAGGCCGGTTCCGGATCAGTATCAAGGATCCCGAAGCTTCGCAGCGCGTCGAGTCGATCTTCCTCCTTCCAGGAAGGGGCCCCTCTCTCGACGCATTCGGACATGTTAAACCGCCCCGGCAGTACATTGTTGTTGTTGGTTCAGATGAACCTACCGGACTGCATTAAATGAAAGATAAATCGATGTCAGAAGACTTTGCCCCGGTTGCTTGCGACAAAAGGGCGGAGTTGCCCTGACGCAGCTCTCACTGTGCGGTTTGTCCGATAATGACTTCATCTTTCGCCAGTCGCTCTCCCCGGCGCAGGGCGTTCGGGTTCCACGACTGCCCCTGATGAAGGATTGGACAGCAGACCGGCCAAGTTTTTCAGGAAAGCGACAGCGTCCTGCGGACGGTCCTCGCGCTCGGCAATATCGATGATATTGTTGAGAATGACGGCAATTTCCTCGATTTTCGCGACGTGTCCTGCAGCCAGTACGTGGAAGAAGGTGGTGAAAGCCACCATGACGGCTTGGTCATGGTCCTCAAGTCGCTGGCAGCGCTGTTTGAGTGTTTGAATCGTTTGCTCCTGGACGGATACGATCTCCACGATGCCCAGCATCTGCTCGGCGAGTGCCTGCAACGATGTTGGCAGATCTGTTGGCACAGGGCCCGAAACGGAGGGCTGGGAGCCGGCTTCCTCCGTGGGCGGATCGGCAGATGGTGACGCAGCCGCTGCAACACTATCCTGAATCGAATTCCCGCGCGAAAGCGGCGAAACTTTGTTCCATGCGCTGGACAGCAGGTGAGACGAACTGGTGAAGATGCGCGACAGAGTTGCCTTGCCTGGCACCGTGATCATCTGAAGCCATCCTCATGTTCCGACGGCCTAATTGAGACATAATGGAATTCTCGATTGGTTAAATAGCTCACCTCGTGCGCCAACCTATCCGAGAGAGACAACGGGTCGGCCCAGGAATGGACAAGTTTACTCCCTAATGAGCGATGGCGCCCGGCGTCGGCAGATCACGTCTCAAAGGCTCTCGCGTCGCCCTGGCACAAGCGCCGTCAGCCTCACGGGAATGTGAGGCTACCCCTAAGCCTTTGCGAAAACTCGATTGTCACGGCCCTCGAAGGCCTCGCCTCAGGGTTTTAGGGATTCATTAACGTCCGGGTAACGCGGGGTTGGAAGCTTACGGGCTCCTCCAACCACGAAAGAGAGTAGTTCCCGGATGATGAGAACCACCGGCTTGGCATTCGCATTCGTTGCCCTCTCGGGAAGTTGCGCACTGGCGCAGATGCCCCGGTTGCTCGCATCGTATGACAGCTGGAGTGCCTGGACCTTCCAGGAGGGTAGAACCAAGGTTTGCTACATCTACTCCGATGCTGTCTCCAAGAAGCCCGATACACTCGACCACGGCAGGGTCGGCTTCTCCATGAGGCGCCATTCGGACGGAAAGGTCCGTACCGAAGCAGGCTTTCTCGCGGGCTACCCGCTCGCGCCAAGAGCCATCGAGGTCAGGATCGACGGGAAATCTTTCACGATGATCCCGCGCGGCAAGAATGCATGGTTGCGGCGTGAGGAACGCGAAGCCGAATTCCTGCAGGCCCTCCTGAAAGGACGGGCTATGACCGTGGAGGCTGTCTCGGCGCGGGGCAACAAGACCAGCTATCGCTTTTCGCTCGCAGGGGTGACTGCTGCCATGCGCAAGGCCCGCCTATCCTGTCCCTGAGGCAAGATGGACGAGACAAGGGTCGCGCACTTTGCCCTCACGCTTCGCGCCCGTCTCCTCTGGTCGGCGGCACGGCTGAGCCTATTTCCTTCTGAAGCCGCCTCTCGGAGGAAGGAATCATGGGTCTCAGCCGCCGCACCTTCATCCTCGGAATCCCGGCAGCCGCCGGAGCATCGAGCTTACTTCCTGCGACCAGCTTCGCACAGCCGTTCGAAGGCCGATCGACCTACGAAGCCATTTACGGACCTGTCGGCAACGACCTTTATCCGGTGCCCGGCGTCAATCTCACGCGGATCAATCCGGCATATCTTCGGAAGCTGGTTCCCTACGACACGCCCGAGGCGCCTGGTACCATCGTGATCGATACAGGAGCGCGCTATCTGTACCACGTGCAGGATGGTGGACTTGCCATGCGCTATGGCGTCGGCGTGGGCCGTACGGGCTTCAGCTGGTCCGGAACCGCGATGATCGGCGACAAGCAAGAATGGCCGGATTGGTATCCACCGAAGGAGATGTTCAGCCGCCAGCCGGAATTGATGGAACAGATGGGCGAACTCCCGGGAGGTCCCGGGATGGCCGGCGGCCCCGGCAATCCACTCGGAGCGCGGGCGCTTTATCTCTTCCAAGGGAAGAAAGATACGTTGTATCGCATTCACGGAACCTTCGAGCCGTGGACCATCGGTACCAACGTGTCCTCCGGTTGCATTCGGATGATCAACCAAGATGCGATGGACCTCTATGACCGGACACCAATCGGCACGAGGGTCGTCGTGCTGCCGTCCGGGCGAAGCAGGAGAGCCCCGGTCGCGTCCCGCACGTGAGGTGGCCTGCCGAATGTCAAGCGAAAGTCCAACCGGCGGAGACCGAAATTCCGGTCGTCGCTAACGCTCGGTTAAATGCTGGGGATCACACTTCAGGCCATGCCTGAAGTTGCCACCCCCATTCGTCGCCCGTCCGCGCAACAAGTCAACGGTGCGCTTGCCGCAATTTGCCCATGGTTTCTGACCAGAAATCGGGGTGATAGGCCGAACGGACATAAAGACATCAAGGGGATTTCTCACTCCGTGCGGCGCCTGGGAGGACGCACCGTGAACTCCGCGTCATTCGGCTGCGACGTTTCGAGGTTTCATTTCCTAAGATTGGCGTTCTGCACGGCCATATCCGCGATCACACTCCTTGCCGCGACAGTCGGTACGCAGGATGCCGTCGCCAATGGTGATACGCGAAGCCTCACCTTCTTTCATACGCACACCCGGGAGTCGGCCACCGTCACCTATCGCCGGAACGGTCAGTACGACGAGAGAGCGCTGGAGCAGCTGAACTGGCTCCTCCGTGACTGGCGTGTGGGCGAGCCGACGAAGATGGATCCGCGCCTCTTCGACATCATATGGGAAGTGTATCAGGAAGCCGGCTCGCAGGAGCCCATCAACATCATTTCGGCCTACCGCTCGCCCCAGACCAACGGCATGCTCCGCCAGCGCTCGAGCGGCGTTTCGGAACATAGCCAGCATATGTTGGGCAAGGCCATGGACATCCGGCTGCCGGATGTCGATACGGGGCGTCTGCGGGCCATCGCCATGCGCATGCAGTACGGCGGTGTCGGCTACTATTCATCGTCCCAGTTCGTGCATGTCGACACCGGCAATGTCCGCGCCTGGCCGCGTATGTCACAAGATCAGCTCGCGCGCCTCTTCCCGGACGGCAAGACGCTCCATCTGCCGCCGAGCGGCAAACCCCTTGCCCGGTACGAGGAAGCCAAGGCCGAAATTCTGCCGCGCAACGCAGCGCTCGCGGCCCAGGCCTCTGCGGGCGGTGGATCCCTTGGTGGCATCATGACGGCGCTGTTCGGACGCAAGGGGTCACCGCAGCCCGCACCTTCGGAACAGCCTGCTGAGACGCCCCCGATCCAGGTTGCTTCCGCATCGCCCGAATCCCTGGGAAAGGTGCTCCCGTCAGCGCCATTGCCGCCGCAGCGACCCAAGGATCTTCTGCCGAGCATCGCGTCGGTTGAGCCAACACAGTCCGGTCCTGCATCGACCGAAGTGGCTGTTGCTGGGTTCGTGGCCACTCCATCAGTTCCGGCGGAACCGATTCTCGGGTTCGACGAGAAGGCTGCCGTGCGGGCAATCTTCGATCCCCGCATGACAGCGGCGGCTGTCGGCTTCACGCCCGAGTTCAGCAGCGGCCTAAACAGCGCATCCTTCAGCGGCCCGGCCGTCAAGCCCCTGCTGCCCGTGCGCCAAGCGCAGTTGGACCTCTGACGAAAAGAACAGGCGGCCCCCTTGCCCCATCGCAAGATACCGGCTCGCCGGCTGCCCGACCACAAGCTTGGCTATTCCTGGGCGGACGCGGTTTTGCGGGAGGTCGTCTGCTTTGTGGCCTTCGCACAGGGCAGGCGATCACCGTGGCGTTTTCCGTCGACCGTCGAGACACGCCAGACGCAGCGGGACTTGCTATCGACATGGAGCACGAACTCGGGACGCCCTGCCGACGGCGCGGAGCTGACAGCGGATTGGGGCAAGGAGCCATGGGATGTAACGGCAGGCGCGGCGGCAACGACACCGGCGCCCATCAGCAGGGCAACGGCAGCGAGATGAAATGAACGTGTCATGGCTTCAACTCAAGCATGCAGCGATCGGTTGTCGATAGACCTAAGGCATCTTACTGCCGGACGACGTGACGAAGCGCACGCGTCATGACGCTTTGCTCAGGATGCAAGGGGGCGATCAGCTTTCGGCACGAATGAATGTGCCTCCGCCGCGCCCCCGGCATAGCCCGGCAGGCGGAATTTCCGTCGATACCCCGCCGGGCTCATCCCGGTAAGGCGCCTGAACAGGCGGCGGAAATGCGCCAAGTCCTCGTACCCGACCTCTGCGGAAATCAATTCGACGGACACTGCGCTTGATTCCAGCATCTGCTTCGCCTCTTCGATCCTGAGCGTCTGTATATACGCGAGAGGCGTATAGCCCGTTGCGGCCTTGAAGCGGCGACTGAAGGTGCTCTCGGGCAGCTTGGAGCGGCGCACGAGTTCCGTGACGAGATTGGGGCGCGCGTAATTTTCGGCAATCCAGATCTGCTGCTCGCTGATGACATGGTCGTCGTGATCGACATTCTGCATCATGCACGCGTACGGAAGCTGGCCCTCCCTGTGCCACTGATAAAGGAATAGCTTCGAGAGACGCAGCGCCTCCTCGGCGCTCCCATGTTTGGCGACTAGGAACAATACGAGGTCCTGCCAGGAGGAAGCACCTCCGGAGCAGACGATGCGCTGGTCGGGCCCCGTCTGCACGAGAACCCGCTTGTGCGAGAGCTTCACGGCCGGATATTCACGCCGGAAGAGGTCAACGTAAGCCCAGTGGGTTGTCGCCTCGAACTGGTCGAGCAACCCGGCTTCCGCAATCGCCAGCGAGCCGCCGCAGGATGCATAGACATGGGCCCCGGCCTCGAACCGCTCGCGCACCCAGGCCAGGAGACGTCGGTCGAGACCACGCAGCGCCTCCGGAGAATTGACGATCACGTTGGGTACGAAAACGATGTCCGTCGTCTGCACATCGTCGATCGTGTCCTGGGGGAGGATCGACACCCCCGTCACGAGGGGGATGGGACCGGGTTGAGCGCCCACAAGGCGGGGCGTAAACAACGGAAGTCCGGCTTGCCGTCCGTGCAGGGACTCCCAAAGCTGCCCCGCAGCCCAGAGAGTGTCGAAGACACCGAAGATGATCGACGGATCGGACTCGGGAAACACCGCCAAGCTGACATGGATCGGCTGCTTCGCCATGGTCTGCTCCCGTGACTGAAATGCCCTCGATCTGCTGATTCTGTCCCTCACCCCTCGAACGCAAGGTTCCTATGATGATTCCATGCCGCGGCCGAATGCGTCCCGCGACGATGCCGCCCGATGCAGGACCAGCGGACGAGCCGTTCGCCCGTGCCGGTCGCGCGAGGCGATGTTCCGCGCCGAGGCTATAGGCATACCATGAACCGGCCCGTCCCGAAATACAGGCTCCCGGGCAGCGGTATCCCCGGAACGGTCCGCCTGCCGCCTCCGGGAATCTCACGCCGGCAGCCCGATCCGCCGCGCAGAGGCTTTTCCCTCGAACGAGGATTGCTCCCATGACGACTCCTCATAGTGTACGCCTCAGGATCTTCAGACGAACCATCCTGCTCTCAGGCGTCGCTCTTCTGGCCATGTCCGTGAGCTCGGCCGATGCGTGTCCGCTCGGCGGGCATGACAGTCCCAGGGTGCGGCTGCTTCATACGCTGCAGCAGAAAGAGCGCCTCGGCTCCGCTCACGCGATGGTGATGGCACAGGCCCAGCCTCAGAAGCAGGCGACCCGCACGGAGCTCGGCCCTTATGGCCGCGATCTGCCTCATGGAGCAGCAGCTCCGACCATGGATACCAAGCCTGCACTCCGGGACAATCTCGGGAAGCTCTCATGGTCCAACGTCGAGCCGAGCAACACCGAGGCCCGCGCCTTTTTCGAGCAGGGCTATCGCTTGGGCTGGGGCTTCAACCATGCGGAGGCTGCGCGCGCCTTCCGGGCTGCGCAGGAGGCTGACCCGAGCTGCGCCATGTGTCTGTGGGGCGAGGCCTGGGTTCTTGGTCCGCATATCAACTATCCACTGGAGGCAGATGCCAACGCCCGCGCCATCTCGGTTCTCGAAAGGGCGAAGCAAATGCCCTCTCCCAGCGAGATGCAGGCCGCCCTCATCGATGCGCTGTCGCAGCGCTATTCCGCTGATCCAGCCGCCGACCGCAAAAGCCTCGATCAAGCCTACGCAGACGCGATGGAGGCCGTCCAGGCGCGCTTCCCACAGGATCCGCACGTAGCGTTGCTGACAGCTGACGCGCTAATGAACCTGAGCCCCTGGGACTACTGGGCCGATGGCGGAAAGACGCCAAAGGGTAAGACGGAGCGCATGATTGCCCTGATTGAGGGCGTGCTTGGCACGCGCGAACTCGGCCCCTTGGCGACTTATCCCGACCACCCCGGCGCAATTCATCTCTACATCCACGCCGTCGAGGCCTCCGATCATCCGGAACGTGCTGCGTCCCACGCCGCAAGGCTGGCCGAACTGATGCCCGGCGCTGGCCACCTCGTGCATATGCCGAGCCACATCTGGTATAGGCTCGGACGCTGGCGCGAGAGCCTCGACGCGAATGTGCAGGCCGCCGCCGCAGACGAGACCCTGATGAAGCAGGGCGGCGCCAGCCTGCTCTATTCGGAGGGCTATTACGCCCACAACCTCCACTTCGTGATGGTCTCGGCTCTCATGGGTGGTGACGGCCGTGTCTCGGTCGACGCGGCGGAGAAGCTCGCCGGAATCGTCTCGGATCGAGCCAAGCGCGAGGTTCCCTGGACCCAACCGATCGCAGCGGCTCCCTATTATGCCCATGCCCGGTTCTCCTCCCCGGATGCCGTGCTTGCGCTGCCGGAGCCCGAAGCCGCCTTCCCGTTCATCAAGGCGTCCTGGCACTATGCCCGCGGCGTCGCTCTCGCCCGGCTCGGACGCTCGGACGAGGCCCGTCGCGAAGCCGCCGCCATCGATGAGCTGGCACGCACGAAGGAGATTGCAGCCCTGCCGGATCTTGGGGTTCCCGGACCGGACGTCCTGATGATCTCATCGAGCGAAATCGAGGCACGTCTGGCCGAGGCGGCCGGGGATCATGCACGCGCGGCGGAGCTCTATACCAAGGCCGCGGACGTTCAGGACCGGCTGCCCTACATGGAGCCGCCCTTCTGGTATTACCCCGTTCATCAATCCCTCGGTGCCGTATTGATAGCTCAAGGAAAGCCAGACGAGGCTGAGGCTGCCTTCCGGGCTGCGCTCAAGCGCTCCCCGAACAACGGCTGGGCAGCGGTCGGGCTCATGAAGGCCGCCGAGGCGAAGGGAGATGCACAAGCCGCCGAGGAGGCGCGGGCTCTGCTCCAGAAGAACTGGTTTGGCGAGACGACGCCACCGCTCGACTTGCTCTGATACGTGACCGGGACAGGGCTATGGCACTGTTCCGAAACCACCCCCACCTGTCTTCCGGCTCTGCCAGAAACGGGTTCTGGTGGAGCCAAATGAACGTGGGCCATCGCATCGTCTACCGCCTCTAAACACGTCTTGATCGAACGCTTGGCTGTTGGTCCTTCAGAACCATAGCTGAAGGTACGGCCTAGGCACGGCATCTCGCCCGCGCCTCCCGGCCGAGAGCGCTGCATTGTCCCATAACCACGTCATGAGACCGTATGCCTCCGCTCGATGCAGAGATGGACAGCACCATTGCCGAAACCAGCTTGCGGCCAGTCCGGTCCGCTCGACCAAAGCTGGAGCTCTCCACCCATCGTTAGGGAAGAGGCAGGAGATAACTTGACACTCTCCTGCTGCGCTTTCTAAATTCTCAACATCATATGACGTTATATGACGAATTAGCGGAAACCCCAAGCATCCAAGGCAAAGCAGAATTCATGGACCAACCGTCTCCATGCCCTGAGCGTTATACGTCAGACCGGCGAGCACCACTGGTGGCTCGGGATGAGCGGATCGCCTTTACCGGAGCCAAAGACAGCACGAGGAATGATTTACCATCTCCCGCACAGGGGCTGCTCAACCGCCTAGGTGACATCAGGCTTGCTTCAGAACAAGGAGTGTCGTCATGAACGAAGCCTCATCCCGCAGGACGAGAACGATCGACTCGATCAATCCGGCTTCGGGCGAGGTCCTCGCCCGGTTCGACGAGCACCAGCCTAATGAGATTGAACAGGCCCTGGAAAATGCCGCAAGGGTGCAGCGCGCCTGGGCCCAGGTTCCGATTGCGGAACGCGTCGCGCTTCTGTCGAGAGCCGCCGAAGTGCTGCGGAAACACAAATCGCATTATGCCTCTCTCATCACGCTCGAAATGGGCAAACCGATCGCGGAAGCGGAGGCCGAGGTCGAGAAATGCGCCTGGAACTGCGACTTCTATGCCGAGAAGGCGGAGGAGTTCCTCGCGACCGAGCCCGTTTCCAGCAACGCTTCCGACAGCATGGTGGTCTTCGACCCCCTTGGTGTCATCCTTGCGATCATGCCGTGGAACTTTCCGTTCTGGCAGTTTTTCCGTTTCGCGGCGCCGGCCCTCGCTGCCGGCAACGGCGCCATCCTGAAGCACGCGAGCAACGTGCCGCAATGCGCTTTGGCTATAGAGGAGGTGATGCGCAAGGCCGGCGCGCCTGCCGGACTGTTCCGCACCCTCCTCATCAGCGCCTCCGCCGTCGAGGGGCTTATTGACGACCCGCGCATCGCCGCCGTGACGCTCACGGGATCCACAGAGGTCGGCAGCCTTGTTGCGAGCCAGGCGGGCCGTCAGATCAAGAAGCAGGTGCTCGAGCTCGGCGGCTCCGATCCTTTCATCGTTCTGGCTGACGCGGATGTCGAGGGGGCGGCAGCGGTCGCCGCCCGTGCTCGCTTCCAGAACGTCGGGCAGAGCTGCATCGCCGCGAAGCGCTTCATCGTGGAGGAGAGCGTAGCCGATGCCTTCGTGGCGGCGCTGTGTGCCAGGGTGAGGGGCTTCGTCGTCGGAGATCCGATGAGCCGCGACTGCAACATCGGTCCGATGGCCCGGGCCAATCTGCGCGAAGATCTCCATTCCCAGATCGAGCGTTCCGTTGCGGCCGGTGCCGAACTCCGTATCGGTGGACACTCGGTGGATCGCCCGGGATTCTTCTATGCCCCGACGGTCCTCGACCGCGTCACGCCGAACATGCCCGCCTTCGCAGAGGAAACCTTCGGGCCGGCCGCGGCCGTGATCCGGGTGCGCGACGCGGAACAAGCCGTCGCCCTGGCCAATGCTACGGAATATGGCTTGGGAGCCGCGCTCTGGACGCGCGATCTCGACAAAGCCCGTATACTTGCCCGCCGCATCGAGGCCGGCGCCGTGTTCATCAACGGCATGGTGGCGTCCGACCCACGGCTGCCCTTCGGAGGCATCAAGAAATCGGGATACGGACGGGAGCTCGGCGTATTCGGCATTCGTGAATTCACGAACATCAAGACGATCTGGATAGGCCCGGCAAGGGACGCCACGCGCGTGAACCTGTCCGAATAAGGGCCAGCAGGAAGGGAGAGGACCCCAATGACCGAGACAGCAACGTCGGCCGGAGCCGTGCTCCGACCGGCGGACATCACGCCGGCGGACCGCGGAGGCGGCGCCCGCACGATCCCCCTGGTGACGAAAGCGATCGGCTCCACGAGCATCCTGAACGGGATCACCTCGTTCGAACCTCGTGCCGCCATTCCGCTTCACTCGCACAATTGCGAGGAAAGCGTCATGGTTCTTGAAGGGAGCGCCATTGCGGAGATCGACGGAGCGGTACACGAGCTGGGCCCGCATGACACGACCTGGATCCCGGCGAACGTTCCACATCGCTTCCGCAATGCGTCCGATACGGAGCCTATGCGGATCTTCTGGACATATGCATCCGTGGACGCGACCCGAACCCTTGTCGAAACCGGCGAGACGCGCCCGGTTGCGGCCGAGCATGCCAAGGGAGCCGGCCGATGAGCGCTCTCGAAGCAGCATCGTCCCCATCCGCCCCGGTGTCCAGCGAAGACATCAAAGCCTTCATCGAGAGGGCACTCTGCAAAGTCGGCTTGCCCCAGCAAGACGCCGCGAAGGTGGCGGGCCTGATGACGGAAGCCGACCTGACCGGTGCGGACGCGCACGGCATCTTCCGCCTGCCGCAATACGTGCAGCGCATCCAGACCGGCGGGATCAACGCGAAGCCGGCCATCAAGGTGGAGCGCACGGCTCCGGCGACGGCGCTGATCGACGGCGACAACGGCATGGGGCATCTGGTCATGTCCCGCGCTGCGGAGGCTGCGATCGAGATCGCCCGGGAGACGGGTGTCGCCTGGGTAGGAGCCCACCATTCCAACCACGCTGGCCCGGCTGCGCTCTATGCGACGATGCCCGTCGAGCACGGGATGATTGGCCTCTATTCCGCCGTCGCAAGCGCCAATCACATGGCAATCTGGGGCGGCGTCGAGGCGATGCTCGGAACCAACCCGCTCGCGGTCGGGATTCCGGCCGGCGACGAGCCGCCCGTCATCCTCGACATCGCCACCACGATGGTGTCCTACGGGACCATCAAGAACTACGCACTCCAGGGAAAGAGCATTCCTGAGGGCTGGATGATCAACAAGGCCGATGGGAAGCCCCTTACGGACCCAAAGCGCAGCAACGAAGGACTCCTCCTCCCCATCGGCGGATACAAGGGCAGCGGCTTGGCGCTGATCCTCGGTCTTCTCGCCGGCACCCTGAACGGTGCAGCCTTTGGCCGGGACGTGGTGGATTTCAACGCCGATGCAACCACGGAAACCAATACTGGCCACTTCATCGTTGCACTGGACGTGTCGCGTTTCACACCGCTTCACACGTTCAAGGCTGAAGTCGATCGCCATCTGCGTGATCTGCGCAACTCCCATAAGCTTCCCGGCTTCGACGAGATTCGGATCCCGGGCGAGCAGCGGATGGGGCGCTACGAGAGCCGCCTGCGCAACGGCGTTCCTCTCTCGCCCGAGCTTTGTCGGAAGCTCGACAGCCTGGCCGAAGAACTCGGCATCACTCCTATCAGATCGTGAACGTCGCGCAGCAAAGCGCCAGGAGTGGCAGAATCATCATTTCGTCGCCCAACAGGAGTTCGCGATGATCCTTGAGATCGCACAGATTGACGTGAAGCCCGGTATGGAAGCCGAGTTCGAGGCTGGTGTGGCCAACGCGGCGCCCCTCTTCAAGCGTGCGAAGGGCTGCATCAGCATGGAGCTGCAGCGCTCCATCGAGAAGCCGAGCCGCTATCGTCTTTTCGTGCAGTGGCAAACCCTCGAAAATCATACCGTCGACTTCCGAGGCTCGGAGGATTTTCAGGAGTGGCGCAAGCTCGTCAGCCATTGCTTCGAGCGTCCGCCGGAGGTCGAGCACACGCAGCAAGCCGTAAAAGGCTTCTGATCCGACGCAGTTGTTCACATGAAAAGGCCCGCCTGGAGCAGTCCAGGCGGGCCGTTTGATTGACCCCATTCAGGCGGCTGCCAAGCCGATCTCAGGTTCCAGGGGGAGCTGAACAGGCCGCTTGAGCTTTGCCGAGAGATCGAGGGCCTTGGTGAGCATGAGATTACGGTGCGCTTCAGCCGCCGTGGCAGCCTGCGTGGGCAGCCCGAGGGAGACCCGGTTCAGCCAGGAATCGGTCTCCTCGCGCATCGGCCCGCGAAGCTCGCCAAGCGCCATATCGCCGGGCGGATAGCTGCCGAGAAAGTCGACGAGACGCCGCTTGTCCGGAGCATAGCCTTCCGACTGTGGGGCCGAGACTGCCATGACGATGTCTCTGTGAGTATCGTCGATAGTGATTACTCCATCGGTGCCGTTGATGCCGACCTCGAGGCTGTAGACGGCGCCCGGCCAGGTCACCGGCAGAGCCCACGAGATGTTGAGATGATAAACGCTGCCATCGGAGAACATGATCATACCAGCGGTGGCGTCGATGCCGCCGTATTCCGGACCGAGCACTTTGTCGACCGAACGGGCATAAACCTCGACCGGAGACTTCGCCTCCATGTACCACATGACGATATCGAGGGCGTGGGTGCCGGAGATCACCATCGGCGAGATCGTGGACGGGTCATCCGTGCGCTTGTAGTTGTCGATCGCGACCAGCCGGTTCATGAAGGCGCGTGATGTCACCATCGTCACGTCGCCGAGCGCTCCTAACCGCACCTTTTCCTTGGCAGAGAGCCATTTGCGACGGAAGCGTTGGGTGTAGCCGACCACGGCATCGATCCCGGCGGATTCGATGGCACGCAGCACCTTCGCCGACTCCGCCAAGTCCGTGGCGAGCGGTTTTTCGATCAGCATCGGAACGCCACGTTCGACCGTGGCCATGATCGGATCGACGTGCAGATGCTCATCGGTCGCGATGATCACCGCATTCACTTCCGGTCGCTTCAGGAGCTCGCGGAAATCGGATGTGACGAAATCCGCCCCGACCTTCTCGGCGACCATCTTGGCACGATCCGGGTTGATCTCCGCGATCCCGATCCATTCCACGGCCGGATGGCGGGCTGCGACCTCGCCCCTGAATAAACCCACGCGGCCTGCGCCGATGATGGCGAGACCGATACCCTTAGCCGACTTTTTCAAGTTTCTGTCCTCCCTTTAGATCCGCGATGGCTGCAATCGATCTGTTCGAGAGAGGCAGATCGACCGGCTCGTTGATTTCCGCCGAAAGGTCGGCCGCGGTGTAAGTCTCCATGACCATGCGTGCATGTTCGGGCGCGACCATGACCGATCGATCGAGAAGAACGGCCTCGATGAAGTGGATGGTCTCCGGTCCCATTTGGCCGGCGAAGACATGATCGACCTGCTCCCCGGGCATGGTCGACATGGGAAATCGCGTCCCTTCCGAGACCGTGTTCAGCCAGTGATCGCGGTGGGTGTCGTCCAGGATGAGAGCGCCCTCGGTGCCGGTGATCTCGATCCAGGTCGAACTGAAGTTCGGATAGCTCGGAGGCAGATTCCATCCGCCGCCGATGACGACGAGCGTTCCGTCATCCATGGTCACGGTCGACCACATGCAGTCATACGAGCCGTTCACGGCCTGCATGTAGCCGTAGGCACCTTGCGAGTAGATCCGGACCGGCTTTGCCGGCTCCAGCAGCCAGAACACGAAATCGAGATCGTGCGTCGATTCCATCGCGGCCGGAGAGAGCTTGACCCGGGACGCGATCTTCTTGCCGAGGCTGCGAGAGAGATGGCGGCTGACCATGACGTTCACGACCTTGCCAAGGGTGCCGTCCGTGATCTTCTTCTTGGCGTAGGCGATCTTCGGATTGAACCGCTGGGAATAGCCGATGGTAAACTTGACGTTGTTGCGCTTGGCGATGGCAATCAGTTCGTCCGCTTCCCAGATTTCCAAGGCGATCGGCTTTTCCAGCATGACATGCTTGCCGGCCTTCAGGCAGTCCCGGGCGATCGGAAAATGAGTCGGCTCCGGCGTCGTCGAAATGAAGACGATGTCGATCTTGTCGTTCCGGATGATGTCCTGATAGTCGAGCGTAGCCGTCGCCGGGTTGGTGAGCGCTTTGACCTCCGCCAGCCGGTCGGGCCGGATCTCACAGATGTGCAGCTTATCCACCAGCGCGGACCGCGCCAAGGTCTCGGCCCTGATGCCGCCGACCCAGCCTGTCCCGATCACGCCAACTTCGACCTGCTTCATTTTTCTTTCGCCTCCCCGATTGTCTTTCAGTCTCTTGTCCTGCCCGACTGTGGCGCTGCATGTAGATCCGTCTGCTCAAGCCGTGACCGCAACTGGGCGCAGCCGAGCGCCGGCGGTGCTTTCGATCTCAACGGGCCTGTTCTCGGATGCCGAGATGCAGATTGCCTCAAGCGTCGCGATGTTTGCAATCTTCTGTGCGTCGGTGAAGGGATAGCGCGTTCCGCTCTCGATCGCCTCCGCGAAGGCTTCGAGATTGCGGCGCACGGCATCCTCCCATGGAAATTCCAGGGTGTCGTGATGGCCGTTCCGGTTCTGGTACGTCAGAGTCGTCAGGCCGGGCGTATCCGGATGCGTGTGATTGCGGATCTCGACCCAGGCTTCGGACCCGAAGACCCTCATTGCGATATAGAGCGGGGTTACGAGAATCGCGTTGAGATATCCCGTCGCCCCGGAAGCGAACCGAATCTGGACCGAAACGACGTCGCCATTGGGGCGGCGCGACACCCGCTGTGCGGTCCGAGCATAGACTTCTGTGATCGGCCCGAAGAGATCCAGGTAGAGGTCCGTCAGATGGATTCCCATGGCGGTCATGCCCGCGGCAGGCGCGTCTGTGGCCGAGGCCCTCCAATCGGTATCAGGAACATGGGCGAGTTTGTCGTGGCTGAAATTAGCCTCGACATGCATGATGGTTCCGAGAGCTCCCTCGTTGATCATGCGCCTCAGTTCGATCGCAGCAGGCTCGAACCGCCGCTCGTGTCCGACACCGAGCATTACGCCGGCGGCTCGACAGGCATTCACCGACAGCTCGGCATCGGCACGGGTCAGAGCCAGAGGCTTCTCGCAGAAGACATGCTTCCCGGCGGCTGCAGCGGCGAGCACCTGCTGGGTATGCATGGAATGCGGCGTGCAGAGGATTACCGCATCGATGTAGGGGTCGCTCAGAACGTCATTCCACTCCGTGGTGAAGCGCAGCCCATGTTCCGCTGCGAATGCTGCGTGAGCATCCGAGGTTTCGAGTGCAGCCACGAGCTGGATCCTGTCAGATCCGTGCAGGCGACGAACGATGTGCTTGCCCCACCATCCCAGACCGACGATTGCCGCTCGAACCATTGCTCCCTCCCGCGATCAGGCCCGCTCACTCCGCGAGGAAGCTGCAGACCGCCCTGTTGAAAGCCTCGGGATTCTCCACGTTGGCCAGATGAGCCGCAGCCGGAATCTCCGCAAACCGAACTCCTGGGATAGCTTCGGCCATCGAACGCATCTCGGCCGGATGAGGGCCGTCGGCCTCCCCGACCAGCAAGCAGGTCGGACAGCGGATATCCGCGAGTCGATGCTTGTAGTTCAGGCTCCGCAAGGCTTCCGTCGCTCCCAGATAGCCTTCGCGGGACGTCTCCAAGATCATGCTGCGGACCCGTTCGACCTGATCCGGCCGTGTCCTGCGCGTCTCCTCCGTCAGCCATGTCGGCAAGGTGATCTCGGCAATCGACTCCATCCCCTTCTCGGCGAGGATCTTCTGACGGTCGGCCCACATGTTCCGGAAGAACTCGGGGGCGTCGGATCTGCAATCCGCTGCCACGATCCGCGTCACGCGTGGAGAATGGTCCAGTGCTAGCCCGAACGCCGTCATGCCGCCCATGGAAAGGCCTAGGACGGCTGATTTCTCGATCCCGAGCCGATCCCAGACCGCGACCACGTCCCGAGCGAGCTGATCGAAGCTGTAGGGTCCTTCTGCCGGGTCGGAACCCCCATGACCGCGTGCATCGATGCGGAGCACGCGGAATGCCTTGGTCAGTTCCTCGATCTGGTCATCCCACAGCTCCGCTCGAGTTGCCAACGAGTGGAGGCATGTGAGCCAGGGTTTCTCCTCCGGGCCATCGATGAGGATCCGGAGTTCCGTTCCGTTCGCGGCAACGCGCATTTCCTTGTGCATGGGATTCACGCGGCAACGGTTTCGGATGCGATCTCACGATTGACGGCCGGCAACACCTTTTCGGCCATAAGCTCCATGGAGCGAACCGCGAGGTTGCGGTCGGCCCAATCGTGCCCTGCGTAAAGAAGCGTTCCGAAGTCTCCGATCTGATCGCGGAAGGCAAGCAGATCCTCGGTTACCTTCTCGGGCGTTCCCCAGATGATGAGCTGATCGACGACGCTCTCCACCGTGACGGAGGAGTCCGGTGCACTCTGATCCGCCTTGAACAGGTTCGCACGGCCGTTCTTGATGAGCTTCGTGGCAAGCGAGCGATAGTAGTTGTAGTAGGGGCTTCCCGGCTCGGTCGCATAGCGGCGCGCCGTCGCCATGTCCTCGGCAACGAAAATGCTCTTCGCCACCCGCCAGTTCGCCGGATCGGCAATCCGCCCTCCCTTCTCGCAGCCTTCGACATATTTGGGCCAATGGGTCTTGACCCATTGCGGCAGCAGGAAGTTCGCCGAAATCGGGTCCCACCCGCGAGCGGCGGCTTCACTGACGCCCTTGGAAAACGGAGCGACGGCCGTGACAACGATCGGCGGATGAGGGGTCTGATAGGGTTTGTGGATGTAGCCTTGGCCAAGTTCAGGGATATGCGTTTTCGCGGTTGAGATGGTCCAGTAGTCGCCCGAGAGATTATAGGGCGGCTCTCCGGCCCAGATGTTCAGGATATGGTTGATCGCCTCGACGAACATCGCAGTGCGGTCCTTGTCGAGATTGCCGAACACCTCCGCATCGGAGAGCAGCCCGCCCGGACTGATGCCCATGATGAATCGGCCCTCGGCCATATGGTCGATCATGGCGACCTCGCCCGCTACCATCGCCGGGTGATGGTTGGGCAGGTTGATGGTTCCCGACCCGAGCTTGATGGTCTTCGTCTCGTTGAGAAGCCATGCGATGAAGATCAGAGAGGATGAGATGGTCTCCGCCGCATCCGTGACGTGCTCGCCGAAGTAGCCTTCGGTGAAACCGAGGCGATCGGCGATGAGCGCGAGCTCGCGGTCCTCCTTGAGGGTCTCGACCAAGGACCGATCGACCGGATGGATCGGCATGGTGAAGAAGCCAAGCTTCATGAGCAGCACTCCCTTTGGACGAGCGCGGGTCGTCCTGTTGTGATCGCCTCGGAGGCGGTTTCTGGTTGTTGGAAGAGGGTCGGCACGCAGAACGAGCCAGCGCTGAAGATCAGCGGGTCGCCGTCCCGATAGACGGCGCGCTCGACGCGACCGATGAAGATCAGGTGGTCGCCGCCTTCGACGATGCTGTGCGTCGAGCATTCGAACGTCGCGATGCAGTCATCGAGAACGGGACAGCCGCCAAATCCGATCTCGTGAGGAATGTCCCGAAACTTGTCAACAGATGGCCGCGCGAAGTGCTGGCAATGGCCATGCTGGTGGGCTCCCAGCACATTCACGGTGAAGTGCCCCGAGGAGCGGAAGCTCTCGAGAGACGGAGCGCGCTTCTGGAGGCTCCAGAGCACGAGGGGCGGATCGAGGGAAACCGATGAAAAGGAATTAGCCGTCAGACCTTCCAGCTTGCCGGACGGCGAGCGTGTCGTGACAACCGTCACGCCGGTCGCGAAGCGCCCCAGAGCTTGACGGAGGTGGCGAGGGTCCTCGACCATGCGGGGACTGGTCTGCTGGGTCATGTGATCAGGTCATCCTATGCTTGGCAGCGTGATGCTGGACGGCGGGAGGACGCGCTTCCGATCTGAAACATAGGCTCGACGAGCCAGATCATAAAATGATATGATCTACTCCTTTCCATTATAGAAGCTGATGTTGGCATGCTTGAAAGTCTGAGGGACATCCGCCTGTTCGTCGCCGTCTACGAAGAGCGCTCCTTCACAGCGGCGGCGCTCCGGGAGAACGCCACGCAATCGGGGGTGTCGCAGCACATCCGCAAGATCGAGGGGCGCTTCGGGGTCAAGCTCTTCGCGAGAGGCAGCGGCGGCGTCATGCCAACCCCTGCGGGGGACAGCTACTACCGGCACTGCATCGACGTGCTGCGCAGCAACGAGGCCGCCACCCGGGCGCTTCTTGATTTCGGCAGCGGTCTCGAGGGCGAGATCACCGTCGGCTTGATGCCGACCATGACCCGATGCGCCATGGCCCCGGCCCTTGCGCGGTTCATGGACTTGCATCCCAATGTGGTCGTCAGAATCACGGAGGCCTATTCGGCGGTGCTGACCCAGCAGGTTCGTGCTGGCGAACTCGATTTCGCGATCGTTCCCGCTTTTGCGGATGCGGTCGGACTGAAGAGCCGCCTGCTCGCCAGAACCCCGGAAGTCCTGGTCTCGAACGGCCATCTGGACGCGCCTCACATGAAGCCTGTGCGGCTGGCGGATTTAGGCACTTTGAAGGTGGTGGTCCCCAGCGGCCAGAACACCCGGCGTCGAAGCCTTGAGACCTACTTCTCGTCCAATGGCGTGCGGATCGGGCGGGTCCTCGAGCTGGACGCCATGCTGGGCACGCTCGATCTGGTGGCGGGCTCAGACTGGGTTACGATTCTGCCGGGCGTCATGATGGCCAACGACATCCAGACTCGGCACTACGTCATCAATCCGCTTGCCCAGCCACCGCTCGAGACGGACCTCGTGCTGATCGAGCCGGCCCGGCAGCCCCTTTCGCCGGCAGCGGAGACCTTCCTGTCTGTGCTCGAGGAGGAGACGACGCGGCTGAATGACCTATGGAACGACCCGATGGCCATACGCGAGCCGGTTGGCGCTTGATCATCCGGCGCCTGGCAGAAGCCGCCTTTCCTCTTCTCCAGCAAGAGGGCTCATGAGGAAGGCGCTCACGAGCGGGAGCGCCACCAGCAGAAGGATCGCCACGGCCCAGGAGCCGCTTCGCTCCACGGTGAACCCGAAGGCCACGCCGGCTCCCGCCCCTACGAGGCGAATAACCGTTCCCTGCAGGCCGATGGCAAGACCCGCCCGGGCGTGACCGGCCATCTCGGCCGCGGCCGTCATGGCAAGGCCGTTCCAACTCAGGGAGAGCACTCCGGCGACCAGAACAGACAGCACCAACAGCGGCAACGGTCCATCGACGAGCAAGGCGGAGGCCATCAGGGCTCCTGCCAGGAGCAGAGCCTGTCGTCGGATGGGCGGCAGGCGCCGGCCCGAGCGGTCTGACAACCGACCGGCAAGGACGCGTGCCGCTCCGCCGCCGAGGTTGATGGCGGCGAGAACAAGGGCTGCTAGTCCGATCTCAAGGCCACGGTGCTCCGACAGGAGCAGAACGACAAAGCCATTCATCGCCACTTGGCAGAACACGAGCAGCCCCGAGGCAAAGGCTAGACGCCATAGATGCCCGTCGAGCAGGGGCGACGGGAGATCGCCGCGTGGGGCCGGCCTGCCACCTTGTGGGGCAGCCAGCCACAGAGCCGCACAGAGTGCCCCTATTGCTGCCGCGCTTCCCAGCGCAAGAAAGGCAGCCTTGAGACCGAGGAGAGTTGCGATCAGCGGCAGCGCCAGCGCCGCGACGGCGCCCCCGAGAGGGACGGACATCTGGCGAATGCCAAGAGCAAAGCCGCGCTCGCGACGGGAGAACCACTGCATTACAGCCCGCCCTGAAGCAGCCGACGCCGCAGAGCCGAGCGCACCGGCCAGGGCGAGCCACGTCACCAGCGCAGCAACGCCATTTACGTCGGACGCGACGACGATGCACAAGGCGCATCCGCTCAGCCCCGCAGTGATCGCAAGTCGCTCGCCATGGCGGTCCGCAAGGGCGCCCCAAAGGAGCAACGTGCTCATGATTCCCCAGTTGGCGGAGGCAAGCACCATTCCGAGTTCAGGCAGGCTCAAGCCATATTCCGACCGCAGCATCGGACCGAGCGCAGGCAGACCATTCTGCAAAGCGGAAAGTGACGCCTGCGCCAAGACGCCGACCGCGAGGATAACCCACCGATAGCGATGAGCCGGTTCATCCTCGCCTGCCGTGAGAGGTTCGCGTAGCCTCGACTTGTCCCCAGCCAAGGTCACAAGGCCGTCAGCCGCGTCCGGCGGCGCGCTTCGCGGGAGCGTGGGCTGATCCGCCGAGCAGAGCCGCCGCAGCGTCGCCGAGAATCAGGTTGCGCTGCTCCGCCGTCGCCCTGAGGCTGCGGATCTGCCGCACGCCGTCCATCATTCCCATGTCGAACGGATAGTCGCTGCCGAGCAGCACATGATCCGCTCCGAAGGTTTCGACCAGGAAGTGGAGAGCCGGCTCGAAATGCAGGATGCAATCGAAATAGAGACGCCGAATCGACACCTCGGGAGCCTCCTTCAGGTGGACCTTGCCCTCCGGCCTGACCGCATATCCGTGGTTCATGCGGCCTGTCTGGTAGGGCATGAAGCCCCCGCCATGCGCGAAGCAGAACTTCAGGTTTGGATAGCGTTCGAGCACACCGCCGAATACGAGTGAAGCCGCCGCGATGGTGGTGTCCAGCGGATTTCCGATCAGGTTCTTGAGGTAATACGACTTGAGGCGGTCCCCGCCGGCGATCTTCTGCGGATGGACCAGAATGAACGCATCTAGTTCCGCAGCTGCGGCCCAAAGCGGCTCGAGGGCCGGATCGTCGAGGTTGCGACCTTCCACATGAGACCCGATCTGAGCGCCACGAAGGCCGAGCTGCGTCATCGAGCGCCGCAACTCGGCAACCGCCCGCTCGGGATCCTGCATCGGCAGCGTCGCGATGCCCATAAACCGATCCGGCTGCTGGCTCACGATCCTGGCGATCTCATTGTTCTGGATCGCCGAGAGCGTAGCAGTGAGCGTCGGGTCGCGGTCATAGAGAAAGGTTTGCGGGCAGACGGAGAGGACCTGAACGTCCACCCCGGCCTCGTCCATATCGCGTAGGCGCAGCTCGAGGTCCCAGGCCCCCCGCGGGAACGGACGTTGAACGATATTGCCGACCTGGAGCACGCCGCCATGCTCGTCGACCTCGCTGAGCGTCGGGCCGATGTCGGGCGCCTCGTGCCGCATGAGACGCATCATCTCTTCGGTGAGAACATGCGCGTGCACGTCGATGGTACGAACGGAGGTCATCGAGGAATCCTACTTGGTTGCAATGGATATCGGCGTCTCGTCGCGCATGCGGCGCTCGGCGCGGCGTCGGGTTAGCACGCCCATGACAGGGAGCAGCAGGGACACGATGACGAGAAGGAGGAGAATGGCGGAGAGCGGCCGCTGAACGAAGATCGCAAGGCTGCCTTCGGACAGCATGAGTGATTGACGCAGAGATGTTTCCATCAACTGCGCCAGCACCACGGCCAGCACGACCGGTGCTCTCGGGAAATCGGCCTTCATCATCAGGTAACCGACCATCCCAAAGAAGAGGGTCAGGCCGACGCTGAAGAGGCTGAGCGTGGTGGCATAGGCGCCCACTAGCGAGATCACCAGGATCCCCGGCGCAAGGTACTCGTAGGGAATGCGCAGGAGCGACGCGAAGGCCGGAGCTAGCGGCAGGTTCAGGATCAGCAGGATGATGTTGCCGATGAACATGCTGGCGATGAGACCCCAGACGAGGTCGGCCTGCTCGACGAGGAGCGTGGGGCCCGGCCGGATCCCCTGCAGAACAAGAGCCGCGAGCAGCACGGCCGTCGACGCGGAGCCGGGAATGCCCAGCGCCAGCATCGGGATAAGGGCGCCGTGCGCGGCCGAGTTGTTGGCCGACTCGGCCGCCGCCACGCCGTCCAATGCGCCGTTTCCGAACCGTTCCGGATGACGGCTGAAGCGCTTCTCCGTCACATAGGCAAGGATTGCGGCCACCGTCGGGCCCGCCCCAGGCATCAGTCCGATGAAGAAGCCGAGAGTTCCCCCGCGCAGGATGGCGACCCGGCACTCGGCCCAATCCTTGGTACTGAGCCACATGTCGCGCAGCCGTGTCTTGATCGGCTCGGAATCGTAGCTTCGCTCAAGCGATGCCAGTACCTCGGCGATACCGAAGATTCCGATGGCAACGGGAAGAAAATCGATCCCGTCGAGAAGCGCCGTGATGCCGAAGGTGAGGCGCGCGCTGCCCAGGATCGGATCCGTGCCGACCAGCGCGATCATAAGCCCGAACACCGCCATGAGAATCGCCTTGATGGGAGAGCCCGCCCCGATGCTCGCCGTCGCAGTGATGCCAAGCGCAGCCAGCAGGAAGTATTCGGGTGACGAGAAGCTCAGGGCGAACTCGGCCAGCGGCGGCGTGACGAACACCAGAGCCGTGACGGCCGCGACGCCCGCCAGGAACGACCCGATCGCCGAGACACTCAGCGCCGCCCCTGCCCTGCCCTGCTTCGCGAGTTTGTGGCCGTCGACGGCGGTCATCACACTCGCGGCCTCCCCTGGCACATTGACGAGAACGGAGGTCAGCGTGCCACCATACATGCCGCCATACATGATGCCTGCCAGCATCATGATGGCCGTTGCCGGGGGAATCCCGAAGGTGATCGGCAGAAGCAGCGCCATGCCGGCAGACGGTCCGAGTCCTGGCAGCGCTCCGATGAGCTGACCCAGACAGACGCCGATAAAGATGAACAGGAGATTCATCGGCGTGAGAGCAACGCCGAAACCATGGCCTAAGGAGACGAGTGCATCGATCATTCGACCTGATCCTTGATGGCGTCAGATGCCGATCACGCCCTTCGGGAACGCGATGCCGAGCCAAGCGGAGAAGACGCCGTAAACGAGCGCCGTCGTGATGGCGGTGGTGAACAGACTGGGCCAGAGGCGCCGGCGCTCCACGGCGAGGAGCAGGAACAGCATGAAGATGACCGCCGTAGACATCAGCCCCAGGATCGGGGCGAGTACGATCACGGCCCAGAGCCCGATCGCCGTCAGAAGCACGCGCCGCCACCCCGTGCGATCCGGCCAGTCGGCAGGAGGAGTGTCGTGCCGGCGCAGAGCGCCGACAAGAAGAGCAATTGCGAGGACCGCACCGGTCATGGCCACCCAGAGAGGCGCGAAGCCGGAGCCAGGCGCGAAATCCGCCCAGTAGGGCAGATCGCGGGTGGTCAGAAAGACCACCCCCGACAGGACGAACATGACAACCGCGCTGAGGATATCCGCAGTTTTCATGGCCACGTGCCCGGTCTATTTCGCGAGGCCGAGATCAGACAGAAGGGCAAGGTGATCCTTGTGGAGCTTTGCCATGTGTTCCTTGGCTTGGCTTGCGGGCACCACTTCGCTGCGCAGGAACATCTCCTTGACCATTGCCTTCCAGGCATCGGTGGCGACGAGCTTCTGGATCGCGTCGTCCCAGAACTTCACGAGGGCTGGATTCATGTCCGGCGGGCCCGCAAGACCCCAGGACTGCCCCCACACGATGTCATAGCCCTGCTCCTTTGCGGTCGGAACGTCCTTGAACTCCGGTTCCGTGCGACGGCTTTCGCTGAGCACGGCAAGAACCTTCGCCTTGTTGCTCTTGATCAGCGGCAGTGCCTCGCTCGGAGGCAGGACGATCATGTCCACATTCCCTCCAAGGAATGCAGATGCGGCCGCTCCACCGCCATCGAACGGCACATAATTCAGCTTCACGCCGCCGGCCTTCTCGACCAGACCGGTCACCATGTGGTCCGTCGATCCGGCCTGGGCCCCGGCGACCTTGATGCTGCGCTCGCGCTGTTTGGCGAGATCGACGAATTCCTTGAAGTTCTTGGCCGGTGAGTTGGGCTGCACGGCGATCAGGAGATCGCCCTGGATGAACATGCTGATCGGTGTGAGCTTGTCGTAGATCGTCGGCTGCCCGGTCGTGATCGGCGTCGTCAGGATCGGCTGGGCGATGGTGAGCACCGTGTTCTCATCACCCTTCTTGTTCAGCACCCAGTTGGCAGCCACCATCCACGAACCGCCGGTCCGGTTCTGCACGACGATCGGGTTCGTGATGATCTTCTCTTCATTGAGGATCTTCGCCGCGCGACGCATCAGCACGTCCGGCGTGCCGCCGGGGCTCGTTCCCGAGGTGATCTCGATGGGGCCGTTAGGGGCCTTCTGGGCAAGAGCCGGCGGGCTGGCGAGCATCAAAGCGGCGGTTGCAGAGACGGCCCCGAGCATCATGAGGCGACGGCTGAACCGGGTCGAGAACGTACCGATCTTGTACATGGTTGCTTCCTCCGATTGATGGCTTATTATGACGTCTTATGACGTTTTGAGACTAGGTCCGGCTTTCCTTCCGTGTCAAGCTCGATAATAGAGACATCCTAAGACGAGCGGAGATCACCGCCGGGAGCATCCAGAGAAGGCGCTTCGATGACAGATACAGGCCCCCAGCTTCACCCCCTCAGAGGGACCGGCAGCACGCCCCTGTGGCTCCAGCTCAAGCATGCCTTGCGGGATTACGTGACGTTCGATCTGCAGCCGGGGGACAAGATTCCCTCGGAAAGCGAACTCTGTGACCATTACGACCTGTCACGCATCACCGTACGGCAGGCGATCTCGGCTCTGGTGGACGAAGGCTTTCTTCAGAAGAAGCAGGGCCGGGGAACATTCGTCCTGGCGCCTCGGCTCGCCGAGCCCCTGACGGACCCGGAACATTTCCTTCTTTCCGGCTTCGATGCGGCCGATCCCAAGAGCATCCGCGTCTACAGTGCCGAAACGGTTCCGGCACCGGACTGGATCATCGCTAAACTCGGCCTACGCGCAGGCGACAACGTTCACAAGATCCGGAAGGTATTGTCGGATGATGGACAGCCGGTGGCGTTCCGCACGACGTTCGTGCCGGTCGGCATCGCGCCGAAGCTCCTGCAGGCGGATCTGTCACAGCCGATCTATGCCGCTATCGAAAAGCTCTATGACGTCGAAGCGGTCGAGGCCGACGAGGTCATCGAGTTCATCGTCGCCGACGGCTTTCGAGCCGACATGCTTCATGTCGCGGTCGGGCACCCGCTCATCCTTGTGGAGCGGATCATCTACTCGGACAGTGGTGAGGCCCTGGAATGCTCGCGCGCCTATTACCGGGCCGATCGCTTCCGCCTGCGCCATCGGCTGCGGCGCGCCGACTCAAAGGCGGGTCATCCGCACCGGCAGCTCGCGACCGAGATCGCAACAGTCAATGCCGACGCGTAACGTGTCGGCATCGGATTACGAGAAAAGGCGGTCGCCCTGCTCGTCGATGATCTGCCTGGCCTTCGCGATCGAGAATGTTGCCGCATCGTCCTTGCTGGCGTGGGTCTCCGCCCGAACGAAGCGGTGCTCCTTCGTCTCGGCGCCAAAATCCTTCTCGATCACGCCGGCCGTCTGAAACTGCCCCTTCGACGGGTAAGGTGCCGGACGAATTCGGAAGCCTTTGTATTCCACAGCCTCTACCACGGCTTCGGATTCGCGTTTCTCTTCGCCACCGCCGCCGAGACGCGACCACAGATCCTTGAAGAACGATGCCATTGGGCTCACCTGTCGTTGATTCGAACCGGCAGGATAGACGAGGACGCGCATCCGCACGCCAGGTCCATACGAACGGTCAATCCTGATACCTGATCGTGATGCACTCGGCAGCCCGCCGGGCATGTTCGCGGGCGAGGTCCGTCGTCTCCGCCGTTGCCAAGGCCACTCCCATCCGCCGGTACGAACGTGTCGTCGGCTTTCCGAAAACGCGCACATCGATCTCGCCACCCTCCGTGCCTTGCCGGAGCGCCTCCGCAAGCCCCCCGATCGAGAAGCGCTCGGACGCGCGGTCTGCGAGAACCACGGCGGATGCCGATGGGCCGCGGAGCCTGATGGCCGGAATCGGGAGCCCGAGGATCGCCCGGGCATGGAGATCAAACTCGGAAAGGTTCTGCGAGATCAGCGTCACCATGCCGGTGTCGTGAGGACGAGGGGAGAGTTCGGAGAAGATGACCTCATCCTTGGTGACGAAGAATTCGACCCCGAAGATGCCGTAGCCGCCGAGATTGTCGACGACCTTCTCGGCCATGTCCTTCGCGTCGGCGAGAAGCCTGTCCGTCATGGATGTCGGCTGCCAGGATTCCTGGTAGTCGCCACGCTCCTGTCGGTGACCGATCGGTTCACAGAACTTGACGCCCTCTCGCGTGCGCACCGTCAGCAGCGTGATCTCGTAGTCGAAGCGAATGAACTCCTCGACGATCACCTTCTTGCGGTCGCCGCGCATATTCTCGACAGCGTAGGTCCAGCACTTCTCCAGATCCTCGGGCGAATGGGCGTTGCTCTGTCCCTTGCCTGAGGAGGACATGACGGGCTTGATCACACAGGGAAGCCCCGTATGCGACACGGCGGCGCGGACCTCCTCCAGGCTTTCGGCATACCGGTATTTCGACGTGCGGAGCCCTAGCTCGGATGCGGCGACTTCGCGGATGCGATCCCGGTTCATGGTCATGTAGGTGGCCCGGGCCGACGGAACGACCGCAAAGCCCTTGTCCTCGAATTCCTGCAGCACTTCGGTCCGGATCGCCTCGACTTCGGGAACGATATAGTCCGGACGGTGCCTTTCGATCACCTCCCGTAAGGCCTCTGCATCCAGCATTGAGAAGATCTCGGCCTCGTCGGAGACCTGCATGGCCGGCGCGAGTCCATAGTTGTCGCAGGCGACGACATAGCAGCCGTAGCGCTTGGCGGAAATCGCGAACTCCTTGCCGAGTTCGCCGGATCCGAGGAGGAGGATCTTGGCCGTAAACGTCATCAGGGTCTCATCTGTCGCCGGGGAGTGACCTCCTTGTCCACCATCTGGCTAGCCACCGCAAGCCTCGCGGCCGTGGAGGAGCACGCTCCTGTCGGCAAGTGGCTGACTTGCGGCCCTCATGGCCCTAGGTTGATCCGACGAGACCGGAAAAGCGATGGCGGCGATGCGGTGGATGAGAGCGGAGCCGCCCCGAAGAACAGGAGGCAGCCATGGGAGCCCTCGTCGAAGGTGTCTGGCAGGATCAGCCCCTCGTGCCAAAGAGCCGCGACGGACGCTTCGTCCGCAAGGATTCCGCATTCCGCAACTGGATCACGACGGACGGGTCGCCTGGACCAACCGGTACCGGCGGGTTCAAGGCTGAGCCAGGCCGCTATCACCTCTACGTGTCGCTGGCCTGCCCCTGGGCTCACCGCACCCTCATCTTTCGCAGCCTGAAGGGGCTGGAGGAGATAGTCGGCGTCTCGGTGGTGAACTGGCGGATGTTGGAGAACGGCTGGACCTTTGAAGACGCACCGGGCGTCATCCCGGACCCGATCCACAATGCGCGCTACCTGTACCAAGTCTATACGGCCGCAGACGCGACCTATACGGGCAAGGTTACGGTTCCGGTGCTGTGGGACAGGGAGCGCGCCACCATCGTCAACAATGAATCGTCGGAGATCATCCGGATGTTCAACCGGGCCTTCGACGAAGTCGGCGCGAAGGCCGGCGACTTCTATCCGGAGGACCTGAGAGACGAGATCGATCGGCTCAATGCGCGCGTCTACGACACGGTCAACAACGGGGTCTACAGGGCCGGGTTCGCGACCCGGCAGGAGGCATATGAGGAGGCCGTTACGGCGCTCTTTGAAAGCCTCGACTGGCTCGACCATCTCCTGGGGTCGCGGCGCTATCTCACGGGTGACCGGAAGACGGAAGCGGACTGGCGCCTCTTCACGACGCTCGTGCGTTTCGACTCCGTCTATGTCGGGCATTTCAAATGCAATCTGCGGCGGATCGCGGATTATCCGAACCTATCCGGGTATCTGCGCGACCTCTATCAGGTCCCGGGAGTCGCCGAGACGGTCAACATGCAGCATATCAAAGGGCACTACTATGAGAGCCATCGCATGATCAATCCGACCGGAATCGTGCCCAAAGGCCCGATCGTCGATTTCAGCGCTCCATCAGGTCGGTCCTGAGGAGGCAGGAGCAGGCACAAGCCCGAGGAGGCGGCGAGCCTCGTCGGGCGTGGCGACGCGTCGTCCGTGACGCTCGACCGCCAGCACGGCGAGTTCGACCAGTTCGGCATTGCTCGTGGCCAGGCGCTCCTTCGTCACCCTGATATTGTCCTCGAGGCCCGTCCGCACCGCGTCGGCACCGCGGGCCAGGGCCCATTCCATCACCCGTGACTGATGCCGCCCGATTCCGGCAGCGGTCCAGGTCGCCTCGGGCATGATCCGTCGGAGCTCTCCGAGGAGGATGTCGAGAAGATGCTCCTCCGCCGGCAGAGCGTTCTGCACGCCCATGACGAACTGCACGTGCGGCCGCTCGTCCATCAGGCCCTGTGCGATCAGATGCCGGGCGCCATGAAGGTGGGACAGGTCAAAGATCTCGATTTCGGGTCGGATCCCGTGCTGCTTCATCGTGCCGGCAAGCCCCTCCACGAAGCTGGTGTGGTTCTCGTACACGATCGTCGGGAAATTGACCGAGCCGGTCGACAGAGAGGCCATATCAGGCTTGAGATAGAGTGCGCTTCCCCGCTGGGACGGATCGCGCCCGCGCCCCCCCGTCGAGAACTGGATGATCATCCCGGGGCAATGGCGCCGGATGCCCTCCTGGACCTGGGCGAAGCGCTCAGGATCCGACGAAGGCGTCTCGTCATCGTTGCGGACATGGATATGCACCAGGCTGGCCCCGGCCTCATAGGCCTGCTGCGTGGACTCGATCTGCTCGGACGGCGTGATCGGAACAGCCGGATTGTCCTTCTTGCGAGGAACGGAGCCGGTGATCGCGACAGTGATGACGATGGGCGAGGTCATGGTCGATCCCTCAGATGTGATCTCTCGTGAGGCAGCTCCGTCTTGTGCTCACCTTGGAGCGTGAACTTTAATGTCAAGGGCAGGCGGCGGGCCGGACGGTTGGTCCGCTCGCTTTCCTGAGCGAAAGCAAGGATGGACCGCCATGAGATATCGTCTGATGGGCCTCTTCCTCTCCGGTGCGCTGCTTCTCGGCGGCGGCGCGCTCGCTCATCATGGCTGGGGCAGCTATGACGCCGGCAGGAAGCTGTCGGTGACGAGCGCCGTGCAGAAGGTCGAATGGCAGAATCCTCATGTGATGATCGTCGTGGTTCACGAAGGCAAGGCCTGGGAGGCCGTTCTCGCCCCGCCCTTCCGCATGGATGCCCGCGGCCTCGATCCGGAGATGATCAAGGCAGGCACGACCGTCACGCTCGAGGGCTATCCGTCCACCCGGGTCGAGAATGAGCTGCGGGCAGAGCGGATCATGGCAGGCGGCAGGACGTTCGAGCTGCGCTGACCGGCAATGTATCTCGATCTGCTGACCGCGCTGGAGCAATCCTGGCTGGGCCACACGGCCCGTCATTCGGCGTGGCTGTTCACGATCGCCAATCTGCTGCACGTGCTCGGCTCCGCATTCGTGGTCGGAAGCATCGCGGTCTTCGACCTGAAGGTCCTGTCGGATCATGATCGTCAGGCATGGCAGGTCGGCCGCTTCGCCATTCCGCTTGCAGCTGCGGGTCTGGCCTTGCAGATCCCGACCGGAACGATCCTGCTAGCCGTAGAGGCCCGCTCCCTCGGAACCAACCCTGCCTTCTATGCAAAGCTCGCGTTGATTGCCCTAGGGCTCATGAACGTTGCGCTCCTTCATGCCCGCTTCGGCTCTGCTCTCCGCAAGGATTCGCTGCCGCCGGATGCGCGGGCCTATGCACTGGTTTCCCTTCTCGCCTGGATCCTCGTCCTCCTGGCCGGCCGGATGATCGCCTATCTCTAGGGATTAGCGGACGAGGCGTGCTCAGCGTCCGGGCTTCAGCGCCTGCATCCCGTCCGCAACCGCATTCTTGGCATCGTTCAGATCCGGAGCGTCGAGATGCCGGTAGCGCGCCTGAACGAGACCGAACACGCCGAAGGCGAAAAGACCGGCCGCGACGATGCCGAGCAGAAGCCACCCGAAAGGCTGGGCCTGGACGCTTTGGAGGGCGCCCCCGAGGCCACGCACCTCGGAAGAATTGCTGTGCAGGGCAGCCAGGACCAGGAAGATGCCGACGAGGCAGAAGACGACTCCGCGCGCCGCGTAGCCGAGCCTTCCGAGGGGACGGACCCACCGGTCGGCCCCTGATGGAAGGGCAAGGTGATCCATTACATCCCCCTTCCAGCCTTTCCAGGCAAAGCCTATGCCCGTTGCGGCAATGCCGGCGCCGATCAGCCCAACGAGCCATTGACCGAAAGGCTGCGACAGAAGCCACGCGGTCCAGCTTTGGGCCGCCTGGTCCTCACCGCCGCCTCCGCCCGAGCCGAGGGCGAGATTGACTGCGAAGAGCGCAAGGCTGGCATAGATGCCGCCGCTGACGAGATGCGCAGCCCGCACGCCGAGCGCCTTCCATTCCGTCCCGCGGTGATCCGCATCGGTCAGAGCCTCCACGATCCGCCACGCTGCGAAGCCGAAGAGCCCCAAGGCGATGGCCGAGAGCCAGACCTTGCCGAATGGCTGCGACAGAAGGCTTTGCAGAGCGCTCTTGCTGCCGCCGGCCTGCCCGCCGGAGCCGAAGGCCGCGAGGAGCGCGAGACCTCCCACGAGACAGTACACGATGCCCCGTGCTCCATATCCAAGGCGAGCCATGATTTCCATCGTGCCGCTCCAATTGCTCCGCTGCGTGCCGAGAGAACCGGAGAGCGTTCGGGAATGTTCCCGTCGCGAAGAATGGAGGTCAGGCCTTGCCTGAATCCCGGGCCAAATCTCGCGCCTGATAGACGATCCACGCCTCGATGGGCGCGGCCCTTCCCCTCACGGCCACGACCTGCCTTTCATGTGCAGCCAATTCGAGGCCGGCCCGGCGTGCCAGTTCGACCGAGATGACGAGTTCGGCCCCTATCTCCTTCGCCAAACCCTCCAGACGGCTGGCCGCATTCAGGGTGTCGCCGACAGCCGTCAGGCCCACGGCCTGTCCATAGCCCATTTCTCCCACGACTGCGGGTCCTGCATGAAGGCTGACGACGACCCGCAGCGGCTGATCGAGCTCGCTGGCATAGACTCTGTTGAGATGTTCGACACCTTCAACGATCCTCTGTGCTGCGTCGAACGCCTGGCGCGATGCATCCTCCGCATTTCCCGTGAGCCCGAACAGTGCGAGCGCGCCGTCGCCGATGAACTTGTCGAGGAAACCGCCTGATCTCTCGACCGCCTGGCCAACGACTTCGAAATAGCGGTTCAGGATGAACACGGTATCGAACGGAAGGCGGTGCTCCGACAGGCGCGTGAAGTCGCGCAGATCGCAGAACAGGACTGCGAGCTCCCGCTCGCGACCTCCGGAGGCCGAACCGCCGATGACAAGGCTCATGGACCTTGCCCGTCCGACTGACAGAACAGGGATGACGGAGAGATCGTGCGTCGGCCTCAGCTGGCAGGCGAGCCTTATGTCCGGACCGGCATTGATCCGTTTGAGGGTCGCGACCTCCTGTGCCGTCGGAGCCGGTTGCGCCTCGGCTCCCTCGATGACCCGAACACGGCAGGTCGAGCAGCGCCCACGGCCCCCGCAGGCGGACTGATGCGGAAGACTGGCCATGCGGCTTCCCTCCAGCACGCTGAAGCCTTTCGGGATGGTCACCACCCGACCGCCCGGATAGGTGATGCGGACGCGCCTTGCCATGGTCCGATAGGAGCGTACTCCTCGTGCCGTGAAAGCACCTCCGATCAGAAGCGCGAAGGACCCGAACAGGACGGCGCGGATCTCGCCGAGCGCGTCACCGCCTGAGGATGTTTCTGCCCTGAGCGGAAACGCTTCCGGATTCGATGCGATTTCCTTGCCGGCCTCTGCGAATCCGAGGAGGGCCAGCACCGGCACGAGGATCGCCCCCGTGTAGAGCACCAGAGACCAAGCTGGGAACCATTGCTTTGTCCGCAGCCAGAAGTGAAGACCGAGGCAAGCGTGAAGCCACGCGATGATGAGGGCGACGGCCTGTCTGGCGCCATTCTCGGGAGCGACGATCCAGAGCCCACGAACCACATCGGGATAGCCGACTGCTCGTCCCGTCAGCGACAGCTCGATCCGCGTCCCGACGACATGCGGGATGAGAAGGAACGGAAGGGAAAGGCCGAACGCCAGCTGTGCGGCCTCCCGCCAAGGCATCCGCAAGGTGCGGCGCCCGAAAAGCGCCACGAGAGCCAACAGGAAATGAACGACCAGCGAGCCGTAAAGCAGGATCGTGCCGAAAGGGTTGCGCCAGACGAGGTTGAACCACTGGCGCCCCTGCTCCATGGCGCTGACGGAAACCAGCCCCAGGGCGTGATTGCTGAAGTGCATCAGGAGAAAGGCTCCCAGCACCAAGCCCGAGGCCAGCCTGATCTCCCGCACGCGCACGTTCACCTCGTCCTGACGGGCCTCATGCGGTCATCCTGGTCCGCTCGACAGCGATCTGGCCCATAGCCCTATCGGTTTACCGGTCCGCGCATCGAACGGCAAAGGAGGCGCTCTACAAGATTTCGTGTCCGCCGGGACTAATGAGCCCAGCGCTGCGCCTTCGAGATCAGGAAATCCCGGAAAACCTGAACGCGGGCCACGGAGCGCAGCTCTTCCGGATAGACCATGTAGCTGTCCAACGAGGGCGTCTCGACGTCCCGCAGCACCTGGGTCACGTTCGGATTGCCTTCCATGGAATAGGCCGGCGCCATTCCGATCCCGGCGCCGGATTCGATCGCCATCCTGAGGGCGAGGCTGTCATTGACGACGAAGTGCCTCGGACGCGGATCCTTCGGGTCACGCCCCATCGTGGCGAGTTGGTGAACGGCCAGGATGAAGGACGGCTGATTGCCGCCCAGGCAGACGATCCGATGGTTGTCGAGATCCTCCAGGCTCGTGGGCTCGCCGAACCGCTCGACATAGGAATGCGCCGCATAGGCGTTGTAATGCACCGTGAAGAGGCGCCGTTGGATCAGATCCGGCTGGGACGGGCGCCGCAGACGGATGGCGACGTCAGCCTCTCGCATGGCGAGATCCAACTCCTCGTTCGTGACGATGAGCTGGATTCGCACCTCAGGATAGAGGGTGAGAAATTCGGAAACGCGCCGTGCAAGCCACATCGCCCCGATGCCGACGGTCGCCGTCACCTTCAGGTTTCCGGTCGGCAGCTCGTTCGTCTCAACGAGTTGGCTGCGCGTCGTCTCGATCCGCCGGAGCATGTCCTGCGCCGTCCGGAAAAGGATGTCGCCGTGCTCCGTGAGGATGAGGCCACGGGCATGCCGATGGAACAAAGGTACCTTCAGTTCGCGCTCGAGGGCGCTGATGTGCCGACTGACGGACGATTGGTTCAAGCCGAGATGTTCACCCGCGCGCGTGAAGCTCCCCGCCTCGGCCACCTCGTAGAATAATCTGATCTTGTCCCAATCCAAGGCTGGTCTCCCGCACAGGAATTTTGCTAACGCTTCCTACGCCCCTCCGCAATGGCAGCGCGGGATCAAGTCGATCGGGCCCCGTTTCATCGCAACTCTATTAACTCTAAACGATGCATCCACGACACGCTTGTTGAACAATCCTTCCCTTCCACCACAATAGACCGGCGACGTTCGCCACAATCACAAAATTTCCGTATTGATGCCTCTGTTAGAGGCGTCCGGAGTACCGAATGCCGTTATCGCCCTGGCGCAAAGCCGTCCTTCTCTCCTCCTGCCTTCTTTGCGTCAGCGGCATTGCGGGTGGAGACGCGCGCGCCTTCGATTTTTTCGGTCTTTTCGGCAGCAAGGACAATACTCCTCCGGTTTCGCCGAGCACTGTCCCATATTCTCTGACATTCGAAATCGCCGGGGACCGTAAAGCCGTCCAGCAGGCGCTGGAAAGCGCTTCGACTCTCTACAGATTGCGCGGCGATGCTCCCCTCGACGGCGATGCGTTGGTGCGCCGGGCGCAAGCCGATTTCGGCCCGCTTCTCGATGCCCTCTGGGGCTTAGGATATTATAACGCAACGCTCGTGTTCAATATCGGTGGCGCGCTTTTGCGGATCGACGGCGATCCGAACGCTGCGATCCGTACCGCCGAAAGCTATCGCAACAGAGCCGTTGTTCCGGTCCAAGCTCAGGTCGACACTGGGCCGCTCTTCGAGTTGCGCAATATCGCGGTCAGCGATGCCAGGACCCGCCGCCCTTTCCTGCCTCAGGATCTGCCGCCGAGGATCGTCAAGCTGGAACCGGGTGATCCGGCGCGGGCCGCCGACCTGCGCGCGGCGCAAGCCAGGATGGTGGACCACTTCCGCTCCCAGTCTCGGCCGCTCGCGAAAGCGGTCTCCATCGACCCCGTGGTGTTCCACCCCGCGAGGCTGATGGACGTGTCCTATGTCCTCGATCCAGGCCCCGTCGCGCCTATCGGCGACATCACCGTGTCGGGGACCCAGAACGTCGATCCGGCCGTGGTCAGGTCCTTCATCTACCTCGAACCCGGGGCCCCTTATTCGCCGGAAGCCTTGGCAGACACCCGCAAGTCCGTGGCGACGATCCAGGCGCTCAGCTCCGTCCGCATCCGGGAGGCCGAGGCTCTCGACGCCTATGGGCGCCTGCCGGTCTTCGTCGAGGTCACCGAAAGGCTGCCCCGTGTCATCGGCTTCTCCGCCCGCTATTCGACAGTCGATGGTCCCGCCATTCGCGGCTACTGGGAGCACCGCAATCTTTTCGGCGGTGCTGAGCGGCTGCGTCTGGAAGCCGATCTCTTCCTCGCTCCGCGCAATGACGGCACGCAGATCAAGAGCGTCGACGATCTCGAATGGTCCGATCTCGGCGGCCGCTTCCGGGCGAGCTTCCTCAAGCCCGCACTGGGCGGCACCCGCAATGACCTGCTGATCGACGGCCTCGTCGAGCGCGACAGGACCGGTGGTGACAGATACGGCGGCTACACGAGCCGCTTCGTTGATGGTACGGCCTTCATTCGTCACCGGTTCAGCAGCACGTTCTCCGCGCAGGCCGGCCTTCAGGTGCAACGCGGACAGACGAGCGACGTCCTGGGTCAGGTCGATTATCTCGTCGTCGGAACGCCCGCTTCTCTGACCTACGACTCCACTGACAGACCGCTCGATCCGACACGGGGCGTGCGCCTCAACGCTTCGGTCACTCCCTATCCGGAGTTCCTTGGCTCGACCGTCGGAATGGTGGTGAGCAAAGCGACGGCCTCCACCTATTACGCGCTCGACGAGGACGCCCGCTACATCCTGGCCGGCCGGCTCGGAGTCGGCTCGATCGCCGGTGCCGACCTCGAGGATATTCCTGCAAACTTCCGATTCTTCGCCGGCGGCGGCGGCTCTGTCCGTGGATATCGCTATCGGAGCCTCGGCCCCACGGGACCCTTCGGCTGGGTGGTCGGTGGACGCTCGCTCCTCGAGGCCTCGGTGGAGGCTCGCATCAAGATTACGGATACCATCGGCATCGTGCCGTTCTTCGATGCCGGCGGAGCCTTCGAGTCGAGCTACCCCGACTTCAAGGAGAAGGTCTACATGTCGGCGGGCCTCGGCCTGCGCTACTATACGGCCATCGGCCCCATCCGCCTCGATATCGCCGCACCGCTCAACGGCAGGCCGGGCGACAAGCCGGTTGCCCTCTACGTCAGCATAGGACAGGCCTTCTGATGACCCTCCTGCGACGCTCCCTGATTCCGGCTAGCCTTCTTTTTCTCCTCGCGGGAGCGATCCTGTTCACCCTGACGCTGGGGACGCGAAGCGACGAAGCCGACAGAGGATTTCTTGCGGGCCTGATCTCACGTGCACTGTCGACGCCGATGACCCGCGTCTCGATCGGAGCGGTCGAAGGCGCCCTCTCGTCCGATGCAACCATCCGGGACATCACGATCTCCGATCGGAACGGGGTGTGGTTCAGGCTCGACCGCGCCAGGTTCGTGTGGCGCCGCCTGGCGCTCCTTTCCCGTCGGCTCGAGGTCGACAGGCTCGAAATCGGAAAGCTTGAGATCCTGCGCAGGCCGATCCCGGCCGACGAGACTGTTCCGAATGCAGATGCCCCTCTCCTTCCGGAACTCCCGGTCAAGGTGCAGATCACCGACTTCTCCCTGCGGGAACTCGCCCTCGGCCAGCCCCTCCTGGGGGTGGAGGCAAGGCTTGCCGCCTCCGGAGCGGCGTCCCTCGGCAATCCGGCCGAGGGGCTCGATCTGAGGCTGGACGCCCGCCGCCTCGATGCACCCGGAACCTTCGCGGCACGTCTGGCCTACGCGTCGGAACGGCTCGACCTGAACTTCGCTCTGGACGAACCCGAAGGCGGCATTCTGGCCCGGACCGCCAATATTCCCGGCCTGCCGCCCGTGAAGCTGGATCTCAAAGGCAGCGGCCCCCTCGATGCCTTTGCGGCTCAGCTCGCCTTCACGGCGGGAGACACGATTGGTGCGACCGGCGGCGCGAACCTGCGCCGCGAAGGGAGCGTCAGGCGTCTCGTCCTCGACCTGAATGCGCGTATCGAGGGTCTCCTCCCGTCGGTCCTTGCCCCGGTCTTCGCAGGCAACACCCAGCTTACTGCCGACACGACCTTCGCCGACGGCGGAGCGGTGAACATCTCGCAGCTCTCCATTGCGTCCCGTACCGCGCGGCTCGATGCATCAGGCTCGCTCTCGGCCGACCGCAACGTCGATCTCCGCCTTTCGGCGCGCGCGGTTCCGACGGAACCGGGGAAGACGATTGCCGGAGGTGCCGAAATCCGCACCCTCGCATTCGACGGCACCGTCGCAGGCCCCCTCGCCGGTCCGCGCATTGCAGGCGATCTCCAGGCCCAGGACGTGCGTCTTCCGGCAGGTCGGCTCGGCTCCCTCACGGCGTCCTTCTCGGCCAATCCCAACGGTCTTCTGAGCGAGCCCGCGACCCGGATCGCCCTCGTGGCTGACGCCAAGGCGAGCAATGTCGCCCTGACCGATCCCGCCCTCGCTCGTGCCGTCGGCAACGAACTGACCCTGACATTGCGCGGGTCCGCCGCTCCCGACGGCATTGTGGACATCGAGACCGCCCGCCTCGCCACTCCCTCGATGAACGCCTCCTATACCGGACAGCTCGGCGGGGAGAATTCCACCGGCAGGCTGGTCGTCCGCGCGCTGGAGCTGTCCCGTTTCGGAGATGTCGCATCACTCAGCTTGCGCGGCGCTCTCGACCTGAGCGCTCAGGTCCGCGGACTTCTCTCGAAAGGGATGGTTTCGGCGACGATCGACGGAACCGCATCGCGCTTCGCCACCGGGATCGAGATCGTCGACAGCCTCGCCGGAGGCCGCCTGACCCTGACCGGCGGAGCTCGCATGCTGCCGAACGGTGGCGTCGGCTTCCAGGATTTGCGCCTCGCGGGCGCGCACGCCACCGCGCGCCTCGACGGGAATGCGACACCCAACACCCTGTCGATGAACGCCAATGTCAGCCTGCCGGACCTTCGGAGAGCGGACGGACGCCTCACCGGCCGGGGTGAGATCGTCGCACAGCTTGCGGGAACGCTCGACCGTCCCAACGCGACGCTCCGTGCCGCACTTCGGGACGCAACAGCCCTGGGACGCCCGATCTCGCGCCTGGAACTGACAGGAACGGCGACCGATCTGACGGGTCTCCTCGATGCGCGCCTGAAGCTTTCGGGTGACGTGGACAGGAAGCCAGCGGACGGCATGGTTCACCTGTCAAAGCGCTCTGAGGGCGGATGGTCGTTGAGCGATCTGAACCTGACCGTCGGATCCGCAATGATCAACGGCAGTGCCACTCTCGACGCGGCCAATCTCGCGGCCGGCCGCATCAGGATCAACGCGCCGAACCTCGATGACCTGTCTCCTCTGGTCCTGACGCGGCTCTCGGGCGATTTGAACGCCGACCTGACGCTCGAGGCGATCGGCAGCCGGCAGAATGTGCGCTTGGAGGCTCAAGGTGGCCGTCTTCGGTTGTCGGAGATCGCCATTGAACGGCTCAGTGCGCAGGCGTCGGCGGCGGATATCTATGCCAGACCCGTCATCAACGCGGCGATCTCGATCGACCGTGCGACGGCCGGAGGCGAGACGTTCTCGCAGATCAGGCTCGATGCCAACGGAACCACGAACGCCAGCGACATTACATTGGCGGCCCGTGCCCGCGGCTTCGACCTTGATGCCAGAGGCCGCCTCATCCCTGAAACACCAATCCGTTTCGACCTGACGACATTCACGGCCCGCCGCGATCGCCGCCAGATCGCACTCGCTCAACCCGCAACGCTGACGTTCTCGAATGGCGAGATCGGCCTGCGCCAGCTCGTGATCGCCGTCGAGAGAGGAACGGTCAGCATTGACGGTCGTGCAGGGGCCGCACTCGACCTGCGGGTCTCTGCTCAGGCCGTGCCACTCTCCGCCGCCGAGATTTTCGTCCCGGGTACGGGGCTCTCCGGAACGCTCGATGCAACCGCCCAGATCGGCGGGACCGCAAGCGCTCCGAACGGAGATTGGCGCCTGCGCATCGCGCGCCTCGTCATGCCGCAAACCCGCGACATCGGAGCTCCGCCTCTCGACATTTCGGCACAAGGGCGTCTTGGGAGCGGCACCACCACGATCGACGGGACCGTCAATGCCGGACGGGCAGGCACATTGCGCGTCAGCGGGCGCGTGCCGGTCGGAACCTCAGGCAGTCTCGACCTTTCCGCCCAGGGGCGCCTCGATCTTGGCATCGCGAACAGCTTCCTGTCGGCTGCTGGGCGACAAGTCACAGGCAGCGCCTCCGTCGATCTCCGCATCGGCGGCACCGTTTCCAATCCGGACGTGAACGGTTCGCTGACCGTGTCCGGGGGGAGCTTCCGGGACCTTCTCCAAGGCATCCGGTTCGAGAACATTCAGGGTCGGTTGGTTGCACGCGGCACTGACATCGCCATCGAGCGTCTCTCGGCGACCACGCGCAACGGCGGCAGCGTCAACGTGAGCGGCAGGGTCGTGCTCGATCCGGCGGCAGGCTTTCCGGGCGACGTCAGGATCACCAGCCAGCGGGCGGAACTGGTCTCCAACGAGATCGTCACCACGAGCGCCAACCTTGATCTCGCGCTGTCGGGCCCTCTCGCCCGCGATCCCCGGATCAGCGGCATCGTGAGGATCGTCTCCATGGACGTTACCGTGCCTGAACGGCTCCCGGCCACGATACGTCCCATCGAAGGCACGAAGCACGTCAACCCGCCTCCCATCGTCAAGGCCCGGCTTGCTCAGATCGCCCGCATCCGGGCAAGCGCCGGCCGCGCGCCACCCTTTGACGCGACGCTCAATCTGACGATCGAAGCGCCGAATCGGATCTTCGTGCGCGGGCGCGGCATCGACGCGGAGCTCGGCGGCGACCTGCAGCTGACCGGAACGCTTGCCAACCCTGTTGCGATCGGCGCCTTCGACCTGCGTCGCGGCCGCCTGTCGGTGGCCGGCACCCGGCTCGACTTCACCCGCGGACGCCTCACCTTCGCCGGCGACCTGACGCCTGAACTCGATTTCCTCGCAGAGACTCGGGCAGGTGACGTCACCGCGCGGATTGGCGTGACCGGATCGGCCCGCGAGCCCCAATTCGCGTTCACGTCCGATCCGGACCTCCCACAGGACGAGGTGCTTTCGCGGCTCCTCTTCGCCAAGGCGTCGGGCGGTCTCTCACCGACTCAGGCGCTTCAACTGGCCCAGGTCGCCGCACAGTTCTCCGGCGGAGGCGAGGACGGAGTGTTCGAAAGCCTGCGCCGTTCCCTCGGAGTCGAGGGCCTTGATATCTCCCTAGGGGCTGAAGGTGGGCCTACGGTCGGCATTTCGAGAGCCATCAGCGATCGGATCAGCGTCGGCGTGAAGGCTGGCGCCTCCACGGAACAGAGCGGCGTCCCCGTCGACATCGATGTGACGCGGAGAATCCGGGTCCAGGGCGAGGTCGGCGCGAGCGGCGACACGGCGGTCGGTGTTGGGGCCGAGTGGGAATATTAGAGGCCCATCGATGCAGAAACCGGGCCTGCCGATTCCGAATGCATTTTGATCGGAACCAATGTGTTGGGGAGGGCGTTGAGAATTGTTGCCTTCAACCTCCCCAACCTGCGGATGCCATGTCAAATCACACCGCATCGATGCTCTTTCCTGCGACAGACTCACAACAGCCGAAGCTTGGCCCCGACATCCGGGTCCACCTGGGAAAGCATCTGAAGACCCTCTACGACGAAGCCGGAACCCAGCAACTGCCTGATCGGCTTCGCGAGCTCGTCGAGCAGCTGGAAAAGGCCCTTGCGGCCAAGGGCGAATCGGTCGAGCCGGCCTTTCGCGACGGCATACTGAAAGCGCTCCCCAATCTGCGCGCCTTCGCGCTTTCGCTGACCGGGAACTCCCACCGGGCGGACGATCTGGTGCAGGACACTGTCTTGCGCGCCTGGAGCAAGCGCGAAAGCTTCCAGCCCGGCACCAATCTCAATGCATGGCTGTTCACGATCCTGCGCAACTCGTTCTTCTCGGAGCACCGCAAGCGCGCCCGCGAGGTCGAGGACAGCGACGGAAGCTATGCGGCACAGCTCAAGACCGTTCCGGATCAGATGGACAACCTTCACGTCCAGGATCTTCGGGCAGCTCTCGAGCGGCTCGTCCCCGAGCAGCGCGAGGCTCTTCTCCTCGTGGGCGCGGAAGGTCTCTCGTACGAGGAAACCGCTGCAATCTGCGGCACGGCCGTCGGCACGATCAAGAGCCGCGTCAATCGCGCGCGTACCCGGCTGGCGGAGCTTCTGGGCTATGCGCCCGGTGATCTCGCCGCCGACAACGTGATCCGCTCCGCCATGAGCGGAGGCGAGTGACCGCACTTCTCATCCCAATGTAGCCAACCGGAGCGGGGCGCTTGCGCCCCGCTCTGCTTTTGATCACTCCCGCCTATCATTCTTCGCGGAAAGCTTTTGCGAGGTGGTCTGTGAGGGGTTTGGTGAGGTAGGACAGGACGGTGCGG
>JAFAAP010000222.1 GCA_023426505.1 Pseudomonadota bacterium
ACGTCAGACCCGGAGCGGCTGCGCCGCGCCGGGCAGTGGTGACGAAGCGTCAACCTGCTCAACCAGTACGCCGCCAGGCGTGATGGACTTGGGAATCCCCTCACTTCAGGGAGGGGAGGATGTCAATAGACGTATCCTGGCAGGGGCAGCATGGCGGTGGCGCAGGGACCAGTCTTCTACCGATCTCCCGCGCCACGGCTTGAAGAAACAGGCCGCGCATCAGGCGCGCGATGGACTGGCCTTCGTGGATTGCTGCACCGAAAATGGCGTATTGCGCACATCCGACCATGGCACGTCGAACCTCGTCATGAACTTCAGCGTGAACTTCATGCGGCTCATGCGCCAGCCTTCCGGCGTCCGGACATACTCGTCGTCCTCCATCGCTGCCATAAAGACCGGAACCTCGCCTTCGGTGAGGGTCGATGTCTGCCACAGCATCCAGGTCGCTTGCGCGGTGTCTCCGTCAACCTCGACGATCGGATTGACGAAATAGTGCATTGCGAAGGTCCAGCCTCCCTTGCGGACGTAGCGGTAGATTGCCTCGCGTCCGTGATGGACGCCGAAATGCTCGCCGCCATCCCACACCGCATCTTCCGTGAACAGCGAGGCCTGCCGGCGCGCCAGATCCTCAAGTTCCGCCTCGGACTTCCTCTCGTGAGAGTCTGTATATTTGTCGTCCGCGTACTTCGAATAGAGAGCCTTAAGCCTTCTAATTTCTTCGATATCCTCGAGGCGCTGAATGCGCCGCTCTAGATCGTTCATTGAAGAGTCCCTTTGCTGATCAGGAAGAGTAAGGAAGCGTCGACTCGTGCTCTGTTCGATATGCCCCTTGCGGTTGGTGCGAGCATAGCTGGAGAAGGCTCGCTTGGCAGCGGAGACCGCATTGTTCACGTCCGCCTCGGGTCCAAGGGTAATGTGGGCGAAGCCTTCCTCCGCCGCTGGATTGACGACACCCAGGGTCTGCCACCTTTCTAGTTGAGCCCGTCGCCCGTCGTCGCGCACTATCTTCTCAATGCCCGTAGTGTCGACCCTTCCATCTTTGCTTAAAATTCTATCCACGTCCAACCGAAACGAAAGAGGCAGCTATTCGCCTGCGCGGGTCAACATCGCCTCTTGAATTGCTCAAAATTCTGAGCGAGCCTAAGGCAACTGAAAATCGCGCTGCAGTGTAAGTGCCGGGAGTTCCGATGAGTGCAATGTCTGCCCTCCAGAGCCGCCAGAAGGCCGCCATCCTGAAACGGATTGCGACCAAGGCTCAACATGCGGCGCGTGCCGAGAATGTTGAGATCTGGGACATAGACGGCGAGAGCTATATTGATTTCGCAGCGGGCATCGCGCTCCCGAACGCCGGCCACCAGCATCCAGCCTTGCTGCCAGCAGTGTCAGGGAACGCGGAGGCTTTCACCCACACCTGTTTCCATGTGGCGCCGTATGAAAGCTATATCTGCCTGGCCAAGCGCCTGAATGGGCTCACGCCAGGGGTGTAGTCCTGGTAGTGCGTGCCTGAGACTGTCCCTTTCCTGAAATCAAATGGATGAGCGCCTCCGTGCGGAAGCGCTTATCGCGGACCAGTGTGCCGTCGTTCCTAGTTGAGCGCGGCAAGAATGCGAGAAACAGATGCCAAGCGAGCTCTTTCAGCCGATTAAACTTCGCGACCTGACGCTTTCCAACCGCATCGTCATCGCGCCCATGTGCCAGTACAGCGCCGAGAATGGGAGCGCCTCCAATTGGCATATTGTTCATCTCGGCCACCTCGCCCTGTCCGGAGCTGGATTGCTGATCATCGAGGCGACCGGGGTCGAACCCCGTGGAAGGATTACTCCGCACTGCCTCGGCCTCTACAGCGACGAAAACGAGGAAGCCTTATCCCGCGTTCTCACGGTCGTACGCTCCTACAGTGATATGCCGGTTGGGCTGCAGCTTGGACATGCCGGGCGTAAGGCCTCAATGATGCGTCCGTCGGACGGCAGGGGAATGGTCTTGCTAGAGAAAGGTGGCTGGCAGACAAGAGCTCCCTCTGCGATCGCCTTCTCGGACGGGTGGCCGCATCCCGAAGCGATGGACCAGCAGGCGATGGACGAGGTGATCGCCGCCTTTGTTCAGGCAACACATCGCTGCGTACGCTTGGGTATCGATCTCCTTGAGATTCACGGGGCGCACGGCTACCTCCTGAGCAGCTTCCTGTCCCCCTTGGCCAATCTCCGTACGGATCAGTATGGCGGCAGCCTTCAGAACCGGATGCGGTTTCCGCTTGAGGTGTTTGAAGCGGTGCGGGAAGCATGGCCAAAGGAGCGCCCGCTCGGGGTCCGTTTCAATGGGACCGACTGGGCTGAAGGTGGTATCACGCCTGACGAGGCCGTCCGCTACGCCTGCGAGCTCGCAAAGCGCGGCTGCGACTATGTTGATGTATCCTCCGGCGGCAATTGCTTTGCCAAGATACCGAATGGGCCGGGCTATCAGGTTCCTTTCGCATCCCGGGTCAAAAGTGAGGTGGGCATTCCGACTATGGCTGTAGGTCTCATCCGTGCCCCGCAGCATGCGGAAGCAATTGTCAGAGGCGGGCAGGCCGATATGGTCTCTATCGGGCGTGGCTTCCTGAACAATCCACGTTGGCCTTGGCATGCTGCGGAAGCCCTTGGAGAGAAGATCGATGTCCCTCCCCAATACATGCGCGCTGCAGTGAGCGCCGACATTCCCGACTGGACTCGATAGGGGTCACATTGTGATCTCGGACTCTTGCGTGCGGCCCGTTCACGAGTCTCACACAGCAGAAGAGGCTGGGTTTGAGCTGATGATCCTGACTCCCGCAGGCACAAGCCAAGCCAAACGTGTCCGTGCTGCGAAAGTGCTCGCTAGAGGCTGTTCAAGCAGGAGTATGTTGACGCTACGTCAAGGTTTCGCGCCTCGCGGGATCAGGTCGCTACTCTGGCGATGCTGATTACCGGGACTCGTTGTGTTGCGCGCCCATTGTCCGAAATGTCCGCCTTTCCACAATACCGCCCTACAATGGAAGAGACCCGGCCGCTCATCGCCACCGGGTTCGAAGGCCGCGCGACTGTGGCCTGTCCGTTTGTTCCGGGTAGCAAGCTGAGGTCGGAATCGTCTATACGAACCGAATACCAAGTTGCCGGGGCAGGCTACAACTTTCAATGAGATCAACTGTGAATCTTTGATATTAGCGCTTGATTTTCCGCGATTTCGATGAGCCCGCCGGTGCCACTCACTTCTAACGACGTATTATAATTGGCGGGAGGGGCGCTGCTACTTCTCAGAAACAAATATTGAACTTATGGTGTGGTGGCCAAGCCATCAGCAAAACTGTAGAAGGCAGCGATATGGAAGATACGATCTTGTGGCTTTGTGATCTGACTGGCTCTTTCCGTTGCTATGTTTTGTCGCCAGCCGAAAAGGCGATGTATCTGGCAGGAATCGTCATAACTGTAATTGCGGCGGTGCTTCTGCTCTATGGAGCCATGATGAGGGCCTTTACCAGATAGGACCTTCTGGTTTGCCTCATCGTCGGGCTGTGATTGCAGCCTGATCCGTCAAGGCGGGTCAGCGCCAAACCGACAATTCAAGCGTTGCGACAATACTCAGGATTGCGAACGCAGCTAGCCCCACATCCAAAATAAAAAGCCCGAAGTGACGAGGCCGGTGTGACATGCGATCCGCCCTAGGTTTCATTCGTTAATTATTCGTAGCATTTATGACAATCTTCCTCTACTTAAAAGGGCTCGCAGGGTTAATTCCTCATGTTGTGCTTTGCTATAGTTTATCTGCGTGACCTGCCCCAAGAAAGTTAAGTAAACTTTCGATTTCTCAGGTGTTGAAGCGGGCGCTGTATCCCGGCTGTGCGTCTCGACAATAACATGGGCTGCTTCTGCATTAAGGCTCTGCCGCCGTGGGTGACTTGATCTGGTCAAGAGGATTAGCGAGCCATACGAGCGGCCGCAGACGAACATAATTGAAATGTTATATCAAATTTAAGCAAACCCTCACCCAGTCTTAGCGAGCGCCCGCGTAAGCGTTCGAAGCTTGTGAGCTAGTCGACCTGTATCCAGCCTACGTGTTGCACTTCTGCCATATCGATCGATGCTGGCGTGGTGTAGATCTGGGTTTTTGAACCGTCCTAATAATCAAGAGTTAATACGTTAGGACTACTGTCACGTCGGGCTGGTCCGGGCAGAGGAGAAGTCCAATGGGGGCGACAGAACGCGTTGGTCTTGTAGCCGATGATGATGCGTACTTTCGGATAGCCGTGAGCGCAATCCTTACCCGTCAATTCGGCTTCTCGGACGTCCTTGAGGCATCATCCCTTGATGAGGCTGTGGAGATCCTCGGCGACGGGCGGAGCATCTCAGCTGCCCTGTTTGATCTCTCGATGCCTGGGATGAAAACACCTGCCAACTTGAGAGCGGTTCGGGAATGCTTCCCGAACACACTTGTCGCGGTCATTTCCGCCTCGAACTCAAGGCGTGACATACTTCAGGCCCTCGAGGCCGGAGTGCATGGCTATATGCTCAAGAGTCTGAGCATCGCCGAGCTGAAAAATGCTCTGCAGACCGTCTTCAACGGGGCGATCTATGTGCCGCCATCCTTGGCTGAAATCTCGTCGATCGTTGCGGAGGCGGTTGAGGCGCCAGTCGAGCGGATGGCGCCGGATCAAGCCGACCCGGGGCATGCGCTGACTTCACGACAGAAAGAGGTTCTCGATCTTCTGGTCAGGGGCAAGACCAACAAAGAAATTGCGCTGGCGCTTAAGATCGGCGAAGGCACAGTCAAAATTCATATGGCTGCAATCTTCCGGTATTTCGGGGTGAATAACCGCGCCGCAGCGGCTGTTGCTGGATCGCAGCCATATCCAGCAGAGCGCCAGCGGGTTCACGCAAGCGGTCGTTAATGAGCGGACGTCTTACGTCGGTGGCGAGCAATGCTGAGAAATCCAGCCCTGAGGCTGCCCCGGCGCACCGGGGCGCAACGCCGGGACGGCTCCACCACAGCAGTCTGCTCTGGCGTTTCCTGCTGATCGGGGTCGCGGCCCTTGCCCCTTTGATCGGAGCGCTCCTTCAACTTGCGGGGAACGAGCGGGACATGGCCCTCAGGGCTGCCCGAGCGCGCGCGGAGTTTCTGGCCTCGTCGGTGGTTGAGGGACAAAGCCATGCCGTCGACAAGGCGCAGGCGACTTTGAGTTTTCTCGCGACGGTGCCGGCGCTTCGGGCCGGCGGCCCCGGATGTGACGCGGAGCTGACGCGGTACATCGCGTTGCATCCGTGGATCAAGACGCTCCGGTTCTCGGCACCCGATGGGAGCGCCATCTGCGGCGACCGGCCAGACACCAAGGCTCAGAATGTCGCGGAACACGAATACTTCAGGAGAGCCTCTCAGGGCCAAGAGTTCACCCTAACCGAACCGGTCATCAACCCGAAGACTGGTGCTCTGTCCACGACAATTGCCGTGCCGGTGACTGAGGACGGCAGCTTGCTGGGGGTCCTGTCGCTCGGACTCGACCAGCCGCTCTTCGGGCGGCAGCATCAGGCTGATGCAGCCTTTGACGTCAACATCTTGATCGTCGACCAGAAGGGTGTTCTTGTCTCGCACTATCCGCCCGCTCCGGACCTGATCAAGGCGAGCATCCGCGACCGCGTCGTCATTGAGCAAGCTCTCGCACGCCGCGAGGGAACAGCCGTGGCGCCGGATCTCCACGGTGTCGAGCGCCTGTTCGTTTTCCGGACCTTGCCCGCGACGGACGCGGTCATTGTGATCGGGCTGGACCCGTCGTCCGTCACCGGTGCAATCGACCAAGCGTTGCGTCACCGCATGGTCCTTATCATCCTGATCATCACGGGGTCGATGCTGCTTGCCCTTCTGGGCGCCGAAATCCTGATCTTCCGCCCTTTGCGGAACCTCGCGGGCACCGCCGAGGCTCTGGAACAGGGCGACTTCAGCGCCCGCTCACCCTATGAGGGCGCCGGCGAGGTTGGGGTGCTTGCCCGAACCCTCAACAGCATGGCAGAGGCTGTGGCTGACCGCGAGCGCAAGCTCAAGAACGCGCGAGACATCGCGGAGGAGGCGCTTCGAGGCGCAAAGCTCGCCAACCGGGCCAAGACGGATTTCTTGGCCTCCATGAGCCACGAGATCCGCACGCCTCTGCACGGCATTATTGGCTACACGGAGCGGTTGCTCGATGAGAACCTTAGCCCGCAACAGGCCCGGTATGCCGAGCTGATTCAGGTGGCCGGTTCGGCCCTGCTGACCGTGGCGAATGACATCCTCGACCTTTCCAGCATCGAAGCCGACCAGGTTCAACTCCAGCACGAGCCGTTCTCCCTCAGGCCGCTTGTGTATAACACGGTTTCCCTCGTCAGCAGCGGTGCCGGCAAGAAGGGGGTCCCGATCAACGTCATCATGGATACTGACGTGCCGGACCTCCTCATCGGCGATGAGGCGCGCCTCCGCCAGATCCTGCTCAACCTGCTCAACAATGCCGTCAAGTTCACGCGCGAGGGCCACATCACGACGAGGGTCGAGTACAAGGGAGCGTCTCCGGCGGGCGAACTCATCCGGATGTCGGTCATCGACACCGGCATCGGAATTGCTCCGGAGAAACGCGACCGCCTCTTCAAACGCTTCTCTCAGGTTGACGCGTCGATCCGGCGGGAGTTCGGCGGGACCGGTCTTGGGCTTGCGATCTCAAAGCGCCTGATCGAACTCATGGGCGGTCAGATCGGGGTCGAAAGCGCCGAAGGGGAGGGGTCGATCTTCTGGATCGAGGTGGCTCTTCCCAAAGGCCAGGTGCTGCCTCACGCGGTGCGGAGCGAACCGGTGTCTACCGCCACAGCTCCGGCCCGGATCCTTCTCGCCGAGGACGTTCCGGTGAACCAGGAACTCGCCCAGGCCTTGCTGGAGGCCGCCGGCCACGAGGTTGATGTCGTGTCGAACGGTGACGAGGCCGTCGCGGCCGTGAAAGCCAAAACCTATGACCTTGTGCTCATGGATATCCAGATGCCGGGGATGGACGGCATCACGGCCACCCGGTGGATTCGCGCCTTGCCCCCTCCGGCCGGCAAGACCCTGATCGTGGCCATGACGGCCAATGTCCTGCCGGACCAGGTCAGAGGCTTCCGGGCCGCGGGCATGGACGATCACATCGGCAAGCCACTCCGCCGGGAGGACCTGTTGCGAAAACTCAACGAATGGCTGGCTTCGAAGGATACTCCTTGCCACGACCATGCAGCCGAGCGTTCCGAGGAGTCTGGGTTCGACGAGAAGGCCTATCGGGACCTCGTCGACACGATCGGGGGCGATCGCGTCAGTCAATGGCTAGTCCGCCTAGATGAGCAACTGCAGAGCACCTTGGCGAGCGGTGACTTTGCGGACGAAAGCCGCGAGCAGATTGCATCGACGGCTCACGCGATTGTCTCGCAGGCGGCCCTTCTCGGCTTCGGTGAACTGGCCGCCTTCTGTTCGAGCCTGGAGCAAGCTTGTCGCAACAGCGAAGACCCAGGCCACCTTCTCGGTCAGACGCGCCTGGCGGCCCACGTGGCGCGCCAGAGGATCGCGCACCTGATGCAGAACACCTCACTTGAACCTCCCCGCGGATAAAGTCGGGGGGATTCTGGCGGTGTCCTGCGTGATCTCTCCGGACCTCCCGCGCAAGTGTGGACCTTGCGCTACAGCTTATCCGGCCTCGATCCCGGTCCGGGAATGTTTGGGGTGCTGTCCCGGTCGCCGCCCTCCCGCCGTCGGCAGGCGATCCGCTCTGACGGCAACGCCCGAAGGCGTCCGTCCGGAGGGTGCTGGTGAGCCAGACCCAATCGCGGATGGACGAAGCCCCGACGCCGCCTGCCAAAGGAGCGGTTCCGCACGCCAGCCAGCTCACATGGGGAGATCAGGTCAAGAGTTTATCAAAGCCACGCCGAAAGACCTCTTCCTTCAGGTAGAGGATGGAAGGCGTAGCAAGCTTGACTTGTTCGCGATCCGTTCGCACGATCGCGGGATGAAAGTCCTTCGCGCCACCCGATTCAAGCTGTGTCCGAACCGGTCACGGGTGCGCGAAATTTCCAACGCAGCCGGTGCGGCGCGGTGGATCTACAACTGGGGCCTCGCCGAGTGGCAGGCCCGCTACAAACGCGGCAAGACGGTCTCGTATGAGACGCTCGCGGCGGACATTCCGCGGCTGAAAAAGGATCCGAAAACCTCCTGGCTGAGGGAGGTGCCGTCTCAGGTGCTGATGAACCTCGGCCGAGCCTACCAGAACCTGTTCGATGACATCGCCAAGGCGAAGCGCGGACAGCTGGCGTGGCGGGACGTGCGGCGGCCGAAGAAGAAGCGGTTCGATGCGTCGCGGAGCTTCCGCTTCCCGGCGATCCGGCCGGAACACATCAACGCTCAGGCGATCAAGCTGCCGAAGATCGGCTGGGTGACGTACCGCAAGTCACGGGATCTCGAGGGCCGGGTCACCCAAGCGACAGTGTCGCGTGAGGCGGACGGCTGGTACATCTCGATCCTGACGACAAACGTAGTCGAAGCGCCGGCGCCGGTGAATGCGCCGGTCGAGGGTATCGATGTCGGCGTTGCCCGCACGATGACGTTCTCGTCCGGTGCTGAGCCGCTCGTGATGCCGGTTCTGTCGGCGCAGGATCGGGCTCACCGTCTGCGGCTGCAGCGGCGACTCTCCCGCCGTAAGAAGGGCTCGAAGCGCTATGCCAGGGCCAGGCGGGCGTTGGCTCGCAATCGCACCAAGGAGGCTCGTCGGCGGCGGGCCGTCCTCGACAAGGCGACGACAGCGATCGTGCGGCGTTCGCCGAACATCGCCCATGAGGATCTTCGGATCCGCAACATGACGGCGAGCGCCAGGGGCACGATTGACAATCCCGGCTCGAACGTTCGGCAGAAGGCGGGGCTGAACCGGGCCATTCTCGAGCAAGGCTGGGGGATGGCCTTCCGGATGCTGGCCTACAAGGCAGCGGCCGCCGGCGGCGCCGTCGTGAAGGTCGAGGCGCGCGGCTCCTCGCAGGAGTGCAGCGCGTGCGGGCATGTCAGCCCGGACAATCGAAAGGCACAGGCGAAGTTTGCCTGTACATCATGCGGTCACGCCGAGAACGCAGACGACAATGCTGCGAAGGTGATTGCCGCCCGTGGGGAGGTTCTCCTCGCGGCGAGACGGAAAGCGGCCGCGGGACACGCGGCATCGGGACGTGGAGCCAACGTCAGACCCGGAGCGGCTGCGCCGCGCCGGGCAGTGGTGACGAAGCGTCAACCTGCTCAACCAGTACGCCGCCAGGCGTGATGGACTTGGGAATCCCCTCACTTCAGGGAGGGGAGGATGTCAAT
>JAFAAP010000228.1 GCA_023426505.1 Pseudomonadota bacterium
CGCAGCCGCATGCCTGCTTCATCCAGAGCGTCGAGGACGACCTGGTGAACGAGGGCGGCATCATGGACCTGTGGGTCCGCGAGGCGCGCCTGTTCAAGTACGGCTCCGGCACCGGCTCCAACTTCTCGAAGCTGCGCTCCGAGGGCGAGAAGCTCTCCGGCGGCGGCCGCTCGTCGGGCCTGATGTCCTTCCTCAAGATCGGCGACCGGGCCGCGGGCGCGATCAAGTCGGGCGGCACCACCCGCCGCGCCGCCAAGATGGTGGTGGTCGACGTCGATCACCCGGACATCGAATCCTACATCGACTGGAAGGTGAAGGAGGAGCAGAAGGTCGCCGCGCTCGTGACCGGCTCCAAGCTCGCCAACAAGCACCTCAAGGCCATCATGAAGGCCTGCGTGAACTGCGAGGCGGAAGGTGACGCCTGCTTCGACCCGGAGAAGAACCCGGCGTTGAAGAAGGAGATCAAGATGGCCCGCCGGGTCATGATCCCGGACAACTACATCAAGCGGGTCATCCAGTTCGCGCGCCAGGGCTACACCGACATCGACTTCCCGATCTACGACACGGACTGGGATTCGGAAGCCTACCTGACGGTGTCGGGCCAGAACTCCAACAACTCCGTCTCGATCACCGACGACTTCCTCCGCGCCGTGGAGAACGACGGCACCTGGAACCTCACCGCCCGCAAGGACGGCAAGGTGCTCAAGACCGTGAAGGCCCGCGACCTGTGGGAGCAGATCGGCCATGCGGCCTGGGCTTCCGCCGATCCCGGCCTGCACTTCAACACCACCATGAACGACTGGCACACCAGCCCCGCCGGTGGCCGCATCCGGGCGTCGAACCCCTGCTCGGAATACATGTTCCTGGACGACACGGCCTGCAACCTGGCCTCCGCGAACCTGCTGCAGTTCTACGACCGTGAGACCAAGCGCTTCGACGTCGAGTCCTACGAGCACGCCTGCCGCCTCTGGACCGTGGTGCTCGAGATCTCCGTGCTGATGGCGCAGTTCCCGTCGAAGGAGGTCGCGCAGCTTTCCTACGAGTACCGCACCCTCGGCCTCGGCTACGCCAATATCGGCGGCCTGCTGATGACCATGGGCCTTCCTTACGACTCCGATGCCGGCCGCTCGCTCGGCGGCGCGCTCACCGCGATCATGACCGGCGTGTCCTATGCGACCTCCGCCGAGATGGCGGCCGAGCTCGGCGCCTTCCCGAACTACAAGGCCAACGCGAAGCACATGCTGCGCGTGATCCGCAACCATCGCCGCGCCGCCCACGGGCTCAGCGAGGGCTATGAGGGCCTGTCCGTCAACCCGGTCGCCCTCGACCACGCCTCCTGCCCCGACCAGAACCTGATCGCCCACGCCAAGCAGGCCTGGGACCGGGCGCTGGAGCTCGGCGAGCAGCATGGCTACCGCAACGCGCAGGCCACCGTGATCGCGCCCACCGGCACGATCGGCCTCGTGATGGATTGCGACACCACCGGCATCGAGCCCGACTTCGCCCTGGTGAAGTTCAAGAAGCTCGCCGGCGGCGGCTACTTCAAGATCATCAACCGGGCCGTGCCCGACGCGCTCCGCGCGCTCGGCTACCGCGAATCCGAGATCGCCGAGATCGAGGCCTATGCGGTCGGCCACGGCTCCATGCGCCAAGCCCCCGGCATCAACCCGGTGACCCTGCGGGCCAAGGGCTTCACGGACGAGAAGATCGAGGCGATCGAGAAGGGCCTGAAGAGCGCCTTCGACATCAAGTTCGTCTTCAACAAGTGGACCGTGGGCGAGGACTTCCTCACCGGCACCCTCAAGGTGCCGGCCGACAGGCTCAACGACCCGTCCTTCGACCTGCTTCAGTTCCTCGGCTTCTCGAAGGCCGACATCGAGGCCGCCAACATCCACATCTGCGGCGCGATGACCCTGGAGGGCGCTCCCTTCCTGAAAAAGGAGCACTACGCGGTCTTCGACTGCGCCAATCCGTGCGGCAAGATCGGCAAGCGCTATCTCTCGGTCGAGAGCCACATCCGCATGATGGCGGCGGCGCAGCCCTTCATCTCGGGCGCGATCTCCAAGACCATCAACATGCCCAACGACGCCACCGTCGAGGACTGCAAGAACGCCTACATGCTGTCGTGGAAGCTGGCGCTCAAGGCCAACGCCCTCTACCGCGACGGCTCCAAGCTCTCGCAGCCCCTGAACTCGGCGCTCATCGCCGACGAGGAGGACGAGGCGGAGGACGCCGTGGAGGCGCTGACCGCCCTCCCCGCCGCCGCCAAGGCCGCGAACCTCTCGGAGAAGATCGTCGAGAAGATCGTCGAACGGGTCGTGGCCATCCGTGAGCGCGAGAAGATGCCCGACCGGCGGAAAGGTTACACCCAGAAGGCGGTCGTCGGCGGCCACAAGGTGTATCTCCGCACCGGCGAGTACGACGACGGACGCCTCGGCGAGATCTTCATCGACATGCACAAGGAAGGCGCGGCCTTCCGGGCGATGATGAACAACTTCGCCATCGCGATCTCGCTCGGCCTGCAATACGGCGTGCCGCTGGAGGAATACGTGGAGGCCTTCACCTTCACGCGCTTCGAGCCGGCCGGCTTCGTCCAGGGCAACGAGCGCA
>JAFAAP010000233.1 GCA_023426505.1 Pseudomonadota bacterium
TCTCGCCGGAGGCCTCGCCCGTGCCCATCATGGCCTTGCCCATGCCGCGCATGACGGAGCGCACGTCGGCGAAGTCGAGGTTGATGAGGCCTTCCTTCACCATCAGGTCGGTGATGCAGGCGACGCCCGAGTAGAGCACCTGGTCGGCCATCGCGAAGGCGTCCGCGAAGGTGGTCTTCTCGGTGGCGACGCGGAAGAGGTTCTGGTTCGGGATGACGATGAGCGTATCGACCGACTGCTGCAGCTCGGTGATGCCGGCCTCCGCGAGGCGCATGCGCCGGATGCCCTCGAACTGGAACGGCTTGGTGACCACGCCGACCGTCAGGATGCCGAGTTCGCGGGCCGCGCGGGCCACGACCGGAGCCGCGCCCGTGCCCGTGCCGCCGCCCATGCCGGCGGTGATGAAGCACATGTGGGAGCCTGCGAGCTGATCGCGGATTTCGTCGATCACCTCCTCGGCCGCCGCACGGCCCACTTCAGGCTGGGAACCGGCGCCGAGGCCCTCGGTCACCTGCACGCCCATCTGGATCACCCGCTGGGCGCGGGACGAGGCCAGGGCCTGCGCGTCGGTGTTCGACACCACGAACTCGACGCCCTCCAGTCCGGACTCGATCATGTTGTTCACAGCGTTGCCGCCAGCGCCGCCCACGCCGAAGACGGTGATGTGCGGCTTGAGTTCCCGGATGTCCGGAGCATGCAGATTGATTGCCATGACCTGTTGCCTCTTTGGCCTTGTTTCGAGAGCGCTTGGCGGACGCTTACACTTGGTTGAACTTCGGTACTCTGAAGCGATGACCGCCGCGCCACCGCCTTACGCAATTAGAAACTCTCGCGAATCCAACGGCCCACACGGGAGATGTAGCCGTCGGTCCCCGTACTCTGGAACATGCCGCTCGAACGCGGCTCGAAGTACTCGATATGCGCCACCTGCGGGTAGACCAGCAGGCCGACCACAGCGGAGAAAGCCGGGCCCTTCGCGGCTTCGGGAAGACCCTTGATGCCGAGCGGACGCCCGACCCGGACCTGTCCCTGCAGGATGCGCCGCGCCGTTTCCGGCAGGCCGACGAGCTGGCTCGCGCCGCCCGTCAGCACCACGCGCCGCCCGGCCTGGGCCGCGAAGCCCGCGCCTTTCAGTCGGTCGCGCACGAGTTCGAGAACCTCCTCGACGCGCGGCTTGATGATGCGCACGAGGTGGGATTTCGGGAGGTGGTTGGGGACGTCACGCTCGTCCTCGTCCACCTGCGGCACCGCGATCATGTCGCGGTCGTCCGCGCTCGACGCGATCGCCGAGCCGTAAAGGGTCTTGAGCCGCTCCGCCGCGGACACCCGCGTGGTGAGGCCGCGGGCGATGTCCATGGTGACGTGATGGCCGCCAACGGCGATCGCATCGGAATGCACCAGATGCCCGTTCGAGAAGATGCCGACGCTCGTCGTGCCGCCGCCCATATCGACCACCGCGCAGCCCATCTCCGCCTCGTCGTCGACGAGAGCCGACAGGCCGGCCGCATAGGGAGTGGCGATGACCGCCTCGACGCCGAGGTGGCAGCGCTCGACCGCCAGCATCAGGTTGCGCGCGGCGGCCGCCTCCGACGTGACCACGTGGAGATCGACGCCCAGACGCTCGCCGATCATGCCGGTCGGGTCGACGATGTGATTCTGCGCATCGAGCGAGTAGCCGGTCGGCAGCGCGTGGAGAACGGTGCGGCCGCGGCGCATGTCGTAGTTGCTCGCGATGTCGAGCACCCGGTGGACATCGCCCTGCCCGACCGCGCCGCGCACCGGCACATGCGCCTCGAAATGCTCGGAGCTGAGGCGCCCGCCGGTGAGGTTCACGATCACCGACTGGATCTCGACCTTCGCCATCCGCTCGGCCGCGTGAACCGCCTGGCGGATCGCCGATTCGGCGGCTTCCAGATCGACGATCACGCCGCCCTTGAGGCCGACGGAGCGCTGATGGCCGATGCCGAGAATGCGCGCGAGATGCGTGCGCCCCCGCAGCGACTCGATCTCGTCGACCGGCTTCAGCTCCGCAACGATGCAGACCACCTTGCTGGTGCCGATGTCGAGAACCGACAGGATGGCGCCCTTGCGCGCGGACAGCGGCTTCAGGCGTGGCGTCAAACCATGACCTGAGACACTCATGTATCAACCCCCTTGCCGCGCATTGGCTTCTTCTTGAGCGATTCGGCCCTCGCCGACGCCGCTTCTTCCGTGAGACGAACGACGATCCGGTCGGGCATGCGCAGGTCGATCGCCAGCACATCCTTCTCCAGGATCTTCTGTTCCCGTTCGAGCTTGACGAGCCGGGCCACCGCGTCGGCGGCCCCGAGCTCCGGCAGGCGCACGTCCATGCCGTTGTCCATCTTGAGATTCCAGCGCCGCCCGGAGACGAGCATCCCGGCGCGGATCCGGTCCTTCAGGGGACCGGCGGCCTGCAGCAGCGCCATGTAGTCCTTGTTGCGCAGGTTCGCGCCCTCGCCCACCACGAGCGGGAGATTCACGAGGCCCTCGTCCTGCATCAGGTCGATCACCGTGCCGTCGGAGGCGACCACGAAGAGCTCGCCCTTGTTCTGCCAGATCGCATGCGGCTCACGCTCGGTGAGCGTGATCACGAGCTCGTTCGGGTAGAGCTTGCGCACGGCCGCCGTCTTGATCATCGGCACGCGCTCGAGGCGCTCACGCACCTCGTTCACGTCGATAAAGGCGAGCGAAAGCTTGTCGTGAAGGCCGCCGGCCGCCAGCACCTCGTTCTCGCGGACCTGCGTGATGCCGGAGATCGTCACCTGGTCCAGCCCGAGGCCCACCGCCCGCGCGAGGGCGTGATGGGGCTCGCCGTAGGTGCCGACGAAATCGTCGAGGTGCCCACCCTGGAGGAGACCGGTGAAGATCACCGTGCCGAAGAACCCGAGGGCGAGGCCCGTTCCGAGAAACCGCGGCAGGCGACGCTCCAGCGGAACGCCCGCGGAGCGGCGGCGCACGCCGCGCGAAGAACGGAAGGGTTTGAGAAAGGTGAAACGGGAAGAGCTGGACCTCCGGGGCTCGAAGGCAGCAGCACGCGCAACCGCAGCGTCGGCCCGGTAGGCCGTCATCGGTTGCAGGTAGCGTCCTCCACCATCCATTGCACAAGCTCGCCAAACGTATAGCCCGCGTGGGCTGCCAGTTCTGGCACCAAGCTTGTCTCGGTCATGCCGGGTTGCGTGTTGACCTCGAGAACGACGAGCTCCCCGGTTCCTCCGGGCGTGTCGTCGTACCTTAAGTCGGCGCGGCTGATTCCCCGACAGCCGAGCGCTTGATGCGCCGTTAACGCCAACTCTTGGACCTTTTGGTAAATATTCGGTTTAATTTCTGCCGGCAGGACGTGAATGGACCCGCCCTTGGCGTACTTTGCGTCGTAATCGTAGAAGACCCCCGTGGCGGGGCGGATGTCGATGACGCCGAGCGCCCGGTCGCCCATGACCGCGCAGGTGAGCTCACGGCCCGCAACGTATGATTCGACAAGGACTTTTTCGCCGAAGGCCCAGTCGTCCCGAAGCAGCTCCTGGGGCGGATGGGACCGGTCCTCGCGCACGATGATGACGCCCACCGAGGAGCCCTCGTTGACGGGCTTGATGACGTAGGGAGCCGGCAGGACGTGGCTCCGGGCCGCGTCCGAACGGTTAACGACGACGCCCTTCGGCACCGGCACGCCGGCCGCCGCCATGACGACCTTCGCCTTGTCCTTCTGCATGGCGAGCGCGGAGGCCAGCACGCCCGAATGGGTGTAGGGGATCCTCAGGATCTCCAGGAGACCCTGGATGGTCCCGTCCTCGCCCACGCGCCCGTGGAGGGCGTTGAACACCACGTCCGGGTTCACGGCCTGGAGCACGGTGGCGATGTCCGGCTGCACGTCGATGGGAGTGACCTTGTAGCCCTGCTCTTCCAGGGCCTTGCAGCAGGCTTTGCCGGAGGCCAGACTCACCTCGCGCTCCGCGGACCAGCCGCCCAAAAGGATGGCAACGTGCTTGGCGGCCATGATGTACTCCCTCAACGCCCCGCCGGCCGGGCCGGACCGGGGTCGGACATGTGATTCGGGTTAACCTAGAGACAGGCCGACGCGCTTGATCTCCCATTCGAGCTCGACGCCCGAATTCTCCCGCACCCGGCGGCGAACCTCTTCGCCTAAGCCCTCGATGTCGGCCGCGGAGGCCGAGCCGTGGTTGATCAGGAAGTTGCAGTGCATCTCCGACACCTGGGCGTCGCCGACCCGCAAGCCCCGGCAGCCCGCCGCATCCACCAGCTCCCAGGCCTTGCTGCCCGGCGGGTTCTTGAAGGTGGAGCCGCCCGTGCGGGTGTTGACCGGCTGGGTCGAGGAGCGCGCCTCCGTGATGGTGTTCATCTCGGCCAGGATCTCATCCGGGTTGCCGGGCCGCCCCTCGAACAGGGCCTGGGTGAAGATCACGTCTTCGGGCACGCCCGCATGACGGTAGGTGAAGCCCATCTGGGCGTTCGTGTAGGCGACCTTCTCGCCCGTGCGGGTGACGCCCCGCGCCTCCACGAGCACGTCCTTGGTCTCGCCCCCGTAGGCGCCGCCGTTCATGCGCAGCGCGCCCCCGATGGTGCCGGGAATGCCGCGCAGGAACGAGAGGCCGGCGATCCCCGCCTCCGCGGCGGTGCGGGCCACCTTCACGTCGGCGGCGCCGGCGCCGGCCCGGATCCGGTTGCCCGGCTCGACCGCGATGTCGGTGAAGCCCTTGGCGAGGCGAATCACCACGCCCTGAAAGCCGCCGTCGCGCACGAGGAGGTTGGAGCCGAGCCCGACCACGAGGACCGGGATGCTTCGGTCGAGGCGCGCCAGAAAGTAGGCGAGATCGTCCTCGTCGGCGGGGGTGAACAGCACCTGCGCCGGCCCTCCGGTGCGGAACCAGGACAGGGGGGCCATCGGGGCATTGGCGTCGAGCCTGCCCCGCAGCTCGGGCATCCGCGCCTTCAGGTCGGCGGTGAGATCGGCGAACATCACGCCGCCTTCTCGCCGAGGGCCTCGAGCTCGCCCGGCAGCGCGTAGGCCCACTGGGTGATGTTGCCGGCGCCCAAGCAGATCACGTAGTCGCCCGGCCTCGCGATGCCCTTGATCAGCCCTGCCAGATCCTCGGACTTCTCCAGCGCCATCGCGTTGCGGTGGCCGCGGGCCTTGAGGCCCGACACGAGGCTGTCGCGGTCCGCGCCTTCGATCGGCTGCTCGCCCGCCGCGTAGACAGGGGCGACGATGACCGCATCCGCGTCGTTGAAGCAGGTGCAGAACTGGTCGAACAGGGACGACAGGCGGCTGTAGCGGTGCGGCTGCACCACGGCGATGACTTGGCCCTCGGTGGATGCGCGGGCTGCTTTGAGCACCGCCGCGATCTCGATGGGATGGTGGCCGTAATCGTCGAACACCGTGACGCCGTTCCACTCGCCAGTGCGGGTGAAGCGGCGCTTCACGCCGCCGAAGCCGCTGAGCGCCTTGCGGATCGCGTCCGGCGAGACGCCGAGCTCGTGGGCGACCGCGATGGCCGCGGTGGCGTTGAGGGCGTTGTGCGCGCCCGGCATCGGCAGGACGAGGTCCTCCAGCTCCAGCCGGAAGCCGGGACGACGGTCGCGGATCATGACGCGGAACTTGGTCTGCCCGCCGCGCGGATCGACATCCATGATGCGCACGTCCGCCTGCGGGTTCTCGCCGTAGGTGATGATGCGCCGGTCCTCGATGCGGCCGACGAGGTCCTGCACGGTCGGATGGTCGATGCACATCACCGCGAAGCCGTAGAACGGAATCGAGTTGATGAAGGAATGGAACGCGTCCTTGATAGCGTCGTAGGTGCCGAAATGGTCGAGGTGCTCGGCGTCGATGTTGGTGACGATCGCGACGTCCGCCGGGAGCTTCAGGAAGGTGCCGTCGGACTCGTCCGCCTCCACCACCATCCACTGGCCGTCGCCCATGCGGGCATTGGTGCCGTAGGCGTTGATGATGCCGCCGTTGATGACCGTCGGGTCGAGCCCGCCCGCATCGAGGAGCGTCGCCACCAGCGACGTGGTGGTGGTCTTGCCGTGGGTGCCGGCGACCGCCACGCAGGACTTGAACCGCATCAGCTCCGCCAGCATTTCGGCGCGGCGCACGACCGGCAGGCGCTTCTCGCGCGCGGTCGTCAGCTCAGGGTTGTCGCGCTTGATGGCGGTGGAGACCACCACGATCTCGGCGCCCTCCACGTTCTCGGCCCTGTGGCCGATGAAGGTCTTGATGCCCTTCTCGTTGAGGCGCCTGACGTTGTAGTTGTCGGCCGCATCGGAGCCCTGCACCGTATAGCCGAGGTTGTGCATGACCTCGGCGATGCCCGACATGCCGATGCCGCCGATTCCGATGAAGTGAATGGGACCAAGCTTCGGCGGGAGTTTCATGATTTTTGTCCGTTCTTGTGGGAGGCGAGTGCGAGAACCGCGCGGGCAAGGCGCTCGGCGGCATCCGTGATGCTGGCGCTATGTGCAGCAGCGGCAGCCCGGGTCAAGCGGTCGGGCTCCGTCAGGAAGGCGCGGAGGTCCGCCGCAAGGCGCTCAGGGGTAAAGTCCGGTTGCGGCAGAACCACGGCAGCCCCGATATCGCCCAGGGTCCTGGCGTTGGCGGCCTGGTCCTGGTCGATGGCGCCTGGCAGCGGCACGAGGATCGACGGGCGGCCGATCACCGCGAGTTCCGCCACCGTCGAGGCGCCCGAACGGGCGATCACCAGATGGGCCCGGGCGATGCGCTGCGGCAGGTCCTTGAAGAAGGGCTGGGCCTCGAAATCGACCCCGAGGCGCTCGTAATGGGCCGTGACCCGCTCCAGGTCCTCCCCCCGGGCCTGCTGGCAGATGTCGAGGCGCGCGCGGATCTCCGGCGGCAGGAGCTCGACCGCCGGCGGCACCACGTCGCTCATCACCCGGGCGCCCTGGCTGCCGCCGGTGACGAGGAGGCGGAACTTCGTGTCGGCGGTCAGCGCCTCGTAGGGCTGGCGGGAGGCCTCCAGCACCGCCGGGCGGATCGGGTTACCGGTCTGCTCGACCTTTCCGGGAATGCCGGCCGGAATGCCCTTCACCTGCTCGAAGCCGGTGGCGATGAGGGAGGCGCGGCGGGCGAGCAGGCGATTGGCCCGGCCCATGACCCCGTTCGCCTCATGGATCGCGGTCGGAAGCCCCAAGAAGGACGCCGCCAGCACGGGCGGCACGGTCGGATAGCCGCCGAAGCCGACCACGACCGCGGGCTTGAGCCGGCGGATCGCCGGGATGGCCTTGAGCGTTCCTTGAGCCAGCACCAGGGCGGCCTTCGCCATCTGGACCGGCGAGCGCCCGGACGGCGTGGCGGAGGGGATCTCGATGATCTCGTCGGCCGGGAACGAGCCCGCATAGGCGTTGGCGCGCCTGTCGGTGGCGAGCGCCACCCGCGCGCCGGAGGCCTTGAGGGCATTGGCCAGGGCCTCGGCCGGGAAGAGGTGGCCGCCGGTGCCGCCCGCCGTCAGGAGGATCAGGGGAGCGTTCATCCGCGCGGCCGCTCCGGCGCGAAGTGGTCCATCATCTCGGCGCGGGGGCGCTTGCGGGTGAGCGCCACCAGGAAGCCCATGCCGAGCGCGAGCGAGAGCAGCGACGAGCCGCCGTAGGAGATGAAGGGCAGCGTCATGCCCTTGGCG
>JAFAAP010000144.1 GCA_023426505.1 Pseudomonadota bacterium
GTGGCTGTCGCGGACAGCCGTTCCCGTCCCGTCTTCACATCCGCCGGTGTCCCCTTGTTGTTACCCATAGGCTACGACCGTTCGAGCGTGCGGTCGATCCCCCATAAGGAGCCTTTGCGGGGAGCAGAGCTTTGCAAAAAGGGGAATATGGACCCGCGCTATCCGCTCCATCCGGGCATCAGGTTGATCCGGATGCCTCGCTGGGCTGCTGTTCTGATGCTGATTGCCGCCGTCTCGCTGGGCCTCTTGCTGATTGTCCTGGCCGCCGGGCTCGCGCTGATCCTCATTCCTGCGGCCATCATCACGGGCATGGTCCTGCGGTGGCGCCTCCGCCGCAGGATGGCGCGAGCGCCCCGAGCCGGGGAGATTATCGACGTCGAGTACTGTATCGTCGAGCGAGAGCGGTAATCGTCTTTTCCTGGACAGATCCGCCCGGAGCGCCGTCCAGGACCGGAGCAGGGCGCCGCTGACCCGCTTCAGCTGGATGGCCCTCCAGCTCTTGTTTTCCGAGGCACGCAGTCCGATTTCACGGGATCCTGACGGTGAAATCGGTCCGATGGCAGTTCATATTCCCTTCGATAACACCTACGCCCGCCTGCCGGAGCGCTTTTTCGCGCGCTTACCGCCGACCTCAGTTACGGCTCCGAGACTCATCCGCCTGAACCGGGATCTCGCCCTGCAGCTCCGCCTCGATCCGGATCGCCTCTCCAGTCCCGAAGGAGTTGCGCTTCTGTCCGGCAACCGCGTTCCGGATGCGGCGGAGCCCATTGCCATGGCCTATGCCGGGCACCAGTTCGGGCAGTTCGTACCGCAACTCGGCGACGGCCGTGCCATCCTCCTCGGCGAAGTGGTCGACCAAGATGGCATCCGCCGTGACATTCAGCTCAAGGGTTCAGGTCCGACACCCTACTCGCGCCGCGGCGACGGGCGGGCGGCATTGGGGCCTGTCCTGCGCGAATATCTTGTGAGCGAGGCGATGGCGGCGCTCGGCCTGCCGACAACACGTGCGCTCGCCGCCGTGTTGACCGGCGAGACGGTGGTCCGCGAGACGCTGCTTCCCGGCGCAGTTCTCACCCGGGTGGCCTCGAGTCATGTCCGGGTTGGCACCTTCCAGTTCTTCGCCGTCCGGCAGGATTTGGAGGGATTGCGCCTCCTTGCGGACTACGTCATCGGCCGGCACTACCCACAGGCCGCAGAGAGTGACAGACCGTATCGCGCGCTCCTGGATCAGGTGATCGCCGCCCAGGCAGCCCTCATCGCCCGCTGGCTGCACATCGGCTTCATCCATGGGGTCATGAACACCGACAATATGTCCATTGCGGGCGAGACGATCGACTATGGCCCATGCGCTTTCATGGATGCCTATGATCCGGCGACGGTCTTCAGCTCCATCGACCAGCACGGTCGCTATGCCTATGGCAACCAGCCGCGCATCGGCCTCTGGAACCTGACGCGGCTGGCCGAGGCGCTTCTGCCGCTCCTGTCCGAGGACCAAGAGAAGGCTGTCGCAGAAGCGAATGAGGCACTCGAAGCCTTCTCAGGTAAGTTTGAGGCAGCCTATCACGCAGGGCTCAGGCGCAAGCTCGGGCTGCTGACAGAGCGCGAGGAGGACCTGATGCTCGCCGGGGATCTCCTGAAGGCCATGGCCGAGAACCAGGCCGACCTCACCCTGACCTTCCGGCGTCTGTGCGATGCCGCCGCCGGCCCCGAGGGAGATGAGGCCGTCCGAAACCACTTCGTCAACCCGCTTGCTTACGATGCCTGGGCGACCCGCTGGCGCGAGCGGCTGAGTCATGAGCCGCACGACGGCGCAAGCCGCCAGGCTGCCATGCGCGCTGTCAATCCGGCCTATATCCCGCGCAATCATCGCGTGGAGGCGGTGATTCAGGCTGCGGTGGAGCGGGATGACTTTGCTCCCTTCGAGGAGTTGCTGATGGTTCTCTCGCAGCCCCACGAGGATCAGCCGGCATTTGCTCACTACGCCGAACCGCCGGAGCCGCACCAGCGCGTGTATCGGACCTTCTGCGGGACCTGAGGCGGCAAAGGGCCCGCGCCTCGGGACGCAGTCTTTGGCAGGTTGCCGATCCGGACCGCGAAATCACCGCGACCGGTGCTTCGTCCGCGAGTCGCATCAGCCCGTCCTGGAGCCGAGGCGCCTCGGACGCATCTCAAGACGGCGATGGGAGACCTGACCGATGCCGCCGAGGGGAGCCCAGCGCGTCCATCGGGTTTGAGGCCCCCAATGCCAGCGCATGTGGAGTCAAGCCGAGGCGTCGGCCCTGCTCACCGACATCGACGCCGATCAGCATGTCAAGGACGTCCTGACCCTCCCAGTCATGACCATGGTACCGGATCTCCCGTCGGCAGTGAGGACACCGTGACGCGAGGACCTTCCTGAATGACCACGGGCTGTCGGCAAGATCGGGCAGAACCGCACGAGCCCTGGCATAAGCGTCGCCGTAGCCGTGCATCGTCTGGACCGCCTCGAGGTCGAGCGGCATCCTCCGCGGCGTTTCGGCCCTGTAGGCGAAAAAGACCGTCTTTCGGCAGGTGCGATGCCAACACTGGTCTTTGCGGAGAACGAGCATGAGGATCCCGTGCCGGCCGGTCCCAGACCAGTGCAGTTGGCCGCCGAGCGCGCCGGAGACAAACTCAGGTATGCTCAGCGATAAGCCATCGATCTGAACCTGCGCTTCCGGCCGGCCGTGCTGATCGTTCCCGACCGTGGTTTTGAACGCCGGCAGATCCGGATCGGGCTCGCGCCAGTAGCGATGCAGGGCCGCAGGCTCGTGAGCGACCAGCCAGAGGGCGCGAATGCCGGAAGCGGAATAGCGCTCCTGCCGCTGGCGGTAGGCTTCCTCGCCCTGGAGTTGAACCTGGGCCTCGATGCGACGGTCCAGGCTTTCCCAGGCCGCCGGCACAGGACATCGGCCTGCCAGTCGCGGCCATCGGGCGTGGTTCCGGATTGCTCGAGGAGAGCCTCCCAGCCTGCGGCCCGAGCTCCGAGCAAGCTCTGGGCCTTGATGAAGAGATGGAGGTTGCTTTCCTTGGCCCCTGCAGACGTTTGTCCGGGAGGATGAGCGAAGAATCGTGTTCCGAGGCGTGAGACCTCGGGAATGGCCCGTCCTTTCCCATACGGCATCCACGCGTCGCGGTTTCGCGCCGATCGCAGGTGGTCCCATTCGTGATCGGACAGCAGAGGTGCAACAAGCGGCTTCCCTGAGTGGGTGTAGGCGAGCAGGGGCATGACGCGGCTTGTATCGCCTCCAGGAGTCTGCATGGTGTGGGCTTTTCAAGCGCCTCGGGCGCCGGAAGTATGCTGGCATCAGTCTACTCCCGACTGACCCTCTGCCAAACAAGCCTACGAAGGCTGGAGCCGTTCAATGGCCAACCACTCCCGCAGCTTCGTCCAACGCCTCTTCATCTGGCCACCTCTGACAGCCATGGCCACTGCCTTTTTCTGTCCGACCATCACCACCAGCCGCCTGCCTCGCGTGACGCCGGTATAGAGCAGGTTGCGGGCCAGCATCGTGAAGTGCTGCGTCACCACCGGGATGATGACGGCGGGATATTCCGAGCCCTGCGACTTGTGGATCGTGGTAGCGTAGGCGGGTACCAGAGTGTCGAGTTCACCAAAGGGATAGATCACCTCCCGCCCGTCGGAGGAGGCAATCAGCGCCCCCTCCTCGTCGTCGATCCGCATCACCGTGCCGAGATCCCCGTTGAACACCTCGCGGTCGTAGTCGTTCTGCGTCTCCATCACCCGGTCACTGGGTGAGAAGCGCCAGCCGAACCGCTCCACCTTGGCGGGCGGGTTGGGATTGAGCACTTCTTGGAGCTGGATGTTGAGGTTGCGGGCTCTGAGCACGCCCCGGTTCATCGGACAGAGCACCTGGATGTCCCGCATCGGATCGAGCCCGAACCGGCGCGGCGTGCGCTCCTGGACCATCTGGATGATCTTCGGCACGCCCTCCTCGGGATCGGTGATTTCGACGAAGTAGAAGTCGCTTTCTTCGCCTGCCTTGGGCGGCTCGGGCATCTGGCCCTTGTTGATCCGGTGCGCGTTGACCACGATCCGGCTCTCGGCTGCCTGCCGGAACACCTCGGTCAGACGGGCTACAGGAATGCGCTCCGAGGCGATGATGTCGGCCAGCACCTGCCCCGATCCCACCGAGGGCAACTGGCCCACGTCGTCCACCAGCAGTAGGCCCGCTTCGGGCGGAACCGCCTTGGTTAGCGCGCTCATGAGCGGCACATCCACCATTGAGGTTTCGTCCACGACCAGCAGATCGCAATCAAGCGGGTTCTCCTCCGTGCGTGAGAAGCCTCCGTGCTTCGGGTCGATCTCCAGCAGGCGATGAATGGTCTTGGCCTCCAATCCTGTCTGCTCGGTCATGCGCTTGGCCGCGCGCCCTGTCGGCGCTGCCAGAGCCACCTTGACGCCTTTGGCCACGAGCAGGCGCAGGATTGTGTCGAGCAGGGCCGTCTTGCCGACACCCGGCCCACCAGTCACTACGGCCACCTTGGAGCCGAGCACCAGTTTCAGAGCCTCCCGCTGCGAGGCGGCCAGGGTCTTGCCCGTGCGGCCCTCCACCCAGGGAATGGCCTTCTCGAGGTCAATCTCCGGCCAAGGCGGCGGACCGGAGGCCCGTTCGATCAACCGGGAGGCAATCGCCTGCTCGGACAGATACAAACCTTTCAGAAAGAGGCAGGTCTCGCCGCTAATCACGTCTGAGACGATCTCTCCCTTCGCAAATTCATCAACAATTGCTGTTCGGATCAGTTCTCCATCGACATCCAGCAACTGCTCGGCCAAGCGGGTGAGCGCCCGACCGGCAAAGCGCAGTGCCCCTCGTCGGTGGCGGTCTGGAGAGCGAACGAGATACCGGCACGGATGCGCTGCGGGGCGGTCTTCTCCATGCCGAGCTTGGCCGCAATGGCATCGGCGGTCCGGAAGCTGATGCCACGCACATCCTTGGCAAAAGAGATAGGCTGAGACCACCCTCACTGGGGGAAACAACGCCGAACCAAGGTCGAGCGATAGGCTCAGACATTTTTGCCGAAAAATCTGAAGGGTCGGCTCAGGAGGGGCAAACCGGCCTAACGGTGTTCGTCGTCAGGTCTGCCGCTGTGAAGGTCGATCTTGGCGAGGATTGCCCGCATGTCATCGGGAATAGACTCATTCACAACTTGTGCGTAATCAGCTTTCATCTGAAGGCCCAGCCGCTTCAGGAGTTCGGTTCGGCCGCGGGAGGTTAGCCCGTTGGAGCCTATGCTCCACTCCTTAGAGTGCACAGTGTCAGCATTCAGTCGAGGCTTCTTCATCACCCCGCCTCCCCATAGGGTCACGCTCGACGGAAACTGGCCAACCTATGTTAAGTTGCGGTTAAGGTTGGCCGGAATTGGTGGTTAAAGAGGTAAGTCCAACCGGGGAGAGCTGCCTGATGCTCACTGCAAGGGAAAAGGCCTGGCTATGACTGTAAGTCAGTGTCGAGGCGTGTTCGTCCTGATCTAAAGCATCTGACCCTCAATGGCTCTCGCCCTTGTCATCAGGCGGTCCAGCGTGGTGAGGATCGATTGTTCGTCCTGTCGTGCCTGTTCTATGGCGTCCGGGGTGGAGTTGTGCTTGATCCGGTTAAGGGCGTCATCCAAACGCTCGTCCAAGCTCCACAACTGATCTTCCCCCGAATGCGTGGCTCTCCCGCACTTTGCGTGGATGAGTCGCAGTAACGTGGCCCGATCCGGCCAATGTCCACTGGCAGAGCGGGGCATGAACTCGCTTTCGCTCATTCCCGGTTGTCGGATCCGCCACGTCACTCCTCAGAGTCAGAACGCCCTCATTGTTGCAGTCGAGGGGTGCGCCTCCCATGGCCGCTGCCCTGCATGCCGGCACCTCAGTGGCAGCGTGCACAGCTCCTATGACCGGCAGCCGGCGGACCTCCCATCCTTCGGGCGTGAGGTTCGTCTCAGCGTTCGGGTGCGGCGCTTCTACTGCCACAATCATACTTGCCTGAAGCAAACCTTTACGGAGCCTCTCCCTCGTCTTCTCAAGCCTTATGCCCGACGCACCCAGCGACTGGCGAAGGCACAGGGGCGGATCGGCATCGCGTTGGGAGGTGAACCTGGTGCCAGGCTCCTCGTGCATCTCGCTATGCCGGCCAGCGCCGACACCGTCCTGCGCCTCGTTCGGGATCAGCCGCTTCCCGCGCGTCAACCACCTCGCATTGTCGGCGTCGATGACTGGGCGATGAAGAAAGGCCGCACCTACGGCTCCATCCTGATCGACCTGGAGCGGCAAAAGCCGATCGAGCTCTTGCCCGACCGAAGCGCGTCCACATTCTCAGCCTGGCTCCGGCGCCATCCCGATATTGAGATCATCGCCCGCGACCGTTCCAGTGAATACGCAAAGGGCGCGGCCACGGCCTCCAAAGCTATCCAGGTCGCGGATCGGTGGCATCTGCTGTTGAATACCCGCCAGATGGTCGAGCGCTGGCTGGCAGGAGCCCATGCCCGGTTGCGGCGTCTGCCTCTCATCGATCATCCGCCTGTGGCCTCGGCACAACGAGCCCGCGCCTATCTTCGCACGCGGGCCGAGCAGGCCGCCAGTGCCGACAGCCGGGCCCGTTGGCAGGCTCTCTATGAGGAAGTCCGGCAACGACATGCCCGTGGAGAGACGCTGTTGGCGATCAGCCGCACGATGGGCCTGGCGCGCGGCACGGTGAGGAAGTTCGCCCAGGCCGAAAGCTTTCCTGAGCGTGCCGTGCGCCAACCGGGGCCGAGTATTCTTGATCCGTTTCTCCCTCACCTCAAGGCCCGCTTGGCTGCGGGATACGAGAACGCCACCGCCCTCTGGCGCGAGCTACGGGATCTCGGCTTTGCCGGCTCCCCCAAGCAGGTCTACCGCTGGATGGCCGAGCGTCGCACGGCTCCGGCGAAGACGACAGCCCGCAAATGGCACTCACCTGGTCCGAGACGCCCCGCAGCGGGCGATCCGCTTCCTTCGCCCAAGCAGCTTGCATGGCTTCTGGTGCGCCCTCCGACCGCCCTTGATGCGATGGAGGCTGCCTTCCTAGCCCGGGTGCGACAAGATCCTGAAGCTGCAGCTGTGGCTGATCTCGCCGGGCGCTTCTGCACTCTCATTCGGCAATGTTGTCGTGAGCGCCAGACCCGAAACAATGAGCAGTCGTCCACCGAGGCTCTGACGGCATGGATCGCTGACGCTCGGTCATCAGGCATCCAAGCTGTCGAGACTTTTGCTGCCGGCCTGGAGCAGGACGGGGCCGCGGTCCGGGCAGCGCTGACACAGCCGTGGAGCAGTGGGCAAGCGGAGGGTCAGATCACGCGCCTCAAGCTCCTGAAGCGCTCCATGTATGGACGCGCTGGCTTCGACCTCCTGCGCCGCCGGGTGCTCCTGGCAGCGTAATCCACGCAAAGTGCGGGAGAGCCACCCACGCGAGGGAAGATCAATTGGCATCAGCAGACGCACGCGCAGCAGCGTCGAACCCGAACAAAGACTCCACGTTCAGCGAGCAGGCGTACTCCCCCTTATCCTCAGTCACGAACTCCAGAACCGGCCTGTTTACGGAGACGGCTCAGTACAGGTCTGCTTCCTCCTTGCGCCGGAACAGGTTGAAAGTGTGCATGTGCCCCCTCTTGGCTGCTTGATCATCTGGGGGAGCCACGGTCTACTGAATTCCCGTTCCGGCCGATAAGTGATCCGCCGCCCAGATGGCCGCCTGGGTCCGGTTTCCGGCGCCGATCTTCCTCAGGATAGCCTTGATGTGCACCTTCACGGTTGCCTCAGCCACATTGAGCTTGCGCGCGATGACTTTGTTGGGAGCGCCCTCCTTCAGCCAGCATAGGATTTCGGTTTCTCGACTGGAGAGGCGATGGATCTGTGGAGCGTTGCCATTCGATTCCCGCATACCGCGCCTGAGCTCGGATCTGGCATCGCGCCCGTTGTCTTCCATGATCGCCAGGATAAGTTCCGACGGAATGACCACCTCTCCGAGCATCACAAGTTCAATGGAGTGGATCAAAACATCACGGTTGGTTGTCGTGAGGCAAAATCCGTCCGCCCCAGCGTGCCGCGCCGACATCACGGCGCTACGATCGAACTGATCCGCTAGCACGAGCACCCGCCCTGCCGAATGTCGGCCTTTCAGCTCTGCAATCAGCTCAGTAAGGCCGTTTGGACGATGTTTCTCATCCACAATGAAGAGAACGGAGGCCGTATCGGCAAAGGCTGACGGCTCGGAGGCGTCGTTCACTGTACTATCGAACACAGCGAAGCGGGTGCCATCGAGGATTTGCTCCAGGCCCACACGCAGCAGGGTGTTGGCGTAAATGCCGATCCTGGTTACGCATGTTCCTGCTTCGGACATGGGACACGCTTGTTCCTGATAAGAGCGATCAATGGACATGGGCAACCTTTTGATTCTCAAGAGGAGGAATCGCTTCCCTATAACCTTAGTGCCAGGGCCTCATCCGAAGACGGAGATGATCAGGCCCAACACCGCCCGAACAGAGAACGAACGTCAGTTCCAGCTTATTCCCGATAGCCCTGGCATTTTTCGCAACCGGCATTCCCGACGCCTCCTACGCCTCGGCGCTCTCACATGGAGGTATGTTGCAAGCTGGCAATCTCGTCCTTGTCAGCATGTCCCATCAGCTCGGCCAGACCGTTCCTGGCCCGGTTGACCCGGCTCTTGACGGTGCCGACGGCACACCCAAGGGCTTGAGCGGCTTCCTCATAGGACAGCCCATCGGCTCCCACGAGAATGATCGCCTCTCGCTGCACCCGGGGCAGCTTGCCGAGCGCTGTCTCGAGATCATGAAGCATGATCCTGTCCTCTTGATCCGGGACGGACATCAACAGTTCCGCATAGGATCCGTCCACATCCTCGACCTCGCGTAAGGACTTGCGGCGCTCCGAGCAGAACAGGTTGCGCAGGATGGTAAAGAGCCATGCCTGCATGTTCGTGCCGGCCTCGTACTGCTCCTGCTTGCTGATGGCTTTAAGAACCGTCTCCTGCACGAGATCTTCCGCTCGATCCGCGTCGCGCGTGAGTGAGATCGCGAATGCCCGAAGTGAAGGAATGCTCAATCGGATTCCGTCGACAAAGGCTTGGTCGACCGGCTCAGTGCGGGCACGGATCAGCTGGGTTACCCGGTTGAGGAGCCGGGCGAGTTTCGCAGGAAGCTTGCGCGCGGCAGGGTCACCATAACAGGCCCGCAGTTGCTGGCCGAGATGAGCCTGGATGCTCCGGCCCAAGACGGCAGGGGCTGTCGGATTTTCGGCGGATGGATGGGAGATCCGGTGTCTCCGGACATTCGCAGTCAGGTTCGGGAGTGTCATCGGTCGTTCTCCGCTCGAATGGGCAACCTGCCGGTACTCACGTCATGGTGGCGCAATGACCATTTCCGATGCGAGATGACCTTGGCATCACTGGCTCGGCCAACATCGAGCCGCCCTCCGTTTCCAATATTGATGGCTTGGCATCAGCCCAGAAGCGCCAGTAACAGCGACCTGCTCTTGCTCAGCGCTCCTTTGTGCCGCGTACGGCATCCTTGATGCTGCCAACGGCATTCTGCGCCCGACCGGCCGCCTTCTCGGCGGCTCCTTCAGCTTCGGTCCTACTGTCGCCCGTCACCTTGCCGATGGCCTCCTTGACGGAGCCCTTGGCCTGCTTGGCGGAGCCTGCGACCCGATCCTTGTCCATGGTAGCCTCTGGGTTAGGATGATGCGCACGTGTCAACTCGCACGGCCATCATGTTATCACGACTAATAACTTATTGAAAACAGTAAGGTTCATAAGGAATCTTCTTGGTTATTCCTCACTACACGATCCAGTTTGCTTGCACCTCTTCTCCATACTCTCGGACTTTGCTGCAACGAGTGCAGCCTATGCCTGCATGGCGACGCCGTAGGAAGCCACTGCTTCAAAGCACAAGGCGGCGGAAGGCCGCTGCTTGGATGTTGATGGGGCTCACTCATTCAAGTACCGGGACCGTCGGGGAGCCACTCATAATCCGGCAAGCGGCGACAGCGGCTGATGGAGCTACAATCCCTGCTTTGTTGCACAGGAATGCACCCGAATATGTAGCTGCAGGTGACAACCGCTCTATAAGGCTGCTCTATGACTACAAC
>JAFAAP010000212.1 GCA_023426505.1 Pseudomonadota bacterium
GGATTCCGCCGCTTTTCACTTCAGGGTCCTTCCATTCCCCAGCCTCCGGGTGTGCGATGCCGATCTACAGCCTCGATGACGTTTCCCCGGACCTGCCCGAGCCCGGCCGCTTCTGGATCGCACCCGACGCCCACGTGATCGGGAAGGTTCGGCTGGGACAGGATGTGGGGATCTGGTTTGGCGCCGTGCTGCGCGGGGACAACGAGCTCATCGATATCGGTGCGGCCACCAACATCCAGGAAGGGGCCATGCTCCACACGGATGAGGGCGCCCCTCTGAGCGTCGGGGCCGGCTGCACCGTCGGCCACCATGCGATCCTTCACGGCTGCACGATCGGCGAGAACTCCCTCATCGGCATGGGGGCCACGGTGCTCAACCATGCCCGGATCGGGCGGAACTGCCTGGTCGGGGCTCATGCGCTCGTCACCGAGGGCAAGGAGTTCCCGGACAATGCGCTGATCGTCGGCGCCCCCGCCAAGGCGATCAGGGTCTTGGACGAGGCGGCCGTCGAGCGGCTGCGCTGGTCGGCACGGCACTACGTCGACAACTGGAAGCGCTACGCAAAGGGGTTGCGGCGCATCGATCGACCCTAACGCCTGCGCGAAGACGCTGGCAGACCAGGGTCGGGTGCGACAGAGCGCCTGAGGGCCGGAATGGCCCCCTTCCCGACGTTGAAAACACCCGAACCCAACCCTAAACCAAGAGAGCCGGGGAAACGGACCCGGCGATTCAACGGAAGCAGACCATGCCAAGCGACAGTCGACGGACCATGCCGTCAGAGGCTCGCGCAGAAGGCTGACCGCTCAGCTCTCCTGCGACCGGGCCTGTGACGGCTGGTCGTATGGAGAGTGCAATGACGAAGTTCATCACGAACCGCTTCGAAATCCTGTCCGAGTGGATTTCCAACAACCTCGGCAGCCCCTACGCCTTCATGATCGCATGCATGCTCGTGATCCTGTGGGCGGTGTCGGGCCCGCTGTTCAGGTTCTCCGATACGTGGCAGCTGGTAATCAATACCGGCACAACGATCTGCACCTTCCTGATGGTGTTCCTGCTGCAGAACACCGGCAACCGCACCATCGAGGAAATGCACGAGCGCCTGCGGCGGCTGGAGCTCATGAACCGCGACCTGCTGCTTGAGATCCGCGACCTGCGGACCGGACGGCATGAATACGAGGATGCAGCCTGAATCGAGGTCCGGATCGGGTGGATTTCGTCAGGGGCAGGGCGTTCGGTGAAGCAAAATGAAAATGGCCGGGGCGAGCCCGGCCATCTCGAAATTTCCTGACCGATGCTTAGCGATTCGCGGTGGTGGTCGGCGAGCTGGTGATGCCTCCAAGGGACACCCAGCCGATCGCGTTCTCGCTCTCACGCTTCACGTAGGCGTAGCCGGTGCGGTGCCACGGGAGGACGGACGACGTCTTGTTGTCGAGCACGTAGTCGCCCTGGTTGGTGCGAATCATCAGCACGGCATGACCTTCGCCGAGTTCGTCGATGACGACGGTCATGCGCATGGCGCGACGGGGAAGGCCGCTCTCGACGAGGATGCGGCGCTTGAGGAGCTGGTAGTCCTCGCAATCGCCCTTGCCGTCATCGGGAAAGCCCCACACGTCGACGACGCCCCAGTGGTCCGCGTCGGTAACGGCCTTGATGCTGGAATTCACGCGCTGGTTCACCGAGACAATGGTCTTCCAGACCTGAGGCGTGAGCTGAACGGTCTCCGGCTCCGAGGTGTCGACGGCGCACTCGGCCGGATAGGTGTCGCAGAACTTGACCCAGCCCAGGAGAGGCTTGGCCGCGCCCATATTGGCGATCGGGTTGCTGGCGCTCGGCAGCGACGCCACCGTCTGAGCCTGAGCGGCTGCACCGAAAAACATCAATGAAAGGCCGAAAAATGCCGTTTTGACGAACTTGGCAGCGAGCGAAGCCTTTTCGTTGTGACCGCCAAACCCGCCGTTCTTGAAATTATCCTGCCGCATGCCCCACCAGCCGGTTAATCTTGTTTTAACCAAGCTGACACGGTTGGATTTCAGGCTCAAGCAGAAAGTAAAGGGTGGGTTAACGCGTCGCGCCCCGGACTGGTTCCATTAAGGTTAACAAAAATTTTACCAAGCGCCGATCGGGGGCCTGTTCTTTAATCCGACCGAGAGGAAGCCCTTCAAAGGGCCGCATTGCGCCGTTCGATTCCTTCCGTGGGAGAATCGGCGCCAGGCTTTCGTCCTTCGAAAAGGTGGCCGATTGTGGCCCGTCACGCAAACAATTCGTAAAAAGTCGTCCATGCCCCTGTCCTCAGAACGTCCGGCGCGCGAGCCGATCTTCAATCTGCCGGCCGCCGTGATGCTGAGCATCGTGATCCTCGTGGGCATTCATGCCCTGCGCCAGCTCCTCTCCGAGGAGGTCGACTTCAAGCTCATCATCGATTGGGCGGTCATCCCGGCCCGCTGGGCCGTCGCGTTCGGAGGCGTCCAGCCGGACGAGATCATCAGCGGGCTCCAGGGATCGGCAAGCCCGGGGGAGGGCGTCTCGCCGCTCGCAGCCCTGGCGCAGTATGTCCTGGCGGACCAGGAGGCTTACCCCTGGACCGCGCTTACCTACGCATTCCTGCACGGCTCCTGGGCCCACGTGCTGATCAACTGCGTCTGGCTCGCGGCCTTCGGGACGCCTCTCGTCCGGCGCTTCGGGATGGCGCGCTTCTTCGGTCTCGCGCTGGCATCGGCCGTGGGCGGGGCGGTCCTCTATGCCCTGATGAACCCCCTCCAGGTTCTGCCGATGATCGGGGCCTCGGCGGCCGTCTCCGGCATGATGGCGGCCGCATCCTGGTTCATGTTCGCGCCGGCGGACTGGCTCCCCGAGGGGCGGCTGACCCAGCCCCACGAGCGGCTGCGGGAGGGGCTCGCCGACATGGCTCGGAACCGGCAGGTCCTGGTCTTCCTCGGCGTGTGGTTCGCGGCGAATTACGTCTTCGCCTTCGTCCAGCCGATCGGGGTGACGGACGCCAGCATCGCATGGGAGGCTCATATCGGCGGATTCCTGGTCGGACTCCTGCTTTTTCCGTTCATCGACCCGCTTCCGCGCCGCCCGAGCCGCATCCCGGCTTGAAACCGGGTCTGATTCGCCGGATCATCGGCTAACTGACGCAGGGTTACTCCCGGTCCGTCGGGAGTGACGCTCCGCGTGAACGGAGGCGCATCATGCTCGTCAACCGCATCCTTTCGATCAAGGGTCGCGACGTCGTCACCATCGGGCCGAACCGGACATTGAGCGAGGCCGCCCAGATCCTCTCCGAGAGGCGGATCGGCGCCCTCGTGGTCCAGGACGGGCAGAAGCCCTTCCTCGGGATCATCTCGGAGCGCGATATCGTCCGGGCGCTCTCGGCCCGCGGGGCGGGCGCCCTCGACGAGCCCGTCTCGCGCTTCATGACCGAGAAGGTGACCACCTGCACGACGCAGACCCCCATCAACGACCTGATGGAGGTGATGACCCAGGGCAAGTTCCGGCATCTGCCGGTGGTGGAGGGCGGTGCGCTCCTCGGGATCGTGTCGATCGGCGACGTGGTGAAGATGCGCCTGGAGGAGATCGAGGCCGAGGCCCAGGCCATTCGCGAGTATATCGCGACCGCCTGAGGAGGCTGGAGGCCGCCTGATCAGGCGCCCTGGGCCTCCTGCAGGATCTCCATGATGTCCGGAAGCGCCCGCTCGGTCGCCTGGCGACCGAGATTGATGCACTCCTCGGCCCGATGGAACTCGAACAGGCCCATCCGGGCGAGCTTCGGGGCGATCATGATGTCCGGCGGGTCGCCTGCGAGCCGCGACCGCGCAATGCGGTCCTGGGTGATGTTGAAGGCGTCGACCATGACCGTGGCCAAGCCTGGCGCGTTCGGCCGCCGCGGCTTGTCCGGCCGGGCCGCCGGGAAGATCCCCCAGCGCCGAGGCATCTCAATTGCCTCCTCGATCTCCTGCTCGTCCCCGGTTTCCGAGTCGTAGGACTGAATCACGGTTCCGCGCACGCGGATCTCGCCGTTGAGGTTCACGCAGATCACGATGTCGGCGCCGAGCGCCCGGGCGGCGGTGATCGGGATCGGGTTCACCAGCGCGCCGTCCATGAGCCAGCGCCCCCCGATCATGACCGGGTTGAAGACGCCGGGCAGGGCATAGGAAGCCCGCATGGCCTGCACGAGGGGGCCGCGGGTGAGCCAGATCTCGTGGCCGCTCGTGAGCTCGGTCGCGATGGTGCAGAATTTGAGGGGCAACGTCTCGACGCGCCGGTCGGTGAGGTCCTGCTCGAGCAGCCGCTGGAGCCGACCGCCCGCGATCAGGCCGGACCCGCTCAGGTGAAAGTCCAGGAGACCGACCACCCGGCGCTTGGTGAGCGAGACCGCGAAGGCCTCTAGCTCGTCGAGCTTGCCGGCCGCGTAGCAGCCGCCGACCACGGCCCCGATGGAGCAGCCGGCGATCACGTCCGGCACGATGCCGGCTTCCGACAGGACGCGCAGAACGCCGATATGGGACCAGCCGCGGGCCGCGCCGCCGCCGAGCGCGAGGCCGATCTTCACCTTCGCTCGAGAATCCCGTTCCGGCGGGCTTCCCGCCTCGGCGACGCCCCCGCCGCCCCCAGACCCGGCGCTGCGCCGGGCGATCCCGTCCCACAACATGACCGCGTACTCCAAGGCACACGATCTTCATGCCATGCGCACATGAAGACCTTATGAATAATGCCTCGAGAGTTCATTTAGGTCACGCTTGCCCGAACTAAACGGTGGCAGGACGAAGCACCCTTCGGGAGAGGGCGGTGATAACCAGGGCGAAGACGACCAGGAGGCAAAGCGTCGGCCGCAGGCCCATGAGATCGCCGCCGAAGCCGATCAGGGGCGGTCCGAGCAGGAGGCCCGCATAGCCCATGGTGGCTACCATGGCGACGCCCATGCTGGGCGGGATGCCCTTCGTCTCGCCCGCCGTGCTGAACAGAACCGGCACCGCGTTGGCGAGGCCGAGCCCCACGAGCGCGAAGCCGATCGTGGCGGAGACCGGGAAGGGCGCCAAGGTCGCAAGCGCGAGGCCGAGGGTGGCGAGGAGGCCGCCGAGCCTCAACGTGAGGGCGCGCCCGAGGCGGCGGACCACGAAATCGCCGGTGAAGCGGCAGATTGTCATGGTGAGGGAGAAGGCCGCGAAGCCCGCCACGGCGAATTCCAGCGTCGCGCCCGTCACGGTCTGGAGGTAGATCGCCGTCCAGTCCACCATGGCGCCCTCGACCAGGAGGCAGAGCAGGGTCAGGACGGCGAGCCCCATAATCTCCAGCCGGGGCAGGGCGAAGCCGTGGCCGGCCTCCGCCCGCTCGCGGTTGTCGAGGGCCCAGAAGGCCGCGACGAGAAACAGCAGGCCCATCCCGACGCAGGAGAGGACGAGGGTGGGGACCACGCCCACATCGAGGGCGATGAGGAGGCCCGAGGCCGCCGCGCCTGACAGGCCGCCGAGGCTGAAGAAGGCATGGAACGAGGACATGATCGGCACGCCCCAGGCGCGCTCCACCTCGGTGGCGTTGGTGTTCATGGACACGTCCATGGCGCCGTTGCTGGCGCCCGCCAGCAGGGCCGCGGCCACGAGATAGGGCAGGCTCGGGGCGAGGCCCGGCAGGAACAGGCTCGCCGCGAAGGCGAAGGCCGCCGTGACGGTCACCACCCGGCTGCCCCAGCGGGCCGCCAGGAAGCCGACCACCGGCATGAGCACGATGGCGCCGAGCGCGAAGGCGAGGAGCGCCAGGCTCAGTTCCCCATCGGAGAGCCCCAGGCCCGCCTTGAAGCGGGGCAGCTGGGCCGCCCAGGTGCCGATGCCGAAACCGTTGCCGAAGAAGATCGCGCTTGCGGCGACGCGCGCGAGAAGCAGGGGGCGGTGTCTCATCCACCCGGACATAGACCGCGGGCCGGGGTTTTGCACCCCGGCATTTTTTGGCGGGAGGCCGTCAGAGGCGGTGGGGCAGCCTTAGGCGCTCGCTGCCGTGCAACCCGCGCCCAGTTCCTCCGCGCCGAGCCCGCGACGGCAAAAGCCGGCATCCTGACAACCCGAGCAGCCGAGGGCGGCGTCCTTCGCGACGGCGTCTCTGCGGGCCGCTCCGGGACGATCCGCAGCGCCCGTCTCGAATTCGCTGTTTCCGAACGGCTCGCCCTCGAACGGGAGCGAGTCGTTGCCCATGCCGGGCATGATGAGATGGATGATCCGCATTGTGTTCCCTCTTGTGCTCTGGAGACACAGCACGGCCCTGCCGCAATCGGCTTTGACCTGGCGCAAAAGGCCCTGAATTATCGCGAGGAGCGCCGCAGCGCTTGCGGCAGGGGTTTGGGGGCAAACGGCCAGGGCTCACCCTATGGTACTGATCCGGCCCCCTTTTGTCGTCTCCGGAACTCAGGGGCGACCTCATCGGCTGTCTCGGCTGGCACGACCGTCCGATCAAATCCGGATCACAAAAGCGCCGGATGGACCATGCTATATATGCGCCGCATCGAAAATTGGGGAGAAGCGATGTTCACACTCGAGATCGGCGGCAAACCCATCGCGATCACCGATGCGGACGAGGCCCGGGCCTGGGCCATCTTCGAGAGCGACGAGTTCAGGCAGGACCTTACCGTGCTGACCTCCGACGGGGTGCCCCTCTGGGACGGCAGGGCGCGCCTGAGCATCCGGCCTTCCTCGGACGAGGAGATCTCCTCCTTCGAAGCGCCGGTCCTCGATGCAGCCGATGGTCTCGACGAAGACGGAGAGGACAGCCTGTCCGTGACCTTCCTCGTGCCCATCGACCACGATCACGCCGACATGCCGACCGTTCCGCCAGGGCTGCGGCACTGACGGTCAGGGCAACGCCTGGATCTGGTCGGTTCTACGCAAACGTGAGTCTCGCCCCATCCTCGCCGGTCTCGACCTTCCGGTAGAAACACGAGCGCCGGCCGGTGTGGCAGCAGCCGCCGTCACCCGCGACCTTCACCTTGAGCCAGAGCGCGTCCTGGTCGCAGTCGACGCGCATCTCCACCACCGTCTGGATCTGCCCGCTGGTTGCGCCTTTGTGCCAGAGCTCGCTGCGGGAACGGGACCAGTACCAGGCCTCGCCGGTTTGAATCGTCTTCGCCAGCGCCTCGGCGTTCATATGCGCGACCATGAGGAGCTCGCCCGTATCGGCTTCCGTCGTGACGCAGGTGACGAGCCCGTCGGGGCCGAAGCGCGGGGTCAGGGCGGTTCCTTCCTCCAGGTCGGCCTTCGGTCCGGGAGCCGGGAAGGGGTGGGACGCGCACATGGGAAAACCTCTCGCGAAAAAGGAGCCGGATCGGCGCCGGCTCCCTTCAGAACGTCACTCGTGACGAAAACTCAAGACTTGCCGTGCCGCACCAGGGTTAGGAAGCGCACCTGCTCGGCCGGGTCTTCCTTGAAGACGCCGGTGAACTGGGTCGTCAGGGTCATGGCGCCGGCCTTCTGCACACCGCGCATGGACATGCACATGTGCTCGGCCTCGATCATCACGGCGACGCCGCGCGGCTCGAGCGCCTCCTCCATGGTGGCGGCGATCTGGGCCGTCATCGTCTCCTGGGTCTGGAGGCGACGGGCGAAGACCTCGACCAAACGCGCGAGCTTGGACAATCCGACCACGCCCTTCGTCGGGTAATAGGCGATGTGGGCCATGCCGTAGAAGGGCACCATGTGGTGCTCGCAGTGGGAATAGAACGGGATGTCCTTGACGAGCACGATGTCGTCGTAGCCCTCGACCTCCGCGAAGATCTTGTTCAGGACCTCCCGCGGATTGTCCTTGTAGCCCGAGTAGAATTCCTTGAAGGCTTTCACGACCCGTTTTGGGGTCTCAAGCAGGCCTTCGCGCTGCGGGTCGTCTCCCGCCCAGCGAATGAGGGTGCGGACGGCGGCTTCCGCCTCCTCTCGGGTGGGTTTTTCCATGAGCTTGTCGGCGGCTGCAGACAGACGCGGGGACAAGGACTTAACCACATCATCCATGTGGAGCCTTTCTTTCAATTCCTGAACCTCTCTGCGGCCGGAACGGCCCTGGCGCTTCCTCTATGCTCCGCGGCGGCGCCTGGATGCACCTGGCTCGCAGAGTTTCTTCCGAATGCCTATATATTGGGCGCAATCCTTCGTCTGCCACCTCGTACGGGTCCGATGCTTAACGATCTCTATAACCGACGCATCCTCGAACTTGCCGCCAGCATCCCGCATCTCGGGCGGCTGGCGGATGCCGATGCATCGGCCACGGCCCATTCCAAGCTCTGCGGTTCGACCGTCACCGTGGACCTCAAGCTTGACGGCAACGTGGTGGCGGGCTTCGCCCACGACGTGAAAGCCTGCGCCCTGGGCCAGGCATCCTCCTCCATCATGGGCCTGCACGTGATCGGTTCGACCGTCGAGGAGCTGCGCGAGGTGCGGCAGGCTGCAAGGCGGATGCTGAAGGAGAACGGGACACCGCCCGCCGGCAAATGGGCCGATCTCGCGGTGCTGGAGCCGGTGCGGGAGTTCAAGGCCCGCCATGCCTCCATCCTCCTCACCTTCGACGCGGTGGTGGACGCCCTCGACCAGATCGAGGCGCGGCGAAGGGCAGCCGGCTGACATGTCGAGCCCGGTCCGGCAGGCGGCTCATTGGGCGATCCGGGGCTATCAGCTGACCCTGTCCGGCCTGATCGGCCGGCAGTGCCGGCATCTGCCGTCCTGCTCCGAATACACCGACGAGGCGATCCAGCGGCACGGCTTCTGGGCCGGGGGGTGGATGGGCGTGGCGCGGATCTGCCGCTGCGGCCCCTTCGGCACCTCGGGGCTCGATGTAGTGCCTGAAACATTGCCCGACGGGTCCGGCTGGTATAAGCCCTGGGCCTATGGTCGCTGGCGGGGCGTGAACGCTCCCCCGATCACCTGCGAGGCGGTCGAACCTGACGGCGGCTGATTTCGCTTTCCATCCCAATCGACCGTCGGCCCCCGCTTACCTGCTCCGTTGGCAGGAGTGAGCCTGGAGAAAGATCTTATGATTACCCTGACATTCCCCGACGGCGCCCAGCGCCAGTACGCCCCCGGCATCACCGGCCGCGAGATCGTGGAGGGCATCGCCAAGTCGCTCGCCAAGCGCACCGTCGCCATGGCGCTGGACGGCACGGTGGCGGACCTCGCCGACCCGATCACGCAGGACGCCAGGATCGAGTTCCTCAACCGCGAGGACCCGCGTTCGCTGGAGCTGATCCGCCACGATGCCGCGCACGTGCTGGCCGAGGCCGTGCAGGAGCTCTTCCCGGGCACCCAGGTGACCATCGGGCCGGTGATCGAGAACGGCTTCTACTACGATTTCGCCCGCAATGAGCCGTTCACGCCTGAGGATTTCCCGGCGATCGAGGCGAAGATGCGCGAGATCATCGCGCGGGACAAACCCTTCACCAAGGAGGTCTGGAGCCGCGACAAGGCCAAGAAGGTCTTTGCCGAGAAGGGCGAGGCCTACAAGGTCGAGCTCGTGGACGCGATCCCCGAGGGCCAGGACCTCAAGATCTATTTCCAGGGCGACTGGTTCGACCTCTGCCGCGGTCCGCACATGACCTCCACGGGCAAGATCGGCAACGCCTTCAAGCTTATGAAGGTGGCGGGCGCCTATTGGCGCGGCGACTCGAACAACGCGATGCTGACCCGCATCTACGCGACCGCCTGGGCGTCCCAGGAGGACCTGGACGCGTACATCCACCAGCTGGAAGAGGCTGAGAAGCGGGACCACCGCCGCCTGGGCCGCGAGATGGACCTGTTCCACTTCCAGGAGGAGGGACCGGGCGTCGTCTTCTGGCACCCGAAGGGCTGGACGGTGTTCCAGGAGCTGATCTCCTACATGCGCCGCCGCCTCAAGGGCGACTACCAAGAGGTCAACGCGCCGCAGATCCTCGACAAGGCCCTCTGGGAGACCTCGGGTCACTGGGGCTGGTACCGCGAGAACATGTTCGCGACACAGACCGAGGACGATCGCGTCTTCGCCATCAAGCCGATGAACTGCCCCGGTCACGTGCAGATCTTCAAGCACGGGCTGAAGTCCTACCGCGACCTGCCGCTGCGCCTCGCGGAATTCGGCAACGTGCATCGCTACGAGCCTTCCGGAGCGCTGCACGGCCTGATGCGCGTGCGCGGCTTCACTCAGGACGACGCGCACATCTTCTGCACCGAGGAGCAGCTTGCCGCCGAGTGTCTGAAGATCAATGACCTGATCCTCTCCACTTACGCCGATTTCGGCTTCGAGGAGATCGTCGTGAAGCTCTCGACCCGGCCGGAGAAGCGCGTCGGCACCGATGAGATGTGGGATCACGCGGAAGAAGTGATGACCCGTGTGCTCAAGCAGATTGAGGAGCAGTCCGGCGGGCGCATCAAGACGGCCATCAACCCGGGCGAGGGTGCCTTCTACGGGCCGAAGTTCGAGTACGTGCTGCGCGATGCCATCGGACGCGACTGGCAGTGCGGCACCACCCAGGTGGACTTCAACCTGCCGGAGCGGTTCGGCGCCTTCTACGTGGACCAGGACGGCCAGAAGAAGACCCCCGTCATGGTGCACCGGGCGATCTGCGGCTCCATGGAGCGCTTCACCGGCATCCTGATCGAGCATTTCGCCGGTCACTTCCCGCTCTGGCTCGCGCCCGTGCAGGTGGTCGTCGCGACCATCACGTCGGATGGCGACGCCTATGCGCAGCAGGTGGCGCGCGCGGCCGAGCAGTATGGGCTGCGGGTGGAAACCGATCTGCGCAACGAGAAGATCACCTACAAGGTGCGCGAGCACTCGCTCGCCAAGGTGCCGGTGCTTCTCGTGGTCGGCAAGAAGGAGTCCGCCGAAGGAACGGTGTCGATCCGCCGCCTCGGCAGCACCGAGCAGAAGTCCATGGCCCTCGACGACGCCCTGCGGGCGCTCGCCGCTGAAGCCATCACGCCGGACCGCCGACGCGCCGCGAAGGCAGTCGCCGAGCCCGAAGGCCATGCGACCCTCGACGGGCAGCATGTGGTCGCGCGCACGGTAGCCTAAAGCGCCTTTTACGTCTTTGTCGTCATGGCCGGGCCAAGCACGGCCATGATGCTTTTCAAGGGTGAATTACGTCTCCTGCTGCTGTCGGCGCGAGCGTCCGCTCGTGCGGCCGCCGGCAGCGGTTCCGGACGTGGCGCCGGCGGTGCCGATGCCCGGATTGCCGGTGGCGGCGCCGGAATCGCCGACTTCCGTTCCGGTCGCGTGGCCGGCCTGATGCTGGCCGACCCGCAGGTTGTTCTGCACGTGGCTGACACCCGACACCGACTCGGCGAGATCCTCCGCCCGGCGGCGCTCGTTGCGGTCTCGCACCGTGCCGCTCAGCGTCACCTCGCGGTTCTGCACGCTCACCTCGATCTCGGAGGCGTCGATCATCGGATCGTCGGTCAGCCGCTCGTTCACGTCCTCGCGGATCCGGTCGTCGGAGCGCTGGTAATTGCGCGGGCCGCGGCCGCTATGCTCGCCGTGGCGGACTTCGCCGTAGCTGGCGGTGGCGTCGTTGCCGAAGCGGGTGTTGCCGGGACCGGCGCCGTAGTTGCTGTGGTCGCGCCGCTCGTTGACGAGGCTCCACGTGCGCTCACGGTCCTGCATGCGACGATCGTCCTCGCTGCTGTCGTCGCCCGGACGGGCGCGCTCGCCGGTGATCGTCGAGGCGCCGTAGCGCTTGGGATGATAGCCCCGCCCGGCGGAGCCGCGGCCGGCATACTCGTCGCCATAATTCTGATAGCCCTCGCCGCCGAAGCCGCCGCGCATGCGGGCGTCGCGATGCGGTTCCTCGCCCGGATAGCCGAAGGACCCGAAGGCCGCCCGCACGTCGTCCTCGTCGCGGAAGCGGAACTGGCCTCCGCGTCCGCTGCGGTCGGCTCCCCCGGGCCTCCCGCCCTCGCGGTAATCGTGCGGCCGGTGCCGCCAATCATCGTCTCCCTCGCGCATGCGCCGCTCCAGCTCGCGGCGCTCGTCCCCGGTAATCGGGGCCGCCTTCCGGTCGCGGGTCTGGTCGGCACGGGCGCTCGTCAGCGTGCCGGAGCGGTCCGGCTCGGACGGCGTGGAGATGCGGTGCAGGGCGCGCGAGGCCTGCTCTTCCCGATCCGTCGCAAGGTCGCCGAGGGCCACGATGCCGACCAGGTGCTTGTCGTGGTCGACCACGGGCAGGCGGCGAATCTGGTGGTCGCTCATGAGCTCGACGATGTGATCCACTTCGTCGTCGTCGAAGCACCACCACACATTTTCGGACATTACGTCGCGAACCCGCGTCGTGTCCGGCGGAAGCCCGGCCGCCGTCGCCCGCACGGTGATGTCGCGGTCGGTGATCATGCCGCGGAGCCGGCGACCGTCGCAGACGGGCAGCACGCCGATATTCATGTCGTCCATGAGCCGCGCGGCTTCCTGGATGGTCCGATCGGGCGAGACCACGCGGACGTTGCGGGTCATGATTTCCGAGATCTTCATGAGGTGTCCTCCCGTTGGGGCCACGCCATGACGGCTCGTTGCCATGCCGGGCGCGACCGGTCGTCAGAGACCGGTCAATGCAGGGGAGGGCGAAAAGGTTCAGGTGTAGGTCAGGTCGGCGGAACGACGATCTCGATGTCCCGGTCGAGACCGCTCTCGACCTTGAAGTCTCGGGTGTGGACCTTGCCCTCGTGGCGGGCGATGAGCACGTAGTCGCCTTCCGCGAGCGTCACGGACGGGAAGGCGCCGATCGCCTCGCGGATCACGTCGCCGCCCGGCGTCAGCACGCTGAAGGCGGTGCCGGCGAAGGCCTCTCCGCCGGCATTGCCGACGAGCTTCAGGGTGACGGTCGCGGCCCGGTGGTTGAGGGTCGCCTCCGTGACGCGCCCCGATTCCACCTTGAGGTCGCTGCGCATGATGGCGTTGGCGTCGCCGTAGGTGGACACCACGTGATAGGTGCCCTCGGGCAGGCGGATGATGTCGTTCGCCTTTGCGTTGGCGACCACGAGCCGCCCTTCCGAGTTCTGCGCGATCGGAACGTAGACCGAGAAGGACAGCTTGCCGGGCGGGATCGGGCTGTCGCCGACGGCGCCCTTCAGCTTCAGGGCGCCAGCGTTGATGGTCATCCGCTCGTTCACGACGCCGGACTGGACGCTCAGGCGCTTCATGGCGCTCGCGTAGCCGTAGGCGACGTGCATGATGTAGTTGCCTGGCGGCAGGTTGAAGGTCGGCGTCGGGCTGCTCGACCGGTTCAGGACGGCAGGCTGCGAAGCGTCGCCGCGATCCTCGTAGATCCGCCAGGCGAGGCCGGAGCGGATCGGCTGGCCGTTGTTGGCGAAGACGGCGGCGGCGCTCACCGTGACCCGTCCTGCGGGAACCGGAGGCGGGGTCTGCGTCAGGGTCGGAACGGCGGGCGAGTTCGGCAGGGTCGGCACCGCCGGCCCGAGGGAGGCCTGGGCGGACGCCCCGGTCGCGGCCAGAAGAGCCAGGAGACCGAAGCCGTAGCCCGGCAGCGCACGGATAGGTTTCACGAAGAAGGTCATCAATCCAATAGAGTTTACGGCACGACCGACGGGGCCGCGGCCGTCCTGATCGGCTCCTGCTCGGTCTTCACGAGATCGGACGCCGCTGCAACCAGATTCTCAATGGAAATGGGGCGAAAATGGAACTCGACCCGATGACGTCCCGCCGGCACCTCGACGCCCCGGAACAGGAGGTTTGCGCGCAGCACCGGCTTGCGCTCGCCGTCGACCAGCGCCTCCCAGCCGGGATAGTAGATGTCGTGCAGGACGAGGATTCCGGCCTCGCCGGCCTGAACGTCGATGACCACCGAATTGCGGGAATAGCTGACGATGCGGGCTTCGCTCCTGGCAGTGATCTGCGGCGCATTGGGAGCCGCCGGGGCGAAGCGCGCCTTGAGCAGCGGCAGGTTCTCCTCTTCGATGAGCGCCTCGGTCTGCCGGTTGAACTCCGGCAGCTCCTCCTGGTCGAGGACGGCCTCGGAGTCGACGGCGCTGACCTGATGAGCCACGTAGGCGCGCGGGCTCGCGGTGTTCAGGCGGTAGATCCACATCTTGCCGGTGCCGTAGACCACCTCGGCCCCGGTCAGGCGCGGGAAGTGCCGCGGCAGCTTTTCGATGGGGCGGTCGAGCACGAGGTACTCGAGGCCGAGGAGGCTCGCGAGCTGGCACTTGTAGCCCCGGAACGTGGCCGGGAAGGTGCGCAGGTTCGGATCCTCCGCGTTTTCGCCCGGACCGACGGCGCGCTCGTAATCGGCGAGGCGGAGCGGGTTGTAGCCGATGATGTCCTCGAGCTCGAGGACCATGGAGGCGTTCTGCCAGGGACCGTTGAGGCCCAGAACCTCGACCCGCGGGTAGTCGCCCTGGGCGTGGCGATCGGCGAGCTCCCTTTTCAGGATTTGCAGGCCCTGGAGCTGCTCGGGCGGGAGCTGACGAAACACCGCGTAGCGCTCGGCCGGCTCGGCGTTGAGGGCCGAAGCCGCATGGCGCAGCACCAGTTCGCCGCCAGTCGCAGCGATGAGCACGAGGGCCGCCGCCTCACGCCAGCGCGGGAAGCCGCCGATGCGGGCGAGCAGGATCATGGCGAGGGAGGCGGCCACGAGCCCGGTGCCGATCTCCCGCAGCGAGGCCGGGATCTGGCCCGCCTTCATGGCGAAGGCGAGGGCGCTCGCTGCGGCCAAACCGACGAGGCCGAGGGCCAGGAACGGCAGGACGAGGCGGGCCTTGCCGAGAGCGGCCCGGCTCCATTGCGGCACCCCGTCGGTGACGTAGCGATGGACGAGATAGCCTGCCGCGAAGGAGAGGGCGATGTTGATCAGGAAGGTCGCGTCGGCAGGGCGACGGTAGAGGTTCACGCCCGGCATGTGGTCGAAGATCACCTCGAAGCCGGGAGTGTAGCGCCCAAGGGCGTAGAGAAGCGCCAGGAGGCCGACCACGAGAAAGAAGCGGAATTCCCGCGCAAAGAGCCGTCCGCCGGCGACGCCGTGCCAAATCAGGAGCAGAGCCGGAATCGTGCCGATGAAGAGATAGTTCGTCGCCCGGTCGGTCCAGGTGCCCTCGGAGAGGCTGTGCCAATCCGGCCCCCAGTAATCGTAGGTCCAGCGCAGCGACCCGAAGACGTTGCCGAAGAGGATCGTCGCCAAGCTCTCGGGCGGCAGGGATCCCATCGCGGCGACCCCGTAGCCGAAGGACGGCCGCGTGGAGGTGGCGAGGAATTGCATCGTCAGGATGACCGGCACCGCCAGGAGGGTCCCGCCGATCGCCGCCATGGAAACCAGCAGTCCGGCGCGGGAGCGGAGGTAGGCAAGCGGCTGGGGTGCCGTCAGGATCCGCTGCGCCGCGACGCCGATGAGCGTGAGGGCGCACAGGAACGCGACCTGGTCGCGGCCGATGGTCATAAAGGCGGCCGAGACGGCGAAGAGCGCGCCGAACCGGTAGGAGCGGCGGTCCATCGCCTCTTCCAGGAGCCAGAGCGCCAGGGGGAAGAACCCGTAACTCAGGATAATGCCGGTATGCTGGAGGCGAGCCGTGGCGGAGCCACCGAGCATGAACACGATCGCCGCCACCACCGCGCCGGCGGGGTGCCACCCCCGTCGCCGGAACAGGGGCACCATCGCCAGGGCCCCGGGCAGGAAGTGGGCGAAGACCACGATGTCGAAAAGCTGCATCGACGGCTCAGGCACGAGCCAGCCGAAGAGCAGCATGGTGGGGGTGAAGAGAAGCGACTGCGGATCGGCGGCCGAGGGGTGCCCGCCGAAATGGTAGGGGTTCCAGAGGGGCAATTCGCCGTGAGCGAGGGCGGCGCCGAGATAGCGCAGGGTCGGGTAGAACTGGTTCTTGGAATCCCACGGCACCACGGAGCCGGTCAGCGGCCAGACGGCCGCGGCCAGGGCCCAGACGCCGAGGATCAGCGCGAGGGCGACGAGGGTTCCGTGCCTGGACCAGATATCGTCGGGATGGGCCCCGCCTGCCTGAAACGTGGATGTACGCATTGCTCTATAGCGGCACGCCGCCCCGGTCGGGATTCCGGCCCGCAGCCGGCGAAGCGCATTGCGCCGCCGCAAGGGCAGTCATGCCGCCACTGCTCACCAAAGGCCGGAAACCTGCTTGGCGTATTGCCGCACTCCCCCTATACATCCGTTGCCGGTTGTTATCTCGCAACGGCTCCTCTTGGGACGCCCGCGCGTGCTCAAGCGCATCAAGACGGCAAGACCATGGCAGGCCTGCGCTGTCCACGTATCGCTCCCCTTGCGAGCATCCTCAATCTATTGTTCCACATTATTCGAGCCGGATGAAGATCCCATGAATGATAGCCTTTCGCGCCTCCAGCAGCGCCGCTCCGTTCCCGCCCGCTGGCTGGGGGAGCCCGGTCCGCGGCCTGAGGAGATCGAAACCCTGCTGACCGTCGCGGCGCGGGTGCCGGATCACGGGAAGCTCGTCCCCTGGCGCTTCGTCCTCATCGAGGGCGAAGGGCGTCATCGGCTCGGGGATGTTCTCGCCGCCGCCTTCAAGGCGGACCAGCCCGATGCGGAGGCCGAGAAGGTCGCCGCAGAACAGAGCCGCTTCGCCCAGGCGCCCCTCGTGGTTGCCGTCGTCTCTCGCGTGGTACCCCACGTGAAGATCCCCGATTGGGAGCAGGTCCTGTCGGCGGGAGCCGCGTGCATGAACCTCCTCAATGCGGCGAATGCCCTCGGCTACGGCGCTTCCTGGCTGACCGGCTGGGCGGCCTACGACCGGCGTGTCCTCGACGCCCTCGGCCTCGCGCCGGACGAGCGGATCGCCGGCTTCGTCCATATGGGGACCACGAAGGAGCAGCCGACCGACCGGGCGCGGCCGATCCTCGCCGACATCGTCACCCGCTTCTAGGCCGCCTCATGTTCTACGAAACCGCCACCAACGCCCACGGCCTGCCGCACGACCCGTTCAAGGCCCTCGTGACGCCGCGCCCCATCGGCTGGATCACCGCGATGAGCGCCAAGGGCGAGGTCAACCTGTCGCCCTATTCGTTCTTCAACGCCATTTCCGAGCGCCCGCCGATGGTGGCCTTCTCCAGCAGCGGGCGGAAGGATGCGGTGACCTTCGTCGAGGAGACGGGGGAGTTCGTCTGCAACCTCGCGACCTTCGACCTGCGCGAGCAGATGAACCTGACCTCCGCCGTGCTGCCGCGGGGCGAGAACGAGATGGTCCATGCCGGCCTCGCGGCCGCTCCATCCCGCATCGTCAAGCCGCCGCGGGTCGCGGACGCCCCGGCGGCCCTCGAATGCAAGTGGCTCCAAACCGTGCCGCTCAACCCGCTCGGCGGGGGGGAGCCGAGCTACTACCTCGTCATCGGCCAGGTGGTGGGCATCCATATCGACGACCGATTCATCGTCGATGGGCTCGTGGACACGGCCGCCATGCGCCCGATCGCCCGCTCCGGCTACCGGGACTACTTCGTCGCGACCCCGGAGACCCGGTTCTCCATCACCCGGCCCGGCGGGTAGCCTTTCAGATCCGCCCGGCGCGCTTCAGCAGCCTTTCGGCCCGCAGCAGGTGCGGGCGGTCGAGCATCTCGCCGCCCACGCCGACGACTCCTGCACCCGGATTGGCCTCGAATGCCTCGATCACGGCCCGGGCCCGTGCCAAGGCCTCCTCGGACGGGGTGAAGGCCTCGTTGATCACGGGCACCTGCGCCGGATGGATCGCCATCTTGGCCACGAACCCGTCGCGCCGCGCCTGCCGGCACTCCGCCGCCAGCCCGTTCATGTCGCGGAAATTGGTGTAGACCGCGTCGATCGCGTCGACCGCCGCTGCGGCGGCGCCCAAGAGCGTGAGCGAGCGGGCGATGCGGTAGGGCTCCGTATAGGCGCCGACCTCGTCCCGGTTGGCTTCGGCCCCGATGTCGGCCGAGAGGTCCTCGCCGCCCCAGGCGAGGCCCATGAGCCGGTGGCTCGCGCCCGCGAAGGTGCCGAGGGCGAAGACTCCGAGGGCGTTCTCGGTCGCGATGGCGAGGATGCGCGTGGCGCCGTCGGAAAGGCCGAATTCCGCCTCGCGCACCGCGAGCTTCGCGCCGAGATGCGAGACGTCGGCGCCGCCGACAGTCTTCGGCAGCACGATGCCGTCGGGAGATGCTTGCATCACGCCGTCGAGATCGGCTTCGGTGAGGCCCGTCGTCAGGCCGTTGACGCGGACGTAGAGCCGCGGCCGGTCGGCCATGGGGACGGCCTCGGCCAGAAAGTCGGCCGTGACCCGGCGTGCCTCTTCCTTGGCATCGAGAGCGACTGAGTCCTCGAGGTCTATCAGCAGGGCATCGGCCCCAGAGACGAGCCCCTTGTCGAGCTTCTTGCGGCTGTCGCCGGGAACGAACAGGAGGGATCGCATCAGGCGCTCCGCTTACGCATGAAGGCCTGCCGACGGCACTCGGCCACGAGGGTGCCGTCCTGTTTGTAGGCCCGATGGATGAACTCGACGATGCCCGCGTCGGGCCGCGACTTCGACTCGCGCTTCGCGGCGATTTCGGTGGTCACGTTGACCGTGTCGCCCTCGAAGAGCGGCGCCGGGAACTTCACGTCCGTCATGCCGAGATTCGCGATGGTGGTGCCTACCGTCGTGTCGTTGACCGAGATGCCGATCATCAGCCCCAGCGTGAACAGGGAGTTCATCAGCGGCTTGCCCCACTCGGTTTCGGTCGCACAGAAATGCGCGTCGATGTGGAGCGGCTGCGGGTTCAGGGTCATGTTGGAGAACAGCATGTTGTCCATCTGGGTCACCGTCCGGGTCAGGCGGTGCCGGATGGTCGTGCCGATGGTGAAATCCTCGAAGTAGAGGCCGCCGCGGGGATGCCTGCTGCTCTCGTCGGTCATGGGTCGTTCCTCGTTGGTCGGGTCTTGGGGCCGATGGTCTCTCAGCCGAACTGCTCGCGAAGGATCCGTTCGTCCAGGCTATGGCCGGGATCGTGCAGGACCACCAGGTCGACGCTGCGATCCATGGAGACGTGGACCCGCGAGACGTTGCGGAATTCCGTGTGGTCCGCCACGGCGCTGACCGGACGGTTCTCCGGCTCCAGCACGTCGATCTGGATCTTTGCATAATCGGGGAGGAGGGCGCCGCGCCACCGGCGCGGGCGGAAGGCCGAGATGGGCGTCAGCGCCAGCAGCGGCGCATTCAGCGGCAGGATGGGGCCGTTGACCGAAAGGTTGTAGGCGGTCGATCCGGCAGGCGTCGCGACCAGGATGCCGTCGGCGCTGAGCTCTTCAAGCCGCACCTGGGAATCGACCCTCACCCGCAGCTTGGCGGCCTGATAGGTCTGCCGAAGCATGGACACTTCGTTGATGGCCCGCGCCGTATGGGCGACGCCCTTCACGTCCCAGGCGACCATGAGCAGGGGATGGATGACGCTGCGCTGGGCGTTCTCGAGCCGCTCGAAGAGATCCTCCTCCCGGAACTCGTTCATGAGGAAGCCGACCGTGCCCTTGTTCATCCCGTAGATCGGCTTCGCCGATCCCATGAAGCGGTGGAGGGTCTGGAGCATCAGGCCGTCGCCGCCGAGCGCCACGATCACGTCGGCGTCCTCGGCCGGAACGTTCGCGTACTGAGTCTGCAGGTCCTTCAGCGCCTGCTGCGCGTCGGGTGTGGGACTGGCCACGAATGCGACTTTGTTGAAACGACGGGCCATCACCCCATACCTTCGCTACGCCCGAACCGGAGGCGAAGCAAAGGCATAGCATGGACAGCCCACTTCTCGTCTATACGACCTTTCCCGATGTGGACACGGCCCTGTCGCTCGGGGAATCGCTCGTCCGGGACAAGCTGATCGCCTGCATCAACGTGCTGCCTGGAATGCAGTCGGTCTACGCTTGGCAGGGAAGGATCGAGCGGGGCCAGGAGGTCGTCGCCATCCTCAAGACGCGCAAGGGCCTTCAGGACGACGTCGGCCGCATCCTGAAGGAAAAGCATCCCTACGACACGCCCTCGATCTTCTTCATCGAGCCGACGGATGCCGACATCGACACCGTGACCTGGCTTCTTGGGGAAACGGCGGGCGAGTGACCGCCCGCCGCGGGAATCAGACCGCGGGGCTCCACTGCACGGGCACGAAGCGGTAGCGGTTCCCGTCCTTCGCGATGTGCCCGGTAGCCGGGAAGGGAGCGTGGTAGAAGGCGACCTGCGCCTTCTCGGTCGCGGCCATGTCGAGCATCTTGTGGCGGGTCGCACGGGCCTGGTCCGCGTCCATGTCGAAGACGGCGGCCCAGTCCGGGTTGCGCACGAAGAGCGCCGGATGATTCGTGACGTCGGACATCACCATGAGCTTGCCGGACCCGGAGGACAACATGAACGCCGTATGGCCGGGCGTGTGGCCCGGGGCCGCGATGGCGGTGAGGCCGGGCACGACCTCCTTGTCGGCCTCGTAGCGCTTCACGTCGCCGGCGATGGGGCCGAAGACCCGGCGCACGCCCTGGAATGCACCCTTAATGGCCTCGGGCGCCTGGTTCATGCGGGCGTCATCCATCCAGAAGGCCCACTCGGCCGCCGGCACCATGACCTGCGCCTTCGGGAAGACGGCTGTGCCGTCCTTCAGCCGCAGGCCGTTGATGTGGTCGCCGTGGAAGTGGCTGATGACCACCGTCTCGACCTGGGACGGATCGAAGCCGGCCGCGCGGAAATTCTTCATCCAGTGTCCGGAGGTGGGCGCTCCCATGTCGCCGTTGCCGGTATCGATGAGGGTCAGGCCGCCCCCGCTGCGCCGAAGCACAAGGGTCGTGAAGGTGATCGGAAGGGCGTCGCTCGGGAGGAACGCCTCCTGCATGGCCTGCTGGACCTGCGCCAACTCGGCATTACGCACGAATCCCTCGAGAGGGCGGCGCGCGAAGCCGTCATTGACGGCGGTGACTTCGAAGTCGCCGACCTTGTAGCGGTAGAAGCCGGGGGCCTGCTGGGCCGCATCGGCCTGGGGCGAGGTCGCTGTCGAAGGAGTGGTTTGAGCCAAAGCTTGGCCTCCGAGGGTGGTTGCTGAGGTTGCGGCGATGGCGGAACCTGCAAGAACGGCACGGCGTGTGAGGGTCATATAGTCTCTCCGGACGTGGACGACCGGAGGCTAGAACGGCCCAGCTTGCAGACAAGATGGCCGCTTTTCACAAGTCAGCGAGCGGGCGGTTGTTCCCCCTCATAGCCGTGCGAGGCACACGAGAGGTGATGCAGCACGATCCCGCTCGTGGTCGCCACATTGAGGGAATCGAAGCCATGGCTCATGGGGATGGAGACCGTACGAGTCTCCTCGAGCAGGGCTGCTGGCAGTCCCGGCCCCTCGGCCCCGAGCAGGAGGGCGACCCGCGCGGGCCGCCGGACCTGGGTCAGCATCTCACGTCCTGAAGGCGTCAGGGAGATCACCTCGAAGCCGGCCGCGCGCAGGTCCGTCACCAAAGCGGCCGCCGAGGGAGCGCAGGTGAAGGGAACCACCAGGGCGCCGCCCACCGACACACGGACCGCCTTGCGATAGAGGGGATCGCAGGTTTCCGGATCGAGCAGCACCGCGTCGGCTCCGAAAGCCGCGGCATTGCGGAAGATGCCGCCCACATTGTCGTGGTTCGCGAGACCCACGAGCCCGGCCACCAGCGCCTGCGCGGGCAGACCGGCCAGCAGCTCCGCGACCGGCAGCAGCGGGGCGCGGCGCGCGACCGCCAGGACGCCCCGATGGATCGGGAAGCCCACGATAGCATCCATGACCGCTCGGGAGGCGGAATAGACGGGCGTTTCCGAGGGGAGGGCGCCGAGGGCATCGCGCAGTCCCGGCACACGATTTTCGGAGAGGAGGATGGATTCCACGGTAAACCGCGACTGCTTCAGCAGCACGCGCAGCACCACCTCGCCCTCCGCCACGAAGCGATGCTCGCGACCGACGAGATCCCGTTCGCGCACGGCGCGGTAGGCTTCGATCCGGGGATCGTCGGGATCGGTAATCAGTATCGGCATCGCGTGCATTCCCTCTCTCAGGGCCAGACCCATCACGGCTTCGGGAGGCGTTTTCCCCGATATTGCCGCCCGGAACAACGACTTCCCGCGCCGGTTTAGCCCTTCGGGTTATCAGCTCTGCCCTGCCCAGGGCCTCAATGGGAGTAGCAAAATGGACGGATTCTTGTGGGGTTTCGTCATCGTCGGCGGGCCGGTGCTGCTCGGTCTCGCGCTCTTTCTGTTCGGTTTCCGCCGGCGCCGGCTCAATCAGACGGAACGCACGATCGCCGATCAGCAGGCTCATCAGAACTGGGGCAAGGAAGAGATCCGGTAGGGTCAAGCCGGTCGAGGGTGGGAGAGATGGTGCCGGTTGCGGGACTCGAACTCGCGACCTACCGCTTACAAGGAGTTTATTCTAAGCTGTAGAACCCCTTATTTGTCAGTCGCTTAAACTTTTCGGAAACACCAACTTACGGAAAGCTTACGGAAAAATCTAGGCGGACTTCCTCCGGTCCTTGGCCACTCCCGACAGCGCTTGGCGCTGTTCCTCCTGTGCAATATGCGAGTAGTGGGCCTCCGTGATGGTGATGTTGGAGTGCCCAAGAATCTCCTTCGCCATCTTCAGACCGAACTTCCGAGTCACCCGACTGCCAAGGGTTTTGCGCAGGTCATGTATGGTGAGATCTTGGACACCGGCCTTTTCCCGCAGCCGAATGAAAAAGGTCCCGTATCCCGAATATGTGATCGGGTAACGATGTCCCTTTACATAGGGCTGACCATTCGTGGGGTTCGTGTAGGTCCGTACGGCGACGAATGTGAACACCTTCATCGGGTGCCGTCCGTTCTCTTCCTCAAGGATGGCGGCAACCTCATCCGTGATCAGAATCTCCTTGGTCTTGCCCATCTTGGTTACAACCCGGATGATCCCGCCATCAAGGTCGATTGCGTCCCACGTGAGGCCGACGACGTTCTCCCGGCGAAGCCCGGTCAGCAGCGCGAATTCCACCGCGTTTCGGTAATCCTCTCGCATGTGATCGTTCAGTTTGGCTTCTTCGGCATAGGTCATCTCGCGCTTTCGAATCGTTTCAGGCAGGACGTGCTCCGACCAATCCGGCATGTCGGGCAGGGGGATCTTCCATACCTTCTTGGCCCTCGTCATTACCCGCTGGAGCAGATCCGTGACGGTCCGATTGACCTGGGCGTTGGAAACCAACCCGAGATCGGGATTGCCGTGACGATACATCTTTCTGCGCTTCGCCACGAGGCTCGCCACAAGATTGTCCGTAATCTCTGTCAGCAGGCGATCTTCGCCGACCCAATCGGCGTCGAGAAGCCGGTTGAAGGCTACTTCCTCATCGCATTCCTTCCTCTTCGCGGCAGCAGCCTTGGCCTTCTCTGAAAATTGGCCGACCTCCTCCCAGTACCGATCCACGGCGGCTGCGAAGGTCATGTCCCGGCTGGAAGCCGATGTCGGACCAGCATGCAGCACAAGCGTTGCCTTGATCCGCTCGTGCTATTGCTTGGCCAGCCGTTCGGCGTCTGCCTTGATGGATGTCCCAGAGGTTTTCTGGTAGACCTCTCCCTGGACCATGAACTCCATGGTCCAGTTCTTGGTGTTGGCGGGGTTGCGCCAAACACGTTTTCCTTTCTCTCGTGCCATTAGTCCTCCTACTGGTTGTTTGCTGCCCGTTTGGCAGCACGGCGAGCCATCAGACCGCCGCTGGACTGCAACGGAATCTTGGTTTTGTTGGGTGCAGTGGACAGGACCGGTTTCTGGGGGAGCACCCTCCGGGTCTTGATGAAGTTCTGGACGGCGGTTTCGGTGAAGCGCAGCGTCTTCCGTTCGGACCCATTGCCGATGTTGATGGCTACAAGATCGCCCTTGCCGCTGTTCCACCACCTGAGAACCATGTCCTCAGAGACTTTGAATTCGCGAGCCAGATCGGCGACAGTATAGATCGTGTCGAAACTGGCGCAGATCTCCGACAGGTACTGGGACATCAATCCACCCCCCGCCATGCGAGTTCGAATAAGATTGCATCCCGCTCAGAGGGGAAGGTCGCGATCCCGTCTTCAGACAGGAAGACGGGATCAGAGATCATCTCCCTGATAAAGTCCTCAACGTCCAGACGAAGTGTGTCTGGGGCGATCAGAGAATGTGACAGGTCCAGGTTGAAGCCTTGCGGTTCAGCTTCGGCTGGTCCGGAATAGCTTTCGATTCCGGCAGCCAACGCCGCGCAGACCAGATCCACAGATCTAGGGATCTCCACCGGACGGTTCGCGTCTTTCCTGGTCCCCCCTTCGTAGAGTTCGACTGCGCCGGTCGGGAGCCTGAGCTTCTCGCCAGCTTCGGCTTGGCTAAGGTTTATGTGCTTACGCCAGTGCCCGAATTGTTCAGGTGTCATATTTGACCAATTTACTGTGGGTACGGAAAGAAGACGCGTTGCCATCGTAAGTGCGGATTTTTGCTAGCCAAGGCTACGGACGACCCGAATGCGGACGACCCGAATGGGCAAAGCTCGCGGAGGCTTCCGTTGGAACGATCACAACAACAAGAGTAGCCAAGGCCGCCGCACGACTCGAACTACGGCTCAAAGCTCTCACGCCGCCATTTTGAAATCAGGTCGCTCAGTCCGTTCCTTCGAGGCCGTTTGAAGGGCGGCTTGCAGACCGCTGAAGATCTGGCGACCTCGCCCAGACGCTACATACAGCCGTGCTCGGCTACCATCAGCGTTGGAGCACTCCTCAATGAGCGCCATACCCATGCGCTTTCTGGGCCATCCCTGGCCAAGATTGCGCATTGCGTACCGAATGCTGCCGACCGATACTTGCCCAACACGGCCAGTCACATCGGAAACGGAAAGCCCGTCATTGGCTACGGTATGAAGATAGGTGAGGGCGGTTTTGATCCGCATGTTGGGATCGACTTTCCGAAGCACATCAAGCGCCGCGATAAGCTCCTGGACGGCGAGACCTGTCGCAGCATTCGAACCAGAGGCCTGTGAAGCTGATCCCGTTTCGAACGGATTATCGATGCGTGAAACAGGTTCTCGTTCCTGCTGCTGGGAGGATGTCTGCTCACTCCCAGAACTCTCCGGTCCTGAGTTCCTGGTCTTCAGTTCCGCAATCTCGGTCAGAAGCGCCTCGATTCTTGCCGCCTGTTCACCACTGACCCTGGTTGCCTCTTGGACCTCCGCATCCAACTCAGCATTCTTTTCCAAAAGCTCGATAACAGCGTCAGCGAAATCTGCCACTTCGTCGAGTTGAGCCCACAAGTCATTGTTCTCGCGTTGCACCTTACGGAGCTTTGCGTTGAGTTTCGTGATTTTCTTGCCTTGCTCCACGATTTCATCGTGGGCTCGCAAGTAATGGTTGCGCTCGGTGCTGTACTTGCTGCGAAGTTGCGAGATCTCTGCGAGCAGATCTGACTCACGCTGCCAAGACTGCGCTCCAGAGGGCTTAAGCACGGCATCGAAGTCTTTACCCGCTGCATCGACGAGTTTGTAAGCCTTACGTGCGGCATTGAGAGCTTCCGGATCGGAGGTTCCGGGATGACCTGCTGTTGTGAGCAGCTTCCCGATGAGACTGAGATTAATGGCAGATGACATGGGTATTACTATAAAAGAAAAAGGTTGTAGAAGATGTGTGGTGGAATATGGTGGTAAAAGGTCGTATGTACTTATGCCTTCGAAGGTACAAAGGCTTAAAACAAAGGTCAATAGGGTATAAGTTCGTCAAACAATTTGAAAAACGGTTTGGAAATTTGCAGTAGAGTGAGGGTTCGCGAGACGTGGTAGTATTCAGCACAGACTCAAATCGTTTGAAAACGCCCACGGCCAACTCTCTGGGTGAGGGTAGGGCGGATCTGAAAATCGTTCAAAGCGTCTCATCTGCGCTTGGATTTGCGACGGATGATATCCTGGTGGTCTAGCAGGATGGCACATGCGAGGCCAGGAGGCCCGCGATGAAGTTGCAGTGGGATCTCGTCAGAAGACTGAATTGGGAGCTTGTGCTCGACTGGCGTTGCTGGGCAGTCGGGATCTACTGGGATTACAGCCTGATCGGCATTGGTCTGGTACCATTAGGGTTCGTCTGGCATCCAGGGGACAACCGATTCAAACAGTTATGTCGGTCGTGGATGCTGTTCGAGAGGCGGATTGGTAGGGTCAACGTCCACTTGGACGTGGACTCGTACAATTGGCGGCTCGGCTACATCATGGCTGCGCCATGGGATCATGAACTGTACCTGGGTCCGACCAATCTCCAAATCGAGTATGATCGTTGGAATGATGAGAGCGCCTGATCATGGAAACGAAGAAGCCGGAGCATCTGCCAACGTGGCAGGGCAGCGACAGCCTCCACTATCAGAATGAGGTCAGGCGTGAGTGGGATCATGAAGAAACCTCATTCCGCCCTGGTAATCGGGTCGTCGTCAAAGGTCCTGATACAGTCTGGGACGCCGAAGGTCGCGAACACCTTCTTGCAAAGGGCACGCAGTGGATGGTGACGGAGATCTGCCACGATCCCGGATGGACCACGCGTCTGGGTGGACTTCCCCGATCTGGGCACGTCTGTGTCGGCTGGGACGTGCTCACGCGAGACGAAGCCTTAAACGAGGTAAAGGATCACGAGCAGTAGAGCCGTATTTGCTGACACCAGCCACTTCAAACGATTTAGATCTTGAAGAATTCTGTCCATCGCTCTGCTTTGTGAAGCCGGTCCTTGGCACACCCCATTACGTGTTCACGCGTGAGCGGATATTATTTTACCTCAACGAGCTTCGTACCTCTTAGATAGGCGGTCGATTGCTTGCTGTGCGTCGATACCATGCCGCTTCATGTATCCGTAGACGGTATTTTGGGCTACGCCTATTCTTCTCGCTGCATCTTGAAGGACCATAGTCTCATTGCGGAGTGAGATCCAGCGATTAGCTCGCGTATTGCGGTTCTGCGTTGATCTGTTTGCCCATCGGCAGTTCTCAGGATCATATCCAAGGCTATTGTCTCGTCGGTCGAGCGTATGCCCTTCTGGGCGCTCTCCCATGTCAGTTAAGAAGTTCTCGAACATCGCCCAGCGCGGTGAACAAGGCACGCCATTACAGCGACTTCGTTGCCGCATACACTGCCACGAGATATAGGTCGGCGTTGCGGGTGTTGAATGACCATGCCTGACGCGCCTTAGCCGACTTGCACGATACTTCCCACGACGACTACAGCCACAACTGCGGGTGTTCCCGTTACGAAGGTTCGCCCCATTGACTTCGAACTCGCGCTTCCCGCATTCGCATGAGCAGATCCAGTATCTCTGCCTACTTGAACTTCTTCTCTTGCTGGGTTGCCAAACCGTGAGGAGGCCGAACCGCTTTCCTGTTAAATCAATGGCTGACGCTGGCAGAGCGGTGTTGTCACGTAAAAGTTTCAGTATCCCGACACCATCTAATCGCGCAGTCCCATTGACCGCCTGCTGAATCTCGATCCCATGACGTTTCGCGAGGTTGTATATCGCTGCGACAGTTACACCGAGTTTCGTAGCTGCATCCTTAAGGACCATTGACTCCCCACGGAGAACTACCCACCGGTTCGCTCTCGTGTTGCGGCTTTGTGATGTTCTATTCGTCCATATACAGTTGCTCGGACAGTAATCACTATCATTGTTGACGCGCTCAAGTGTTGATCCTGGCGGGCGCTCTCCCATGTCGGATAAGAAGTTCTCAAAGCGGCCCCACCGATCACATACCCGTATCCCTCGATCAGCGTAGTGCCGCCTCGTGAACGGCTGTGCTGTTGGGAGACATCTACGCCGCATTGCAAGCCAGCACTTATAGGTCGGGCTTGCATTGCCCTTTCGTGAGTGGCCATGGGTGGTGGGCCTTGTGGAGGAGCATCCGCAGCTTGTCGATACCCCCCGTCGGAGGCTTTTTCCGGAAACTGGACGAACTGTTCCACAGGTACATTCGCAGAGCCAGTAGGTGGGTGGTTTACTAGACTCCGCTCGGGCCACAACCTTCCATTCGCCGAAGGTAATTGCAGTCAAGTCGATGAGTTTATTCATTGTTACCACCCATGATTTTGCTCAGTACCTGATCGAGTGGTTCTGAGACCCTGAACGTTTGTCCACTCACCCTCACGTATGTTTCGTTCTGCAACGGGTCCGTGTCGCTCAGCATCTGAACACTGCCTTGCCTGATGAAGGCTCGACAGCCGTCTCCTTCGTCAACTCTTATGAACGCTTTTGACCAAGCTTCACGAAGATTTCGTTCTTTCCATTGGGGCATTGCGCTCGTCTCCCCTGATTTAGGAGGGCAACACTCTGCCACTACAAATAAATTTGCAACAAGTATATCGTATTATATTGGATTACTACCATTGATATATAGAGTTTGACGTACGGCAACCAGAAAATCATTCTCGTTATACAAGTATTTTGGTTTAACCAAATTTTCGTTACACGAAGTATAGTTTATTGGTGCTTCGTATTAATGGCGGTTATGGCGCAAAATTTGGTGTTGTTGTGCCAAATTCTCAAACCAAATAGCCGCAAACATAACGAGCTTCGGCAGCGCCATTTGAATTGCTTGGGAAGCGATTGCAACGGGTTCGGTCGGAATCTGAAGGTCACTTGCCTGCCGAAATTGTTTGAAAACTCCTGCGACGAACTCTCGGTGTAGGGCTGCCGTCGCCAGTAACGCCGCTTTAGGCTCGTGTAATAACGTGATATTTTGTGTCTTCGATGGAGGAGATCGTTATGGATGAGGACCACTTCAACATGGCCGTCCGCAAGTTCCTCAAGGAAGTGGGAGTGACATCGCAGCGAGAGATCGAGCGGATCGTGCGTGAAGGAGCCCTCACAGGAACGAGCCTAAGGCTTCGCATGACCCTGACTTCAGAAGATGAGCCCGCGCTAAAGCATGTGGTCGAAACGACCATCGAACTCGGTTAACTCGTCCAATTCCGCCTTCTGACCGGACCATCCATGTGATGGTCGATTTCAGTGCGACCGGCGTCGTCTGCGTCGGCTGGGATGTCTTGGCGAAAATCGTTTGAAGATGCTCCCGACGAACTCTCGGATGAAAGGGCGGGGCAGGGTCGGCGTCCCGGCTCACTTTTACCTCAACCTTTTCTCTCGACGAGGGCACGACCTTTCGACATCACCGGGTGTAGCTGCGTTGTCGTGTAGGTCACGAGGCGTGGCCGAGTGGTAGGTTTCACGCAGCCGGAGGCGAAAATGTAGACTTGCCGAAGAGGGCCAAAGCCCTCCGAGGCAAACCTCATAGACTACATAGGTTGAAATAGTCTATGTAGTCTATGAGGTTGACGAACTCGCCTCCGGCTCCCTCGTCGAAGAACTACGAGGCTTCGACGAGATCAACGAGTCGAGACATCACTGGGTCCTCCAATTTTCGTGGTACTCGCCAGAAACGTCGATGCGGGCCTGACCCGTGTATGGATGTTTGAGCGGATTGCCCTTGAGGTCGGTGCTGACAAACTTCGCGCTGTCGATGATTCCGCCGTTGTTGAAGAAGAGGATTTCCTTAGGACAGCGGTCTTGCAATTCCACCCGGATGAACTGGTGGTCGTAATAGCGGGTGCCTTTGGGGCCGCTGCCCTTCTTATCGCCCTTGTCCCCGATCATGCCGAACCAATGGTTCGTACCGCTGAATTTCCAGAGATCACCAAGGCTCTTGAAGTATTCCTGGCTGATCGTGCCTTTTGACAGCCATCCGTCCATCTTACGGGAGAACTGATAGTACTCGATGAGCACCACGTTACGCTTCCAGTCGATCTGGTGCAGGGTGATCTGGTCGGCTGGGTTCGTCCAGACTTCCATGCACATCTTGTACTCCTGCTCGTATTTCTCGCGGGTTTCTTTCGTGCCGTTGTCGATGAGGGTGGCTTGCAGCAACGTAATGTTCGACGGGCAAGGTGACGTGTTCGGGGTGTTCGAAGCCGTTTGAACCGGAGTTGCCGATGCTCGGGGCTGTGCTTGTATCTGCACCATCTGTGCTTGGAAGGTCTGTGCCTGCTGCGCGAGCGCCTGCGCAACAGCATTCGCGATCAGCGCTTGAATGGCTGGGTCGTTAGGATCAAAGTTCATATGAAGTATTTTGCCTTAAAAAATTGACCCTCCTCGGCAGTGGAAGATACCTGGGAGGGTCACTAAAGACCGGCTGCGCAATGACGCGCCGGTAAAGCTGAATGTGCGATGCTTCCACCCATCGTTTCCACATGAAAATATTTATACCAAAAGTCCGATACTGAAGGCAATATCATATCAATATTCTACAATGACCTTTCTGTTGCTGGCATTCAACTGTCATAGAGCGGCAGGATGGTTGGATGGGTTAGTCCAAGGATTCCAAACCCGTTCAAGCTTTCAAACTGTTTTGAACGAATTCAATACCGTGACAATTCGAGCAGCGGCATGTATATTATTCTTCGTCAGAGATGAAGAATAATGCAAAAGCACTTTTTATTGCGGAATATATAACTGAAGATTATCAAAAAAGGCCGGTGCCGCGTGATCACTGGGCACGAACTCACTCCTAATCAGTCCCCCAAACCTGTTTATCGGCCCATCTCGTCGATTAAGAGCTTCTTGTACGTCCCTGTGCCATGGGGTGACCAGATCGGTAGAATGTACTTCAAAATTGGGAAGAAAAAGGACGGGTTTAACGGGCGTGCTACCGATCTGTTCGGTCGTGAAGGCTTCCCGATTTATGGCTCAGTGATCATTGAGGTACAGAGAAGCACTTGGAACTATCTGCGCGTCTCTGGACCTGATGATGGTGTCCGAGAGAAGGTCAGCCATTTGGCGCTGGGTAGACATGAAATCGTTCCTGATCCACACGGTTACTGGCGCACAGACATTCTCATAGAGGATGATCAGGACATCATGGCCATTAGAATGGTGCTCTGACCTTTTCTACCGGCAGGCTTACGGGCGGTCCCTGATCAGTGACAATGATTCCAGGCGGGTGAAACGGTTTGAAACGGCTCGGTTTCGGGCAAGCGGATGACCGTTTCACCTGTTTAGGATTTTCGTGTCCGCACCCGGACCGCCATGGCCAAACCAGCGCGTGACACAGGATCTCCACACACAGGTTCTTCCGAGCCATTCGAGATGGGTCGAAGCCGGGACACTCGACGAACTATATCAGAAAGGTTCAACAAGAATGCTCACAGCGAGACAGGGTTGGAAGCTAGAACTGGTTTACTGATCACCCGGAATTCTGCACCGCACGATATGTCGTACAGTGCATGAATTTTGGTCGTTGCGACCCGTGTATGCGGCACCCCGAGGAAATCGTTTGAAACCCGTGGCCAACCCACCCAATGGCAGGAATATCTTACCTGCCCATATGCCGATTAGATCTGGAGATGGGTTCTAACAGTAGCGGCGAGATCATAAGGCGATGGGCACAGGGTGGTTGCTCCTGCCGCTATGAGTTCATCCTTATTCCCGTAGCCCCACAGGGCTCCAACGCCTGGAATGGCGTGACGCGCGGCTGCCAACATGTCGTTAGCGCGATCTCCGACCATAACCATCCTTGTCGGATCGATCTGCTCCACCACCATGATGTGCTCGATCAGCAGGCCCTTGTCGTCGAACTTGCCATCTGGGTCTGCCCCGTAAACCCGCTCGAACACGTACCCAAGACCGAAATGCTCAATGATGCGCTCTGCAAAGGCCTGCACCTTGGCGGTGCAGACAAACAGCCGAGCGGGAAGGGCATAGAGTTCGGTGAGGGCCTCCTGCATGCCGGGGTAGATGGTGCCGTTGAATATTCCATGCTCGGCATAGTGCGCACGATAGAGTCGAACGGCTTCTTCCACGTCCTGGTCCGGCCTGATCAGCTTCGGAAACGAGCGCCGGGAGGGAGGGCCAATGACCCAAGTCAGATCCTCGGCGGATGGGCACTCCACCCCCATACACCGCAGGGCATGCTGATAGGAGCCGATAATCCCTGGTCCTGAGTCAATGATAGTGCCGTCGAGATCAACCAGAATCGCAAACACGGGGGCTCCTGCGCCAGACAAGGCGGTACATTGTTCTCCGATGGGCATGGAAGGCAAATCGGAAGACGCCCTCTGAACCCTGCTCTGGGTTTCCTGTCCACTCTGAATACCTACGCTGCCGTTTCCCGGCCACCTTCGTGCTGACCTGCCGAACTGCCTGCGCGATGGCCGTTCAAATCGCTTTCGAGCATCTCTCGGAGCCGGACCAGGATATCACGGTGCCGCACGTCGATCTTCTGTGACCGAACTTTCTTCTCGATCAGTCCCAGCATCGAAAGCACATCGGCTTCGCGCATAATCCAGCCACGCGAATTTTGGCGCATGAGTGATCCTCCAGGTGCGGACGGCAGCGATGTGGCGATCCAGTGTGACGGGATCAAGACGCTGCCAGCCACTCCCGCAGCTTCGTCCAGCGACGCTTCATGTTCCCGCCCCGGACAGCCATAGCCACAGCCTTCTTCTGGCCGACCAGCACAACGAGCCGTTTGCCTCGGGTCACACCGGTATACAGAAGGTTCCGAGCTAGCATCGTATAGTGCTGGGTCACGACGGGGATGATGACGGCGGGGTACTCGGAGCCCTGCGACTTGTGAATGGTGGTGGCGTAGGCGGGCACAAGAGTGTCGAGTTCGCCAAAAGGGTAGGAGACCTCCCGACCGTCAAACGACGCGATCAATGCTCCTTCCTCATCGTCGATCCGGACCACCATCCCCAGATCGCCGTTGAATACCTCCCGGTCGTAGTCGTTCTGGGTTTCCATCACTCGGTCACCCGGCGAGAAGCGCCAGCCAAACCGTTCGACAGTCGCCGGAGGATTAGGATTGAGCACCTGCTGGAGTGCAATGTTGAGGTTGCGGGCTCCGAGTACACCCCGGTTCATGGGGCAGAGCACCTGGATGTCCTTGACCGGATCGAGCCCAAATCGTTTGGGCATCCGCTCCTTGACCATCTCAATGATCTTGCCGACGCCCTGTTCTGGCTCGTTGATCCCAATGAAGTAGAAATCGCTGTCCTCGCCAGCCTTCGGCGGGTCCGGCATCTGACCGTGGTTGATCCGGTGTGCGTTCACCACGATCCGGCTTTCCGCCGCCTGCCGGAAGACCTCGGTCAGCCGCGCGACGGGGATACGCTCCGATGCAATGATATCAGCCAGAACCTGTCCCGGTCCGACCGAGGGCAACTGGTCCACGTCGCCGACCAGCAGCAGACCCGCATGGGATGGGATGGCCTTGGTGAGGGCATTCATCAGCGGCACATCGACCATGCTGGTCTCATCCACCACCAGCAAATCGCAGTCGAGCGGGTTCTCCTCGTTCCGCGAGAAGCCCCCATGCTTGGGATCGATTTCCAGGAGCCGGTGGATAGTCTTGGCCTCCAGCCCAGTCTGCTCCGTCATGCGCTTGGCTGCGCGGCCTGTTGGTGCCGTCAACAAGACCTTGACGCCCTTGGCGACGAGGAGCCGGAGAATCGTGTCGAGGAGGGTGGTCTTGCCCACACCGGGGCCACCGGTCACCACCGCCACCTTGGAGCCGAGCACCAGCTTCAGGGCCTCGCGCTGGGACGCCGCCAGGGTCTTGCCCGTACGGCTCTCCACCCAGGGAACAGCTTTATCGGGGTCGATTTCGGGCCACGGCTGTGGGCCGGAGGCTCGCTCGGCTAGCCGTGAGGCAATGGCTTGTTCGGACAAGTGGAGGCCCTTGAGGAACAGGCAGGTCTCGCCGCCGATAGTGTCCGAGACGACTTCCCCCTTGGAAAGCTCATCGATGATGGCCGTGCGGATCAGGGCTGCGTCCACTTCCAGCAACTGCTCGGCCAGCCGGGTGAGCGCCTCGACCGGCAGAGCACAGTGGCCCTCGTCCGTGGCGGTCTGAAGCGCAAACGAGATGCCTGCCCGGATGCGCTGTGGCGCAGTCTTCTCCATCCCGAGCTTGGCTGCGATGGCATCCGCCGTCTTGAAACCGATGCCGCGCACGTCCTTGGCCAGTCGATATGGGTCCTCGGTCATAACCTGAACGGATTCATAGCCGTAGGTCTTGAAGATGCGAACCGCCCGTGCGGTGCCAACGCCATGCGCATGGAGGAAGATCATGATCTCCCGCACCGCCTTCTGCTCGGCCCAACCGGATACGATTCTGGACGCTCGCATCGGGCCAATGCCCGAAACTTCCGTCAGGCGCTCAGGGCTGGCCTCGATGATCTCGAAGGTGTCCACGCCAAAAGCAGCGACAATCCGTTTAGCCATAGCCGGTCCAATGCCGCGCATTTGGCCAGAAGCAAGGTACTTCTCGATACCTTCGACACCAGTGGGCGGGGTGGTCTTGAGAACCTCGGCCTTAAACTGAAGTCCGTGCGTGCGGTCGCTGATCCAGAGGCCGCTGGCAGTGATCCATTCCCCGGCAGCGACCGCAGGCGTGTGCCCGACGACGGTCACAAGATCCCGCTTGCCCCGTGCATGGACTTTTAGGACGGCAAAACCATTCTCGGCGTTGTGGAAGGTGACGCGTTCCACTGAGCCCGCGAGGGTCTCTAAGACAGATCTCTGATCAGCCTGTGGTGGTCGGAACATCTGGTTCATGCTGTCTGCCGGGAAGATCCCCAGCCCCTTTGACCTTATCGCCGGATGGCACTGCTGACGAGAAGGCTCAACACGGCATCAAACGGCAATCAGGAGCGTCGTTGCGAGTATGACGGTCCCAAGGATTACGGTAGATCCCATCCAATCGGTCCACCGAGCCTTGGTGTGGAAGTTCAACTCGCTAAACATCGTGCTCTCCGATAGGTAGAATGTTCCCGATTTGTTCTGATATTAGTTCGTCAGCTTGAGGATGGTCAAGGCGCTATGGCGGCAGGAAAACGGACCGCCGAAATGCCGTGACGACAGTTGAGAACGGCTTGTCCGAGGCGCTATTGTTGCCTCTTCCAGCCTTCTCTGGGCGTTGCAAATGGCTCGCTTCCGGAACAGCCCAATTCGTGCAATGGGTCCTCCATGCAATCAGCAACCTCCAGCCTTCTAACCCTTCTCTCCATTGGCCTTGTGCAACTCCTGGCGGTGATTTCGCCTGGGCCGAGTTTCTTGATCACAGCCCGTACAGCGGTGGCGCAGTCACGCACAGATGGGGTCAAGGTGGCGCTCGGACTGGGAGCCGGAACAATCTTATGGGCGGCTGCGGCACTCCTCGGGCTCAACGTCCTATTCCGAGCCCTGCCACCGCTCTTCATCGCGATGAAGGTTCTGGGCGCACTCTTTCTCCTCTGGATTGCTTTCCAAATTTTCCGTCATGCAGCAGATCCAATCGCTCTCGATGGCCCGAAAAGAGAAGCCGTCGCCGATCCATTCATGAAGGGGTTTCTCACCCAGATCTCCAACCCCAAGGTCGCGGTGTTCTTTGGCTCGATCTTCATTGCCATGCTGCCTGCCGACGTTCCGTTCTGGATGACCCTAGCGCTTGTTGCCATCGTCACCTTCAACGAGGTCTGGTGGTACTCGGTGGTCGCCTTGTTCTTTGGGTCGGGTCGGGTGCGCAAGTTCTATATCGGGGCGAAGAAGTGGATCGACCGAGTAACCGGCCTGTTTCTCGGCGGATTGGGCCTACGGCTGCTTTGGGCCGCACGGGAAGCCACTTAATGAGGGGAGAGGGCGCTTAAAGGTCCTTAGCCGCCCATCTACGGGCAGTTGGAACTTACCACATCGCTGGTGATGCACCACTACCATTCTCAGTCCGGAACATCTTGCAACCGACAATCTGACATTTTTCCAATGGTCTCCAGGACCAACTGGCGGGCTGGTAAGCTGCGGATCGAAGGGTACGCCTCCAGGTCTTCGACAACTCTCTTCAGGATCTCGCTGAAGGGGATATGGCGCGGGGCGCAATGAGTGGCGATGAACTCATGGTACCGGTCAATAACCCCTCTAATGAACACGGCGCAGTCTGATGCAGGATCGCGCCGTACCTGACACGCTGCATAGAGCCGATTGCCGTCCCATTGAGCCTCGGCGTGAGCGCTCCCAAGAAGTGCGGCAGCCGCAATAAGGCGAACCAATCCCGATGCCTTCATGGGATGACCCGAGCGAAGGTCCAGAGAGTGAGACAGAGGATCGCAAGAGCAGACAAGGCCAGCCCAGCCGCCCTCCAGCGAGTGACGCGCCGCTCCCAGAAATGGGTTAGATGCTCTACTTCCTCCGTCAGAGGAGCTTTCAACAGCGCTCGGAACCTCCTACCGGCATACCAAGCGCCGCCGAGCGATATGATTGCCAGCCATCCGAAGATGACAGCCAGATACCATAGAGGATCTCGAAGGCTTCCAATCGTCACGTCATCCTCTCGCGATGGGAGCAGCGGCCCAGATCTACCGATCAGGCAGGCTAAACCGGATGGTCTTGATCGGGTTCACCGTGAAGAAGCACCGGAGCAACAAAAAGGCCGCTCATCCAGAGCGGTCTCTCGCAGCATCTCGACCGTGCTCTCAGGCCGCAGCCTTTTTCCGTCCACGCTTGGCAGGCGCTTTTGCGGGAGCGCTCTTCACCGCGTCATTCACAGCGAACTTTGCTTGGGCTGCCTTCGAGCGCCGCTGGCCTAGACCAATCGACCTCGCCAACTCAGACCTCTTGGCCGCGTAGTTCGGTGCCACCATCGGATAGTCGCGGGTCAGACCCCACTTCTCCCGGTAAGTCTCTGGCGTCAGACCCAGCTTTCCAAGGTGTCGCTTGAGCGACTTGTACTGCTTTCCGTCTTCCAAGCTAATCAGATAATCGGGCGTGAGTGACTTCTTGATCGGAACGGCAGGGGTGGGCTTGGCCTCCTCCTGCTTGGGAGCGGGCTGACCAACATTCTGGAGAGCGGCATGGACCGTGCCGATCAGGCCGGGCAGATCAGCCGCTGGCACGGAGTTGCTGCTGACGAAGGCCGACACAATGTCAGCCGCAAGCTCAATGTAGTTCGCTATCGGTGTTTCTTCGGACATTAGAAAAGCCTTTGCTTAAGGTGCCTGCCGCAGCAACGACGCGTGTCGTACCTTCGTGAGTTGCAAGTACCTGATGAGCGGCAGCTAACGGGGCAGTACAAGAATTGCAAGTATCGAACCCGATTCCTACGCTCCTGGCATTGTCAAAGTATATTTTCACCTACAAACACTTCTGAATCCGGAGCAGGTCGTGCCGAGATGATCGGCGCACCGGATCTTTGGGTGGTGCATGATGGCTGAAAGCGGTATCAGCCTCCGACCTTTATCAATCAACTGCGCTTAATGCTTGGGCTCTATGTCACTGAGGGGAAGGCTCCCTATCATCTGTCCGGACGCGTCCGTGACCTCAAGCCTCCAGCCCTGCCAATCTGCCCCTGTTGAAGGTTCTTCTGCCCGAAGCTCCTCAATGGCCCTCATGGCATAGATCAGCGCCGTCTGGATATCCGACGCTTCAATGCCGTCCTCGTCGCGGATCATCGCCCCACCATTGGTGAGATGGAAGAAGTAACGGGAAGACGCCTGATTTTCATGATGGTCCAGTTTAAAATTCGAAAGAAGCTGGGGTACCTGAGAGCCTTCAACGGGCCTTGCAAAGAGATAGCCTTGAGCATTATGGCAGCCCAACTCCCGCAGTTGTTGTGCTTGGCCCTCAGTTTCGACCCCTTCGGCGGTGACCTGCATGTTGAGTGCCCTACCCAATGAGACCACTGCCGACACGATAGCAAGATCGGCCCCATCGTGTTCGAGGCTGCTGATAAAGCTGCGGTCGATTTTGACGTGATTGACCGGAAACTGTTTGAGATGGCTCAAAGAGGCAAAGCCCGTCCCGAAATCATCAAGCGCAATGGAAATACCCCGTTCATGGAAGCGGTTCAGGATCGCAGAGATGCTTTCCGGGTTGCGGCTGAGGAGAACCGTTTCCGTCACTTCGATCTCGAAGTACTCGGACGGGATGCCGACACTATCCACGATGCGGAACACATGATCGGTCAGGCCAATCTGACTGAACTCGCACGATGAGAGATTGAACGCCACCCGGCCTGGATCAAGCCCCGCATCGAGCCACCCACGCAGGTCCACAGCAGCCTTGGTTAGGAGGCTTTCGCTCAGCGCCATTGCCATACGAGGCTCATCGAACGAGGCTCCGAAATAGCCAGGGGTCAGAATGCCTTTCTCGGGATGCTGCCACCGGGCAAGGACTTCAAGGCCGACGATGCGCCCTGACGTAAGGCAGATCTTGGGCTGATAGTAGGGAACTATATGGTTCCTGGACAGCGCATCCCGGACCTCCTCCAAGAGCGAGATCCGTTCCTCAACGGCGGATCGCAGCCGGGGGCTGTACGTGACCACACGGTTGCGTCCCAGCGCTTTCGCTTCAAACAGTGCGATATCCGCATCCTTGAGCAGGTCGGCGGGCGTGGCGTCGTGGTCCGGAAAGGCGGCAACGCCGATGCTGGCCGTGCTGCCAATCGAGCGACCGCGATACTGGATGAGGTCGCTCAGCTTCTCGATCATGATCTCAGCGAACCTGGACGCATGCTCCAACCGCAGGGGCTCGACGACCAGAATGGCGAACTCGTCTCCACTGAAACGCGCGACGGTATCGCAATCGCGCGTGAGCGCTTTGAGACGCTGGGCCGTCTCTCGCAAAAAGGCGTCCCCCGCGTCGTGACCAAGGGCGTCATTGATCTCCTTGAAGTGATCGAAATCGATCAAAAGCAGGGATGCGCAGGTGCCATCTCGCTTGGCAGCGTCGAGCACCTGCCCCAGACGCTGTTGGAACAGGGCGCGATTGGGTAGCCCGGTGAGCGCGTCATGGTTGGCCGACCGCCAGATCTCAGCCTCGGCTACCTTGCGATCTGTCATATCGAAGACAACGCCGACCATCCGTTCCGGGGCAGTCTTTTTTGCTCGCGTTCCCAGCCACAGCATCCTGCCATCGGGTGTCCTGAAGCGAAACTCCAATGTCTCGCTGGCTTTCTCTTCGATGTGGCGGGCGAAAGCTTTGACCTTCTCTTGATCCTCGGGATGAACCCGTGGGAGGACATCCAACGCAGGACCGGACCCGACCCCGAGTAGCTCAACAGAGTTCTGCGATCGGGTAACATAGTTCGTCCTGAGATCGACCTCCCAGGCCGCCATGCGACCCGCTTCGAGGGCGAGCCGAAGCCGTTCCTCACCGGCACGAAGCTCCGCGACCGCCTGTTCCCGCTCGTGAATGTCCCACATGCAACCGACCCACTCCCGAACAGAGCCGTCTCGCTTCCGGACTGGAACGGCACTGGCGTGCATCCAACGGTACTCTGCACTCTTGTGCAGCACACGCAGGTCTGTCTGGTAGAAGCCTGCTGCCGAGAGAGCCTCCTGCCAAAGCGATACGACCCGATGCTGATCGTCGGGGTGGACCATGCTGATCCAGCCCATGTCTGCATAGCTGCTCTCAGTCTGACCACTAAACTCCGTCCATCCGTGAGAATGAATGATCTCTCCCGTGGGGGTTGCAATCCAGACAACCGCCGCGCTGGCTTCGAGCAGGGCACGGTGCCGCTCCTCACTTTCAGCCAACGCGGCTTTGGCTTGCTTATGCTCGGTTACGTCATGCCCCTGGATGAAGATTCCCGAAACCAAACCGTCCTGTGCGATGATCGGCTGGAAGATGAAATCAACATAGCGAAGAGCGGATGGCATGCCGGGAGCAGGCTGCACATGAATCGGGTGACCATGGCCTATGTAGGGCTGGCCCGTGGTGTAGACCTGATCGAGCAGTTGAGCGAAGCCTTGATCCGCAATCTCGGGAAGAGCTTCCCGAACCGGTTTTCCAACGATGCTTCGGAACCCGACAAGCTGCTGATGGGCAGCGTTTGCCATCTCGAAAACGTGGTCGGGACCACCCACCACAGCCATAAAGCTGGGGGCTTGCTGAAACAGGGAATGCAGCAACCCTTCGTTGGCTTGAAGAGCATGCGCTCGTCTGCCCTCGGGGGAGTCTGCCAACACTTTGTCTGTCGTTTCCGTACAGGCGCAGAACATACCAGCAACTGTGCCCGTCTCATCAAAGACCGGGCTATAGGAGAAGGTGAAGTAGGCAATCTCCTGATAGCCGTTGCGGAAGGTCACAAGGGGAAGGTTCTCTGACCAAGTGCCCTCTCCAGCGAGTGCTCGATTCACCAGAGGGCCGATGGCGGGCCAAACGTCGGCCCAGATCTTCGGCAATGGACAACCAAGGGCATCTGGATGGCGGGCTCCAAGAACAGAGCCATAGGCGTCATTGTAGAAGGAGATGAGGTCCGGTCCCCAAGCCATGAACATCTGGTGTTTCGAATTGAGCAGGATGCTGAGGGCCGTTTTGAGGGCGTGGGGCCAAGTCTCTGGTGGCCCGAGGGGGGTGATGGACCAGTCAAAGGCACGGATAAGGGCACCCATGTCCCCGCCGCCACGAAGGAACCAGTGCTCGCTCCGGGATGTGTTCTCGGCCAATGTCGTGCCCCATTATAATGCTTCAGCCCGATCTGCCGGAAGATCGGACCTTCCACCCCGTGGCGGAACCATGTCAAAAACACGGCATAGCCCAAAATGGGTAATGCCATACAGGTCCATCCTGTTCCGCTCGCACACCCGCGCGTATTTTATATAGTTGCGACAACTACTTATATCCGGCTTGGCAAGCTCATGCACGCCGATGCGCAAACGGTCAGTTAAATTAGGAAACAAGATACGCCCCGATGACCGATCTCCATCAGCAGATTGCCGACCTTGAGGCTGAGATCGATGCCTTGTCCGATGCCGCTGAGCAGTACCGAAAGAGCATGGTCGTGGCGAAGGCAGGGATTGGGGTAGGCATTCTTCTGTTTGTAGCGTCCCTCCTGGGGCTAATTCGATCCGATGCCATCGTTCTCGTTTTTGGAATCGCTGCCGCGTTGGCTGGAACAGTTTTCTATGGATCGAGCCGGAGCAGCCTTGAGGGGGTCTTGGCGAAGATCCGAGCCTATGAAGCCCGTCGCGCCGAGATGATTAATGGGATGGATCTCCGGACGGTTCAGGAACGCTGAAAACCGTTTGAAGGTCTTGAGGCCGGGTATCACCACTCGCAGCGTGAGTGTCTTACCAAGGTTCGGATAATTTTCCTGGTCTGAAGTCTGAATGGATGGCACTGAATCTGGCAGCCCGCCTTCGAATTGTTCAAAGCCGGTTCCGAGCCAGATCGCCCATTTGACCTTTTCCATGGGATGGGGACGATTGAGGGTGATGGAGTAAAAACGTGGACATTGGAAGCCCCACCCTCGTCAGCCTGCACGATGGCAATGCCCGCACAAACTGGACTGTCGAAGCACGCCCTAACCGTTCCCGCAATGCCATTGCCTGCCTGTGCTTTACGCTCGTTGGCGTTTTCGGAGTTGGGGCTACTCTCTTCGGTGCGGGTTCTCTGGGGCTCTGGATTGGTGGGTGGTCTGCTCTCTTCGCTGTGATTGCATGGCGGTTCGCGTCCGCTGGCCAGCATAAGAGCGGCTGGGTTGTCAGAGCAGGGCCTGATGGGGTGCTTGTCAATCTCAGGTCTCCTTACAACCATCAACTCGATCCGACAGATTGCGTTGTGGCAGTTTTGCCCGCAGGCTGCATTCGTTCGATGGTGGTGCGGCTGGAGACAGGCTTCAGCGCCCGCCTTGCCCGATCCTACATTCAGGAGGTCCGCGTTCGGCGCAGCTTCTTCGACATTGAGATCGCAGGTGACCTGAGCGAATTCCACGAGGAGATTGCCCGAGAGGGGGAGCGTCAAGTCTCGACGGGGCGTCTGTCGTCTCGGGTCCGGCATGTGCCTGTGATCCTCGTCAAAGATACGGTGGTGCGAGTCGTTTGGGAGGACGAGACCACCCACCTGCGCCCGCCCATCCGCGAATTCGGCGCAATGCTGGCGCGGTGGTATCCCGTGACGATAGAAACAGGTTCGGATATCGAGGCAATTTCGACACGGACGCCGGAGCAACAAGAGGAGCGGCTTAGGAAAATCGCCAGCAGTGGCCGCTTCATCCCTGCGGTTGCGCTCGCAAGACGGCTTTATGGATTAAGTACAGTGCAGGCCAAACGGTTTATCGAGAGGCTGTGATTGGGCAAGGCGAGCCGCGCAGGATGCCGGACGTAGGTCTTTCCTGGACCAGAACAGTGCCTTCTCCATCAATTACAACGATTTTCGCGCGGGCCGACATTTCGCCGTTCCGGCGTGTCTCCAACCTGGACGGCACGGATGTTCCAGACTCGATCTCTAAGAACCATTCGAAGAGTGTAGGAGCCAAGACGCTCTTCGGACTGTACCAAAACGGCTCAATGAGGAAGGTTGCGGGCAGGAGATAGGGCCTGACCCGTTAGACGCCTGCGGCTTCTTTCAACGGTCCAAGGAGATCGACTGACGCCCACCGCTCCCGGATCTTCCCATCGGCAATCCGCCAGAAGACCATTCCGGTGAACTCGACGCGCCTGTGCGAGGCCGGAATTCCTCTGAAGTCGGCACTGTGCGTTCCCTGCCAGCAAGCCCGCACTGCAACCTTGTCGCCCTCGGCGATGATATCCTCGATGGTCACGTGCAAATCAGGGAAAACGGCTTTTAGATCCTGGATGTGCTGTTTGACCCCTTCAGGGCCAAGTCTTGCACCAGCGGCATGGTCGAAGAAATCATCATCAACCTGTTCATCGATGGCAGCCGGGTCGAAACGGTTTGTCGTTGCTTCGTAGTGGGTTCGGATCAAGCTCTTGTTGTATTCGAGATTATTGGTCATGCGACGTGCTCACGAAGGGAAATCTCGCATTTGGATCAGACTGCGCCTTCTACGCGGCCTTGTCCTGGCTGTCTGCTTGCTCACCGGACGAACTCCCGAGACGAAGGTCGTTCAGATCGTTCTCCAGAATCTCTCGGAGCCGGATCAATGCGTTGTGGTGCCGTGTTTCGATCTCTGTTGAGGCGATCTTCTCGGCGATCAGCCTCAGCATCGACCGCATGTCAGCCTCAGGCATAATCCAGCAACGCGATCTCTGGCGCATGAATGATCCTCCGGGTGCGGACGGCAGCCATGTGGAGGTCCAAACCCGTGTGGTCAAGACATCGGTAGATACAGATCACGCGTTTGAACCACACGTTTATTGACCCGAAGCCGTCAATATGTTACTAAATAACAATGACGAGGCTCGCCTTCGTCGAGTGATAGGCTCAGGAGATCATCTACAGGGGTTTGCTCCACCCCGAACCGTAATCCGGGACAAGATACAAGGCGATAAGGACGCGTGATGGCGTCAGCCGACCGACCGGCCCACGTAAGGCAGAGCCGCCGACCGAGACGGACATCCCACCCAAGATGGTAGGTGAGTAACGGCTGCTCGGTGAAGGATTGACCGGATCGCTTCACAAGAAGGCACCGAATAAAAGAGGAGACGTGTGTCTTGCATCATTTGACCCGTCTCCACGTACGTCCGATCCCCGCATTGTCGAGACGTACGAGCTTCGAATTCCCAATTCGATAACCGTTGAGGTCGTTAAGGACCGCCCGGAGCACAAGGCGCGGACAATGCAAAAAGCGTTAGGGCACATTCCCGCACAATCCCAAAGCTCCACTGATTAACTGGGTGGGTCTGACCAGGAAGGGGCTGCAACAAGCTGGTATCGGGCAACCACCAGCCGCCGAGTAAACCCGGCTACGTGGCCAATGCGGAGAGTAATGACTCAGGCAGAGTTCACCCTCGTTTCCTTTCCTGTTCTGGATGCTCTGTTCGAGTGTTCAGACAGGGGAGGAAAGAGATTCGATCTTGGCAGATGAGCATTGAACGGTTCGAATAGAAGCCGCTGATGCCTTGGAGTGCGACCGATCACGAGCCATGAGCGAGTGATCGAGAGCAACGGAAAGGCATCAGCAGGGGCAGGACGGCGATAGCGGTCCTGGCCCTCCCAGATCTTGGTTCGGCCTTCATGTAAGGAGCTTTGGTTATGCAAGCCGCTGTCGTGAAACGGTTCGAAGCCGAGATTGGATGGAAGAGCGCATGGAGGCCGAGTTCGACCGGGCTGCTTCCGCTGCCGAGCAATCCGTAACGCCGAAGCTCTGATCGATCTGACTTCGGCCCGAAAGTCTATCGTTCTCCTCGACGCCATTGCGAAGGCGGGACAAACGTGCCCGCCCACATCCCTACACCGCTCCTTTTCGCCGAGAGTTCGTCTGCGACATACTCCTGACTGTACTGACGATAGGCGATGGCCCATCCCTGACGAACCATCCATTGGTTCATGTCTCGCCCTCGGGTACGGCAGACGGCAACCACCCGGCCATACCGGTCAATGTCGCGCTGCTCGCAAGAGACAGTTGCCCGGCCAATCCAATCGGCCAGGGCAAACGCCGCTTTCTGACCACAGCGATACTCCCAGCCTCTCGCATCCTCACACCGCTGGCCGCTCTCGGGCGCATCGATCCCATGCAGCCGGATGCGCGTCCCGGCGATCTCGATAGTGTCACCGTCGATGACGGTCGCTTGACCAGCGATCTGCTGTGCGAAAGCTGAGAGTGGAATGAGCGTGAGCCATAAGACCAGGACGAAACGCAATTGCTGTCACCAAAACTGTTTGAACCGGAACGCACAGATAGCAGTGTGGGAGCCTGCGTCCACAGCGGGTGCTCGCCCAACGACACAGATAACTGTTGATGTAATATAGTTCGATGTTATCATTGCGCATCTTCCAGCTACTCGGAGATGCCTTTGATCCCACGCTTGGGCTCCATCACGATTCACCAAGTGCCTCCGGAAGGGTGGCTCCTTGAACGTCTGGCTGCTTGCGACGCGGAGTACCCAGCCGTCCTGCGCCGGTTTTTGACGGGCAGTCCTCTTCGTAGGCAGTGCATGGCGCTGCTGATGGCACGCCTCGATCCTCAGAACCCCTGTGATCTGGCAGATCGCCTACGCCCGCTGATCGAGGATACAGATTGGCCAAATCGGTCACCGACTGAAATCATCAGCCACGTCATGCTGCATCGGCGGGTGCGAGATATCATGCGCACGCTCTACCCAGATGCGCTCGGTTTGGTCAGGACGTTGGCTAAGCTCAGTGATCCGCTGTCGGTCCATGAATATGGGACACTAACTGCCCTGCACACTGAGCCGCAGCATCGACCCCGCATTGCCGCACTCCGGCATCTTCCCGACATCCAACGATACGCCATCCCGATCATCCTGGCGCTTCCAGCGCCCTACATTAGCTTGCCTGTCCTTCGGCGACTGACGTCCCTTGAACAGGCGGAAGACCTCGCGCGTGGGATCGAGTTGATCAAGCGGATAAATCCAGGTGTCACTGATGACGCCCTCAGGATCTCACTGGAAGCTTCATTGCCCAGCACGACGATTCGTCATTGGACCAAGCGCTGGTTAGAGCGGGCGACCGAGTTTTGGATGGCGGTCCCCTCCGTCAATTCATCTGAGATGATTGTGTTGCGGAGTGCCGCCGCAATGCGTGATGCAGCCAGACGATTCCAAAACTGTTTGGAATGCAAGATCGAGGAGTGTGCTCTCGGTCGTGCGATCTACATCGAGGGCCGATCTCCGGCTTGTCTCATTGAGCTTGAGTGCCTTTCCGATGGTTGGGTCTTTAGATCCATTCATGGCGAGAAGAACTCGTCCGTCGATCCGGCGACAACCCGAACCGTCCTCAAGAAGCTGCACGGTTGTGGAGTCCAGATCCCCTCACGGCATTGGCAGGCAGCCCGCTTCAATCGCGTGGCGCGGCTGGCGCGTATCCTCGACCCGTTCCGCGATCAAGCAGATCTGATCGACAATGAACTCATTGATCTTGGCCAAGGGATACCAAATGCCGCGTGAACTCGTTCGAGATCGGTCCGGAAAAGTGTTGGGATGGTTCGAGGATAACCGCGTATCTGGCCGGATCGATGCGCGTGACGCAGGCGGCAGATGGATTGGCTTCTATGACAAGCGGCTTAATGAGACGCAGGATATAGGTGGACGCCTACTCGCGAAGGGCAATGTCATCCCGAGTCTAATCTTCCGCCCCTGAGGCTTACTCATGAGCATTCATCCAAAGTTGCCGCCGAGACGAGATTCCTGCCAGGATCAGGAAGAAGCTACGTGCACCGCGTCCTATGAAGCTCGCCGCGAAAAGGTCTTGCGGCAGCGGCGGGAACGCGAAAAGCATCAGCGACCAGACGAGGCTCGGGCGAACCACCAGCGCCGAAATGAGTCAAAGGAGAGTAACAGGGAAGGAGGCATCCTCTTCGACAAGGGTGACAAAGCACTCGACGATTGGACCTCAAGAGCCTCTACCTCAAGCTATGACGATTTCCTCGTCGAGGACCATTACACGGCTGACGATGTGGTGCAGAGTCTCTTCGGTGCTCTCACCCGGATGAAGCAAGAAAGAGATGAGGCCATATCGCTCATCTCAACCTTGATCGAGGAACGAACCCGCGCTCGTGCCCATATGTCCGCCCAGGGTGAAGCGTACGACCAGACGGGCTTGCTCTATCGTAAGGTCGGGCTGGCTCACGATTGCCCAGACTTTCTCCTGAAGGCCGCTCGGTTAGCCTTCCGGAAGGAATTGCACCCCGATGTTCAGCCAGGAGACCGGCGTGCCGATGCCGAGCAACGGTTCAAGGAGGCAGAGGCAGCGTTTGAGGAGATTACGCGTCTACGAGGCCATTGAGATTGGAGCTACCCGCTGAGACATTCTTCGTTACCCGGCTCGATGACACATTGAGGCGCTGACGCATCTCCTTCCCGGCCTTGAACACAGGAACGACTTTTTCAGAGACGGAAACCGTTTCTCCTGTACGCGGATTGCGTCCCGTCCGAGCGTCCCGCTTCTTCACACCAAAAGAGCCAAAGCCGCGTATCTCGGCCCTGCCGCCCTGCGCCATGGCATCCACAATCGTGTCGAGGATCGCGTTCACGATCTTCTCGATGTCACGCGGATACATGTGCGGGTTCTGCTCAGCGAGCTTCTGAACCAGTTCGGATTTGAGCATAGCTAGCGTAAGTCTCTGATGTGATGTAATTTTCTAAAAGGCTGCCAGAGGGAACGACGACCGTCAAGAGACGGGAATGAGGGCGGCGTTGAAGCCGCCCTGTCGCGAGGAGATCAAGCCGCTTGGGTGCGCTTCGTAATATGCGCCCGGTAAGCTGCTGCCGACTTCATGGTGATTGTTCCACCTTCGGTGAGCTTCTCGATCTCAGTCTTAGCCCGTTGTGCGGCTCGCGCCGTATAGGACGGCTTCAGCGTAATCTGGATGCGATCAGCGATGTACCGGCGATGAGCACCTGCTTGTCGCGCAGTTATGGTCTTCTCGGTTACAAGTCGGTCCAGATGATCATAGGCCCGCGTCGCCTCCGTAGGGGTGTAGCCGTCTTTCTTCTCGAACAAAGGATGTCCTTTCGGTGTTAAAGCGGCTTTACATAAGGACAAGTAACAGGATTTTCCAGGCTGGGTCACAAATGGCAGCAAACATCCTGCTGCTAAGGCCCAATTCGATACGCTCGACGCCCATGGAGACTCCGGAATGTCCAAGTCGAACCGCTATCGGTCGATAGCACATCCACGCGTGGCCCGAATTTCTCGAAATTGTCCCTGCAAAAAGGGAGTTTTCATCTGAAATGTCTCTTTCGCGCCTATGACATCATGCGATCAACAGCGGCATCGGTTCATCAAATGGATCTGGATCGCTAATAGCTACAGGTCGCGTTTGATGCGTGCGAGCGCGACGCGGACGTACACTCAATTGACGACGCTGATAGCGGCCATGATCGGGTTCGTCGGCAATGATGCTGCGGGGCTGAACGACAGAATATAGTTCGTCGAACACGTTTCCCTGGTCGATCTGGCGCAGAGTAAGAAGCCACCGCGTCCCGAGTGCAGCAGCGAGTTCATCTTCGGTAATCGAGCCAAGGGCGACCACACCACGAACGCTGCCATCGCCGCACAGCCAGACGCGAAATGAGAGATCACTCCACCAGCGCGAGACGCGTCTCCGATAGTCGATGATATTCCATTGCTTGATGCGCCACTTGGCGAATTCAAGGAGGGTGGAGATCCGCGTTTCGATACGGATCGAGTAAATCCTGCCCACGGCCCCTTCAATGAACGAGCGAGCGACGTGTCGCGCATATCGGCTCGCACATCGGGAGCACTCGATCCGTGCACATGCGTTCGCAGAGCTACAAGTCTTGTCCATGTAATAATTTATCAAGATGCCGATTATCGGAAATCGTAGCCCGTGGTCGCGCGGTGTCAGGGTAACAAATCCATTTTGCCCGGTGTAAGTTTTCCGATATTTCAGCGATCCAGAATCGCTCCTCTAACCTTCATCTATACCCATGAATGTCCAGATTTTCGAAGGTGGCTCGGCCACCCTCGGTGCCGAACTTCGTGCCCTTCGTCGCCTCAGACGGATGTCCCAGGTTCGGCTGGCCGAGGCGGTCGGTGTCGTGCCGGATACGGTCGCAGGGCTGGAGGCCGGGCGGGGAACGATGAACTCGTTGATCCCGATCCTGGAGACTCTCGGGGGACAGTTCGATAGTCAGCCATCTGGGGTGACCATTCCGAAGTGGCTCCGGGAACTTCGGCAAACCCGCCGTTTATCGCAGGAAAAGGTCGCATTCATTGCGGGTCTGGCGAAGCGGACCGTGATGGCCCTCGAACGGGGACACGGAAATCTCACAAGCCTTTCCGCTCTTTTGACCAGCTTCGGCCTGTCAGCCCGCGTCGTCCCAAATGGCAGTGATAGCCGTTGGGAGCAAGCATCGAAGCCGTTCGAATTCCATCACGGCGAAGCAGGCGAGGTCCTCAAACAGTTTGAAGACGCACGGTTCGACGCAGTGGTTACTGACCCGCCCTATGGGCTTGGTGAACTCACGCCGGATCTTGTGACCGAAATCGTTCGAACCTGGAGCAGCGGCAGCGATTGGGATGCGAGAGCATCCGGATTCAGGAGCTATATGCGAGCCCAGGGCCAAAGAGTTCACTGGGACGACACACTCCCGCAACCATCCGCCTGGGCTGAGATCCTGAGAACTCTCAAGCCGGGAGCGCACGCCTTTGTTTTCGCCGCCCCACGCACGAGTGACTTGATCAGCCTAAGCCTTCGTCTGGCAGGTTTTGAGATTCGTGATCATGTTGTCCGGGTTTACGGCACCGGCTTGCGGATGGGTATGGATGTTGGGGGTGTGTTGGCCAAGCGCCATATTCAAGCCACGAGAAGTCCTGACGAGATTGCAAGGGTTTTCTCCAAACGCCGTCGTTTTCCCACACCGGGCGCGAGGGGAGCGCCGCGAACCGGGTTCGACGTGAGCCCTGATGAAATCATGTCTACCTTTCCGGACACGGCTGAAATCTTCGAGGAGTATGGTGGAATTCGAGGGCATCTCAAGCCTGCTCACGATACGATCATCGTCGCTCGCAAGCCGCTGACGAATGGAAATCTAACCGATAACGTCGTCCGCCACGGGGTAGGTGGCATCAATGTCGGCGCAGCACGACGTGCTCCTTCAAACGGTTTTATGCAACTGCCGACGAATGTCTGGGACGAACTCGGCGAACTTCCTCGGTACTTTCACGCGCCTCGCCCCACCCGTGAGGAGCGGGATCGATACCTGCCGGACGACATGACGAACTTGCATCCCACGGCGAAGCCGCTCTCGATCTTACGGTTCTTGGTTCAGATCTCGACCCAGCCGGGTGCCGTGGTTCTGGACCCGTACGCTGGAAGTGGATCGACCGGCTGCGCGTGCGTAGCTGAGGAGCGACGCTTCGTTGGAATCGAGATAGATCCCAGTTATGCCGAACTTGCACGAGCACGTGTGGCAGGGTGGGCAGCGCATCTGCCTGATGAAAGCAAGGTATGCGAGTAAGCCTGTGACGTTGCCGGGCGGGTGCAGGCACGTCACGCTCCGCTCAAAGCTTCCAGTCGCTTGGAATATTGGGGTGGGCATTGAACTGTGCGCCCCAAGCCAATGCTTCTTCCTTTCCGAGGCCGATGCGGGCTCGTCTGACAGTAGTCGTACCATGAGTGAGTGAGAGCAAATGCTGTCTCGGAATCTCGGCAGAGAACTTCGGCATGACCAGTGGGGATCATCGGGACTGCTTGATAGTCGATGATTTCACAAGGTCCATGTTGGGCACAGATCCTCTGTAGGTCAGCCCATTCGGCCTTGTGGACATACAAACGGGCAATGTCGTGTGGCTTACTCTTTTCGCAGGGTGCTGAGCGGTGAGTTCGTCGTAACGCATGGGAACCTCTAAGGTTTGTTCGAGGTATTTATCCGTTCGATCATCGACTTCGCTCAGGGCGATGACCTCAGCCACACTTCCCTCAGTGAAGTCACATACCCCAGCAGGCGAGGGCAGCCTCTGCCGCAGCCGGGTTCGATTGGATTCGATAAACGGTTTGAGGGGACACGCCGACCGTTCGAGCGATAGCGGTAATGCCGTTGCTTCCTTGGCTCAGCATGCTCTGAACCATCTCCATCTGCAAACGACTGTAGCTCGGCTTCCGTCCTTTGTACCGCTGGCGATCATCCTTGGATTTCGCGAACGCAATTCCGGCCTTCTGCGCCTCCTTCGTCGCTTCGGCCTGCGCCTGGGCTGTTGCTGCCATGAAAGAGATCAGCGCATCCCGAACCGCCATCGTCATCGGATCTCGGGTTGACCCATCAAATACCATTCCATGGATAACCGTCTTTACGATCACGCCACGACGCATGAACTCCCGGAGAGTGTCACAAACATCGCCATAGTTTCTTCCGAGGCGGTCGATCCAGCGAACCACCAGAATATCTCCACTTCGAAGGAGATCAAACAAACGACGACCCTCTGGGCGATCACGCAAGCGGGTTATCACGCCGGACACCCCATGGTCGGCGACAACCTCATCAATCTTGAACCCCGCTTGTTCGGCGTGAGCACGCTGATGATCGATGGTCTGAGACGACACGGATACGCGAAGATAAAGAACTGTTCTCATGAGCCACCGAAAACATCCGTTAGGGTTATATTCGTATGAACTCATGTCCGTTGATGTAAGTCAACCCTAACGGAGGATCTTCGCCAATCATTTGAGACCTCCGTTGAGCCATACCTCAGCGGGCAACATACGTCGTACGCGGTCTCAGGTTTCTGGCTCCTGCTCCCAGTGCTCGTGAACGCTATTTCTGATAAGAAAGATGTCTTGTTCTTGTTGAAGAGGGTGACGTGGCGGCGAAATCCAAGAAGAAATCATCGAAGGCCGACATCCGCGTGACGCCACTGGATCAACTCCAACGGAATCGGGACATCATTGAATCACCCATCAAGAAGCTCGGCGACATGCGCCTATCGTCCTGGGTGAATGAGGTACTCGCCGATGGACTTTGGTCTGTGCTGATTGCTGGTCTTCTGCCGCGAGAGACAGCACTGCGTGTTTTCCGGAGTGTGCTGACAATCTATAAGAGAAACCATCAGGCGTTTGGTACGACAATGCTCGTACATTCCCAGCTTGCGCAGCTTTCGCCTGAACTATTTGATATGTTGTTTCGGCCTTTGTGCCAGAATAGTGAAATCCGAAACATTCTACGTGCTCTGCTCGCTTTCGACACGCTTCCAGATCGCCAACATTGGCAACGAGCGCTCGAAGCCCAAGGCGCTGCCTGGGATGAACATAGTGAGCGTCTCGCTAAGGCCGTCGCTCGTTGCTTCGATCATCAATCCCAGGAAGCTACCGATTGTCGTTGGTTGCGTGTGATGACTTTTCTGGCTCAGGAGAGGCTCTTCGTTGCAGAGCACCTGGGGGACAAAATTCAGGAGATGATCGAATACCCTGATCGTGGGGATATGAGGTCAGTACGTTCGAGTATCCGGTCAATGGAAATGATGACCAGGAACCCCGACTTCAACAAGGAAGCGCCTCCCCCTTGGTCAGAGGCTTTCTGGGATGAGTGTTGGAAGAACACTGGGTGTATTCCGTTTCATCGGGATGAAAATGCTCAGCGCGAAAACTATCTTTACTTATTCAATCAGATTGTGGAAATCCACAATGGCCTCACCGAACATTTTTTCAGCACCATTAAAACAACGGCAGTAGATCCGCGCCACGACGGCTGCTTTGGTCTAGTGTTCTACGCAATTCATCATTTGATGTATGCTTTGAAAGCTGCAAGCGGACAGACGGTTGCCAGCAGATCATTGCTAAGAACGTGTCTTGAGGTTTACATTACGTTGAGCTTCTCGGTTGAAAAAGATAACAATACTATATGGAGCCAGTACAGAAATTACGGTTACGGTCAGACTAAGCTCGCTTATCTCAAGAATATCAGCGTGACCGATATACCAAATTTTCTAACATTAGAGTTACTGGAAAGCATCGCGAACGAGGACATGTGGATGGAGTTCCAAGATATAAAACTCGGTGCTTGGGCAGACAAAAATCTTCGGAAAATAGCAGAAGAAGCAGGAGTAAAGGACGTATACGACCGATATTACGACACTTTGTCCGGCTATGTTCACGGGAACTGGATGGCAGTTCGCCATTCAGCTTTTGGCGAATGCCTCAATCCACTCCATAGATTTCATAGGATTCCACTTCCTCCGCGAGAGTTCGTGGAGGATGCAGTCCCTGATATCGTGAAACTGTTGAACCTTTGCCTTGAAAGACTTGCGTTTCTCTATCCGCCGTTCAAGCCACGGTTCCGGCTTGATGGAAGCACCAATGGTAAGAAGGATGCGAGAACTGATAGAAAGCGTCAGCCACCAGGGGCTTCGGCGGCTCAGGAACCACAGACCGAAGATGCCGGTGGCAATAAAAGTGGAGCGGACTGAGTGTCCGAGAGGCGGGATCTGGTTCGGGTTGGTGCAGTTGTGAATGCCCATATCAAACTGATCGCAGGTGCCGAGCAGGATGCCATTCGTTCTACCCGTGGTCGTTGTCTCTTCGTCTCGAATGGGTCTTAGATACCGATCAGGGAACGTTTCAAAGGGATCGGGCTGACCCGCGCATAACACGCACAATGCCACTGAATGTGCTTCATAATCCTGCATCGCATGGGTGTACCCAGACGAGGCACGGTTTAAGGTGTACCAGCCAGCGAACTGAGAGTTCTCATTTCGAGGTCGGTGTCCTGGATGGCTGCTTGAATCTTTCGCTTTGCCTCATGGAAGCTGATACGGAAGAATTCACGATCTGCCCGGACACGGCAATCTGCCAAGACTGTGTGGATCAGGCGTTCTGCTGCGCCCGGATCATTAACCCGCCAGCAACAGCGAACGCCAAACGGGATTGCTACTCCTGTTGCCGCATTGATCTCTTTCACGCGATCCTCAACCGTGCGCTTTGTCATCCCAATCTTGAGCAGATCGCGCACTTCTCTCGTTGAAAGGATGTAAACCCATCCTGCGCCCGGCTCATATTGGATCTGGAGCTTCCCTAAGAAAACCCCGAGGCATCGACGTGTTGGCAGACGCCGCAGATTTGTTCGGGCCGTAAAATAACCGGGTTTATCGCCGTCACGTATTGCGGCACGTAATTCGGCGATTTCATCCGCAATGGCCTTCGATGTTGTGTAGGACGGATGCCCGAGTTGAGCGGAGACCGTGAACCAATCCCACTGGTCCTGTCTCGCAACACGATTGAACAGCCCTTTAACCGTGCTCAGGAGATCCAAGTGTTCAGGTTGGGTGGAGGGCTCGCAGGAGCCCTCGATCAGATCGAGGACATATGCAACCGCCCGGATACGACCTTCTTGCGTCTGTGGTTTCGGTGGGGCCATCCCAAAACCCCATTTTTCATGAACTTCTTGACTCATTTTCATTCCGTATCAGCAATCATACGAGGCCGATGAGGAGCCAATTCCCCTCCTGACAGGCCCGCGTTTGTGCCCTGGTCTGCTCCAGCGGTAGGTTTGACGATTTATGGTTCGAGTGTCGTGATACGCGCTCACGTTGATATTGGACTCGTTCATTTAGCCTTCGCACATTTGCTTCGCTTCGTTCAAAACGGTTTCGACGTATCAGAGCGTCAATCTACAGATTGCGATGAGGTTGCGGCCATCTACTTCTTGATCAAGGTGTTGGCTTGGAACTCCGAAAATTGGCCTTGGGGCTGTGGACGGCGGCTGCCGCGAAAGAGATTGGAGTGTAAGACCTTCCAATGAAAATGGGCAGTCTAGATGGCAGCAACACGCTTCAGTACCGATTCCAGTGCGACCAGGAGTCCACGGCCATTTCCGATTATGACTGGCTCGGCCACGTACCTGCGACAAGTTCGTGAACCACATTCGCGAAGAGATAGGGTTGTAGCATCTGAAGTGCTGCCGGGCTGATGGTCAAGCCATACTCCGGCTCCGACTTCTTGCCCTCGTAATCGCGATCTGAGAATGGTGGGGTTGGGGTGCGCCAAGCAAGAGAGGGAATCAGATAAAGATCAGCCTCTGCTCCCTCTGCTAAGTGGACGAGGGTGAGGAAGGTATCAGGCCGGATAGAAAAGTGGCGCTTTCTCATGAAGATGTAGCCGGACTTTGCTGCTCTGATCGTTTTCACCTGCACTTCGAGGTAGCGTGGTGGATTGCTCGGGATACGGATGAGCGCATCAATTGCACGATCATCCACTTCAGGGGAGTACACGTCGAGCCCAGCGCGGACAAAGGCCATTTTGGCGAAGTACTCGCCCCACTTCCCAAGACGTAGGTTGTCAAGGTGCGCCCAAGTGGGGGCCGAGACCGTCGTCTTCACAAATTCCATGTTTGCCCCTGTACCCGGCACTGAAATTTTCTATGCTGCCGAAAGCACGTCCTTGACCCATGCAGGAACGGTCTCACTCGCCGGTCCATACCGCCATTCGTCGAACTGGCGAGCGTTGTCGGACCGCTCAAGATTGATCTCGCAGGTGCGGATACCGTGGCCGCGT
>JAFAAP010000224.1 GCA_023426505.1 Pseudomonadota bacterium
GGCTCGGCGGCCAGGCGGCTTTGCACGACCTGCTCAGGAGATCGCCCTTTCAGCACGCGCTGGCGTCTTCGGTTATAGGCCTGGTTGAAGCCCTTGAGCAGCGTCTCCAGATCCCGGTGGCTGTCGATGGTGATGCCCAGCACCTCGTGCTGCACCCGTCCGTTGAAGCGTTCGACGAGACCATTCGTTTGCGGCGTGTAGGGCTTGGTTTTTCGATGCTGCACCTTCAGTTGGCGGCAGGCCTCCTCAAAGCCATCGGCGGTAAAGCACGAGCCTCGGTCCGTCAGGACATGCGTGATCTTGAAGGGAAAGGCATGCACTGCCTCTTTCAGGAAGGCGACCGCGCTGGTGGCCAGCTCGTCGTCTTTGACCGCCAGATGCACCCAACGCGAGCAGCGGTCGATGGCGACATAGAGGAAGCGCTTGCGGCGCTCGCCGTCGGCGGTCTCCAGCTTCGGCAGGTGCTTGATGTCCATGTGCACGAAGCCGAGATCGTAGTCCTTGAACGTGCCGCTCCGGCGTTGGCGCTGCTGCGCCGGGGGCAGGCGGCCCAGTCCTTCGGCTTTGAGGATGCGGTAGACCGCATCGCGGTTGAGATGCGGCAGGAAGTGCGTGACGATGAAGGTGAGATCATCGAGCGGAAAGCCGGTGGCCTGGCGCAGGGCACAGACGATCGCCCGCTCCTCGTCCGTGGCTTTCCAGGGCAGCTTGTGCGGCCGGCTGCTGTGGTCCTGGCAGTCCTGCACGCCGCGTTTGCGCCACTTGCGGATGGTCTCGGTGCTCACGCTGAAGCGTTGGGCCAGCACACCGGTCGGCTCTCTCGAGCGGGCGATCTCCTGGCGAACGGCGGGGGTGGTACGGGCTTGTGGATGAAGGGAGGGCATCAGATCCTCCACCAGGCTCGCGGCGGCCGCCGCGAGCCATCGAAGCGCCAAGTATATTCCTCAATCGCCCAACGCACCTGATCCCAACAACGTTCCGCCACCAAACACCTATTACCGCTGGATGTTCTTCTCCGCCGGCCCACTGGAGGCCGCGTTGACCAATCAGGCCATGGGCTTCGAAGTCCCGGCCGAACGGCGGCGCATGATGGGCTACGGCTCCGTCGAGGACGCGGTGAACACGATGGAGCATGCGGTCTCACGATCCGAGTACATCGCGGGCGACCGGTTCACGGCGGCGGATGTCTATGTCGGCTCCCACATCGGCTGGGCCATGATGTTCGGCACCCTGGAGAAGCGGCCCGCCTTCGAAGCCTACTGGAACAGGATCAGCAGCCGTCCGGCGGCGATTCGGGCGCGGGAAATCGACGATGCACTGGCTGCGGAGGAGCAGGCCCGGGCGACCTCTTAGCCAAGCCTGCGGGCAGCGCCTCTATGCCCGACCGGGAATCGAGTAGGTCCCAGTCGCGTGGCAGACGAGATCGTCACTGCCCTCGAAAAAGATCGACGCCTCGCCCACGGCGAGGCGCTTTCCGAGCTTCAAGAGGCGGCATTCGGCGATCAGCGGCCGCTGTCCCGGCTTCCTCATGAAGTTGAAGTTCAGATTGGTCGTCACGGCCAGTCCCACCGGGCCGATATGCGCGAGGATGACGGCATAGAGCCCGAGATCCGCCAGGGCCATCATGGAAGGGCCCGACAGGGTGCCCCCGGGGCGCAGATGCCGCTCGTGATAGTCCATCCTCACCCGCGCCGTCATGGGGCCGACCGCATCGAGATGATAGGTGCGGCCGCCGAAGTGGAGCTGCGGGAATTCCCGGTCGAGGAATTCGGAAACCTCGTCCCTGGTCATGATAGGTTGGTGAGACGTCATTCTCGGTCGATGCTCATTGAACTGCCCTGCCCTATCCCATACGTTTCGCTCATGAACCACGACAATTATCCGAACGATTACATCCGCGGCATTCTGCAGAGCGTGAAGACCATCGCGCTCGTCGGGGCCTCGCAGAACCAGGCGCGTCCGAGCTGGATCGTCATGAAGTACCTGCTCGACCGCGGTTACGACGTGATTCCGATTAATCCGGGCCTCGCCGGCGGAGAACTCCTCGGCAAGAAGGTCTACGGCAAGCTCTCGGATGTGCCCGGTCCGATCGACATGGTCGAGATCTTCCGCAACTCGGAGGCTGCCGGGCCGATCACCGACGAAGCTCTCGCTCTCGATCCCCTCCCCAAGGTGATCTGGATGCAGCTCTCCGTCCGCAACGACGCTGCGGCCGAGAAGGCGGAGGCAAAGGGAATCCAGGTGGTGATGGACCGCTGTCCCAAGATCGAATTCGGCCGGCTCTCGGGCGAGATCTCCTGGCAGGGCGTGAACTCCCGGATTCTGAGTGCGAAAAAGCCCGTCCTAGCTGGAAAAGGCTTCCAGAAGCTGAGCTTGAACCGTCCGAAATAGGCTCCTTGACGGCCGAACGATCCGTTCTTTAAATAGAACGAGATCTTTATAGCACGCCAGAAAGGTGCCTGTGATGACTGACCGCCTGCCCGGGTTCAACACGCTTGCCGTTCATGCAGGTGCCGCACCGGATGCGGCCACGGGCGCCCGCGCGACCCCGATCTACCAGACCACGTCTTTCGTCTTCGACGACGTGGATCACGCCGCCTCCCTCTTTGGCCTCCAGGCTTTCGGCAACATCTATTCCCGCATCGGCAACCCCACCTGCGCGGTGCTGGAAGAACGCGTCGCCGCTCTGGAAGGCGGCACGGCCGCCCTCGCCGTCGCCTCGGGCCACGCGGCGCAATTCCTGGTGTTCCACACCCTGCTCCAGCCCGGCGATGAGTTCGTTGCGGCGCGCAAGCTCTACGGCGGCTCGATCAATCAGTTCAACCACGCCTACAAGAACTTCGGTTGGAACGTGGTCTGGGCCGATTCCGACGATCCTTCGAGCTTCGAGGCGGCCATCACGCCCAAGACCAAGGCAATCTTCGTCGAATCCATCGCCAATCCTGGCGGCGTCATCGTCGACCTCCAGGCTATTGCGGCCATCGCCAAGAAGCACCGGATCCCGCTCATCGTCGACAACACGATGGCGACCCCTTACCTGATCCGCCCGTTCGAGCACGGCGCTGACATCATCGTGCATTCCGCCACCAAGTTCCTGGGCGGGCACGGCAACTCCATCGGCGGCCTGATCGTGGATGGCGGCTCGTTCAATTTCGCGGGCGATGACCGCTATCCGATGCTGTCGAAGCCTCGGCCCGAATACGCCGGGATGGTGCTGGGCGAGACCTTCGGCAATTTCGGTTTCGCCATCGCCTGCCGCGTGCTCGGTCTGCGCGATCTCGGACCGGCCCTGTCGCCGTTCAATGCCTTCATGATCCTGACCGGCATCGAAACCCTGCCCCTGCGCATGCAGCGCCACTCGGACAACGCGCTCGCCTTGGCCGAGCATCTGGCCAATCACAGCAAGGTGTCCTGGGTCAGCTATCCGGGTCTCCGCACGGATCGCTACCACAACCTCGCGAAGCAGTACTGCCCCAAGGGCGCCGGCGCGGTCTTCACCTTCGGGCTGAAGGGCGGATACGAGGCGGGCGTGAAGCTGGTCTCGAACCTGAAGCTGTTCTCGCACCTGGCCAATATCGGCGACACCCGCTCGCTCGTCATCCACCCGGCCTCGACCACTCACCGCCAGCTCACGGATGAGCAGAAGACCCAGGCCGGCGCAGGTCCGGAGGTGGTGCGCCTGTCCATCGGCATTGAGGACAAGGAAGACCTTATCGACGACCTCAATCAGGCTCTGGACGCGGCATAAGACGCCGCGCCACTGATCAAAAGGGCATCAAGGGCCCGTTCCTCAGGCGGCAGCCGAGGAGCGGGCCTTCTTATAGGCGTTGTGGATGGCGCTGAGGCTGCGGTCGAGCGCCGTCCAGAGGCGGCCGATCTCCTCGGCGCCCTGCGAACCGGGCTCGTATTCATTGGCGCCCTCGCCCGTCGAGAGCGACAGGGACAGCTCGCCGCGATGGGTGATCTGGCCGGACCAGACCGGGACCTTCAGAGCATTCAGCGCGCCACGGGCATCGGCTACCACCGGAGCCTCGGCCTCACCGCGCTTCGGGGGCGCGGCGTTGATGACGGCGGCGTAAGGCTTGCGAAGCTCGCGGGCGATATGGACCGTGTCCTGCAGCGCCGCGATGTCGAACAGGCTCGGACGGGTCGGGATGATCACGAGCGTCGCATGCTTGATCGCCTCGGCGACGATCGGCGACTTGAGCGGCGGCGTGTCGACCAGCGCCCACTCGTAGCCGTCCCGCTTGGCTTCCTTCAGGGTTTCGGCAAGGTTGCGGACCCCCCGCTTGAGGGTCAGCTCTTCCTGGTTGCGGAGCCCGTGCCAAAGGGAGAGCGAGCCCTGCGGATCCGCATCGACCAGAAGAGTGCGACGCGTAGGTCCGGCGATGTAGGTCGCCAGTTGAGCAGCAAGCGTGCTCTTACCCGAGCCACCTTTTCGCGAAGCAAAGACCAGCACGTTCATGCCTGACTCCCAATAGTTTGGTTCCTACAGCTGGGTGCAACCCACCGAATGCCACCCTAACATTGTTCCTGTTTAACAGAACAATGTGGGAGTTGCTAATTCGTCTTGACATCCGTCTGTGCATATCCACCCGCAACGCCGATGTGAAGAAAGTCGTATCGGTTCGGAAGGTTTCAAGGCTCCTCTCCGAAGCAGAATGGACGTTCTCATGGAGCCGTTCGGTCCCCTAAAGCGGTTAGTTTGACGCGTACGCGCGCCGCGCACGCAGGTCTCGAGGCGCAACACCCGAGCGTGGCATTGATTCGAGGCAAGCCGTTTTCTACTCTGAAATCCCTGGATTTCAGGCGTTCTACTGATGTGCTCTCGCAGATTACTGAAACGGATGCCCCGCGAATGGGACCTCGACTGCCTATCGCGTGTCGTGGGGTCCATGTACTTCAAGCGGACCCTATCGTTCATCATCCGTTCATCTGAGAAATATTTTCCGCACCGTCATCTTGCCCCGGGGAACCACTTTTTTTCTTGGCCGTTTAGTCCCCGACCTTAACGTCAAGGAGTGGCTCACATGTCCAAGAAGATTCTTCTCGCCGGTGCCGTGCTCGCGGTTCTCGCGCCCGCCGGCGCGTTTGCTCAGTCGAGCAGCGGCGGCGCGGCTGCAGGCGCTGCCACGGGTGCCGTCGGCGGCGCCATCGTGGGTGGCCCGGTCGGCGCTGCAGTCGGCGGCGTGACCGGCGCGATCGTCGGCGGCCTCGCCGGCGAGCAGCAGCCCCGCTTCCGCCAGTACGTGGTTCAGCAGAACGTCCCGTCCTACCGCTACCAGGAAGAGGTCCGCGTCGGTGCGGTGCTGCCGTCCTCGGGTGTCGAGTACTATGAGGTCCCGGCCGAGTATGGCGTGAAGAACTACCGCTACACGGTCGTCAACGAGACGCCGGTCCTGGTCGACCCGGGCACCCGTCGCATCGTGCAGATCGTTCGCTAAGCGAAAAGACCCTTCAAAGCGAAGGCGGCCCCAGGGCCGCCTTTTGCTTTGGGCTATGCCCGGCTCACCCGGGCGTGAACCACCGCCATGGCGAGGACGATCATGGCGAAGACCTGATGCGCCAGGCCGGCCCAGAGCGGCACGACCAGGAGCAGCGTTGCGATGCCGAGCACCATCTGGGCCAGACTCAGACCCGCAAGGGCCGTCGCCCGGCCGGCGTAACGCGACCCGTGCGCTTCCCGTCGTGCCGTCCAGGCGTGCCAGACCGCGAAGGCGACGATTCCATAGGCCACCATGCGGTGGTTGAACTGAACCAGAACCACGTTGTCGACGAAGTTCTCGATCCAGGGGCTGACGGCGAACAGCGCCGAAACCGGCGGCACGACGGCTCCGTCCATCAGCGGCCAGGTGTTGTACGTGAAGCCCGCCTTCGAGCCCGCCACGAGTCCGCCGAGCACGATCTGCAGCATCACGAGGCCGATGAGAACGGCCGGCGCTGCTCCGGCACTGATCTTACGGGCCGGATCGGGCCGCGGATTCAAGCCGGCGGCCACCCAGACGAGGCAGGCCAGGATGAGGCTGGCGATGGTCAGGTGCAGGGCGAGCTTGATCGGCGCGACCGCCGTCATGCCCGGCTCCAGACCCGATGCCACCATGATCCAGCCGACCGCGCCCTGGAGACCGCCGAGAGCGCCGATGCCCAGGAGCGTGAGCGCGAGACGCCCCTTGATGGCACCCCGGGCCCAGAACCAGGCCAGCGGAAGGAAGAAGACGAGCCCGATCAGGCGACCCAGCTGCCGATGCCCCCATTCCCAGGCATAGATGAACTTGAACTCGGACAAGGTCATGCCCTTGTTCATCAGCTCGTACTGGGGAATCTGCTGGTATTTCTCGAACTCGGCCATCCAGGCCTGGTCCGACAGGGGCGGAATGGCCCCGGTGACCGGCTTCCATTCCGTGATGGAGAGGCCGGATCCGGTCAGGCGGGTCGCTCCGCCCACCGCCACCATGGCGATGACGAGGGCCGCGAGGATGTAAATCCAGGTCCGAACGGCCGACAGGGAATTGGTCTGGGGGAGGCGCGCCAGAGGCATGCTCCCGGTGGAGGCTGCGACAGCCATGCTCACACTCGTCGTCAATTTAAGGCTTGAAGCCGGGATCGTGCCTGTCACATAGAGATTGCCTCAGCCGGAAGCAATCAATGCCGGTGACGCACCCCGTTGCTTCACGGGCCTGACGAGAGGGTTTTCAGACGATGGGAATGCGCACACGCAAGCTGGTCGGGACCGTGGTAATGCTGGTCTTCATCGGCTTCTACGCGCTGTTCGCCATGGCGGTCGCCGAGGGGCGCATCCGCGACGCGTCCACGGCCGTCCAGACGATCGTCTACATCGTGTTGGGCCTGATATGGGTGGTCCCAATGCTGCCGCTCATCCGCTGGATGAACAAGCCCGACAAAGCCTGAGCCCGATCGTCAGGCGCCGCCGATTCCTTCGAGGATCACGCCGGTGCCGCCGCAGGTCGGGCAGGATGTCAAGCCGATGCGGCCCCTCCCCTTGCATTCCGGACAGATGTTCTCGCCCACGCCGGGCGTTGCAGGCTCGCCCTGATCGCCAGGGTTGAGCTTGGTCGTGTCCGTCTCGGTCTGAGCATTGTTGTTCATGGCTGGCCTCGTGCAGACGCCTTCCCCTGCTCAACGCTGGACCGGAACCCGGGTTGCATGGAAACGAGACCACACACGACCTATGAAAAAGGCCCGCTCCGGGCGGGCCTTTTCTGGCATTCTCAGCGGCAGACCCGACGGCGGCGCTGCTCCCAGCCCCAGCCCGGAACCCACTCGCTGTAGCGCTCCGAATAGCATCGCTCGACATAGACCGGGCGAGGCGGAGGAGCGTAATAGACCGGCTCGCTTTCCACATAAACCGGCGGAGGCGGCGGGGGCGGAGCGACGTAGACGGGCGCAGGCGCGGCATAGGCCGGGCTCTGGGACGCCGCGATGGCGCCGCCGACTGCGAGACCTCCGAGCACGCCGATCGCGGCAGCCGCTCCAGGGGACAGGCGATCGCGAGCTGCGGCCGGCTCGACCGCGGCCAGGGAGGTCACAAGCGCCAAGGCGGCAGCCGTACCAGACGCAAAACGGAAGATCTGCATGATCGTCACCTTCGATTCCTCGAAGAGGCGCGGAACGCCTCCGGTTCGGGAATCGGTATAGCCGGGGAAACCTCTCTGGAAGCTGAACGAATTATGGCAAAGCTCGCTCTGGACGCGGGAACACCGAACATGGTTACCATTTCGGAAAGCCCTCCTCGTCCCCAGTTAGCCTAGTCCACGGCCGTCCGCAGCGGCACGGACAGCAGGACGCGGATGAGGTCGGCCTGCCGGTTGGTGTCGGTCTTGCGGAAGAGGTTCTTCAGGTGGAAGACCACCGTGGTCTGCGCCACGTCGAGTTCCTCCGCGATCTGATCGAGACGCTTGCCGTCGATCAGCATGAGGGCGACACGGGTTTCCGACGGCGTCAGATTGTAGAGCCTGACAAGCGTATCGCCGGATACCTTGGTGCGCTGCTCCGTATCGATCACCAGCAGTACGATCGCCTCGGGCCTCTCCTCTGGGGAGAAGCGCTGTCCCGGAATGAGCACCAGATAGGGCCGTCCCCCGGACAGCCGCTGGAAGGAGACGATCTCGTCGTCGAACTCCCGCAGAAAGGCCTTGCGGATGCCGTCGTAGAGCTTGGTGTTCTGCTTCGGCACGGCGCCTCTGATCACGCCTTCGGAAATCCCGAGGCCGTCATCCTCGCCGAGGATGCGCTCGGCCTCCTTGTTCATGAGCTTCACCGCGCCGCTTTCGTCCACAATCACGACGCCGACGAGAAAGCGGTCGAAGGCGAAGGTCGCCTTGTAGAGAGCTTCGACGGTTCTCCCGCGGGACGAATTCAGGATCTCCTGCCAGGCCTCCTCGGCACGCTGGACGGCGCCGGACTTCACGCGCTCCACCTGGTTGAGACGCGCCGCGATGGTAGCGAGCAGGATCTCATAGTCGATCGGCTTCACCAGATAGTCGTCGGCACCCGCCTGTTTGCCGACGAGCACGTCGTTGCGGTCGGCGAGCGCCGTGAGGAAGATGAACGGAACGTCCGCGAGCTCCCCCTGCTCCCGCATCGCCCGGAGGACATCGTAGCCGCCCAGCCCCGGCATCGTGATGTCGCATAGGACCAGATCGGGCCGGTTATGCTCCAGCACCGTGAGCGCCTCGCTTCCATTGGCGGCCTGCAGCACGCGGTAGTCGGCGGCCGCCAGTTCCTCGGCGAGGTCCGTCCGGAGATCGTCCTCGTCCTCGATGCACAAGATCGTTTTCTGCGCGTTCATCTGATTCAAGCCACTCATGCTGCCTCTTGCGCCTCATCGGCCGGCGAAACGGGCAAGTCGAAGGTAAAGAGAGACCCGGCGGCCTCGTAGCTCTCGACCTGAATCTCGCCGCCATGCAGATGCATGATCTTCTGCGCGAAATTCAGGCCAATCCCGGTGCCGGCAATTCCGGTCGCCGTCCGGGCCCGATAGAAGCGATCGAAGATCTTCTCGATCTCGTCCGCCGGAATGCCGATGCCCCAATCCCTCACAGAGCAATAGGCGCGGGCCCCATCTGTCCAGATCTTGACCTCGGCCACTGGGGTGTCGCCGGAATACTTCACCGCATTCGAGAGAAGGTTCATGACGACCTGCTCGATGAGCATGCTGTCGCAATAGACCTGAACCGGCGTCTCCGGCGCGACGAAGCGGATGTCCGCATGGGTGCTCACCTCGCGCTGCCGCTCGCAGATTTCGGCAACCAGGTCGACGAGGTTGCAGGAAGCGGGATTGAGTTCGATGCGTCCGGCATCCAGCTTCGCGGCGTTGAGGACGCTCTCGACGAGGCGCGTGAGGCGGCCCGTTGCGTTGCGGATGCGCTGGACGCGCGTGACGAGTTCGTCCTGCGTAATGTTCTGCCCGCGCCGGAGAATTCTCTGAGCGCTCGAATCCAGGATCGCGAGCGGCGTGCGGAACTGGTGGGACACCATCGAGACGAAGCTGCGATAAGCGTTCGTCGTCTCCCGCTCACGGTCGAGAGCGGATTGCAGCGCCTGGGCCGCCTGCTTGTAGTGCGTGATGTCCGTCAGGCGGACGAAGATGGTCCCGCCATCGGCCCGCGTGACCGAAAGATGCACCCAGACGCCCTTGCGCATCAGGAGGTCGAGCTCGATCCGATCGAACGCCGTGTCTCCCTGGAGAAGCCGCGGATCGGCTCCTTCGCACATGGCGAAGCACCGCAGGAAGACCGGCAGCGTCATCTCGTCCTTGCACCAGAGCGCGATGGGGTCGGCGGCCCAGATCTGCTCGTTGGCGAAGAGGAGCTTGCCTGTCGCCTCGAAGGCCGCGAACCCATCGGGGGCGGTCTCGATGGCGGCGATCAGCCGGCGCTCCGCCTGGCGCAGGGCGGCTGTGCGCTGCAGGACCTTGATCTCGAGGTCGAAATTCTGGCGCTCCGCCTGCTTGCGGGCAAGCCACTGCTCCGTGACGTCGCGGATGAACGCGATTCCGAGCTTGCGCTCCGCCATGTTGAGCGGAAAGCAATTGATTTCGAGGCACCGCTCATGCCCGGTCGGGAGCGGCGTGTCGTCTTCGAAGACGGCGCTCTCGCCATGGATTGCCTGGTTCAGCGACCGGACCGTCTCCGCCTTGCCGAACAGCGGGTCGAGATGCGGAAGGTTCTGCCCGACCGTGTCATCGGGCTTGAGCCCGAGCAGGGCCTCCATGCCCGGATTCCAGAGCAGGCAGTTCAGCCGCTCGTCGAAGATGACGATGCCCTGGTTGCTGATGTTGTTGATGACGAGGTCGGACAGCTCCTGCTCCTGGCGCAGGAGGCGACGAGTCTCGTTGGCCTCCTGCATGCCCTTGAACAGGCGCAGCAGCAGGAAGGACGCACTGATCACGATGCCGATGATGAAGGCCAGGCTCTCGAAGACGACGCGCAGATACATGTTGCGCGTCATCGCGCCCTGCTCTCGGTTGAGCAGCATGACCTTGTTGGCGACCTGACGCAGTTCCAGGGCGAGTTCGTTGGCCTGCCCCCTCAGGTTCGCGGCCCCCTGAGCGTCGAGGCCATTCGTGACGATCGGCTCCGCGAGGGAAAGCTCGAGATAGGACTGCTTGAGCGCGCCGAGCATCCCGACCCGATGGATGACCTGTGCCTGGGGGCCCTCCAGGAGAACGGTCATGCGACTCATGAGAATGGCGAGCCTGAACCCGGGCTCCGACTGCGGATCCGGGGCAGGCTCGCCCGCCACTTTTCTGGTCAGGCTCTCGGCGAAGAGGGCTGCCTCGAACTGGGTCTGGGTGATCTGCCAGAGATTCGTATGGGTATCCTCGCTGCGCAGGTCGCTCTCCACGTTGAGAAGGCGGGCGACCGTGAAGACGAGGCAGGCGACGAGCCCGGCGATCGCCACCAAAGTGACGAGGGACGTCCTGTAGCTTTGCAGGTTGAGCTTCATCTTATTCAACGTGCAGTCGGATCAGCTGCCAGATCCAGCGGGAGTCGTAGCGCTGGTCCTGCAGGACCTTGTGGGCGTCGCGCGGATAGACGATCCAGAGCGGCCCCTTGTCCCGCAGCGTCAACGGCCGGCCGTTGGCCTGCATGGCGATGAGCGGCCCATATTGCAGGTCGTCGAAGGGGATATCGACCTCGTAAGCGTTGGCGGCCGCGGCACGCATGACATTGCCCTTGGCGCCGACCCTCCGGAGCACGGCTTCGAGCGGGATTCCTTCATAGCGTTGCAGATCCTCTGTCAGCACCGTATGCGTCTCGATCGAGGCAGAGCCGAGCTCGTCCAGCATCGTCTTGTCGAACCTGGCCTCGCCGGGGGCATTGGTCTGCTCGATCGCGCCCGTGATGGTCAGCAGCACGGGGCCGGTCGGCTGCGGAAGCCGCTCGGACGCATGGCCGACCGCCCCCCAGCCGAGGAGAGCGGCGATGGCGATAGTCAGCCTCAGGTAACGCATGGGCCCCCACTTTCGGAGAGTTTATAACAAAACGATTTGGGACTTTGAAGGTCTTTTCCGTGCCAACAGGGGGTATTTCGTAAAGTTGGCACGAGCAAAAAGCGAGCTTCCGAAATCGGTGAACTCATGCGAATCCACCGCGACTCTCCCTGAGCACAAGAGCCGAGCGGCTTCGGCGGCACCGATCCGGCCCCAACTCCTGCGGATTGCCTCCGGGGCTGATCATCTTGGCCAGAAATACAGCAACCTCACAATACTGTTATCGGCGGCAGGAAAACTGGATGGTAACCGCTTCTTCCGTCCATCGGAGCCCTAAATTTCCACTTTGCTGTTCCGATATTGAGCGCACTTCGGACATTCTATTGTCGACCGCAGTGCTCATGTTCCTTTCCACTACGGAATAGCTTTGCAACATGAAGCTCAGCCGTTATATTGCGCGCGGCATTCCCGGCCGGCTCTCCCGGTCGTTCCGAAGGAGTTCTTCATGCGCAAGTTCGTTGCCGCCCTCGTCGGCGCGGCCACTCTGGTCTCGGCGGCGCCTGCCGTCGCGGCTCCTCTCGAGGGCCGTCCCCTCGCCGACCTGCAGGCAGTGTATCCCAACGAAGGCTACACCCAGTACTATTACCGGCGCGGCTACTACTATCCGCGCCCCTACTACTATCGCCGTCACGACAACGGCGCGGCCGTCGCCGCCGGCGTTGCGGGTCTGGCGGCCGGTGCGCTGATCGCAGGCGCCATCGCCAATCAGGCGCAGGCCCAGCCTGCCGCTCCGCCGCCTCCCGGCACGGTGAGCCCGTCCGTCGCCGCCTACTGCGCACGGAAGTATCGCTCCTACGATCCGGCGACCGGCACGTTCCTCGCCAACAACGGCATGCGCTACGTCTGCACCTACCCGTAACGGGGCAGGACCGACGACACAGCCTGTACGATCGGAAGAGCCGTCGCGGAAACGCGGCGGTTTTTCGATTCTGTCGGAGCTTAAAAGGGAACGGCACCGCGAGGGTGCCGTTTCTGTTGCTAGGCTTTCCCGAGCCCCGGATGGTTACGCCGCGAGGCGAACCGCACCCATGTCAACGTTGTCGTTGGCATTTGTGAATGTGCACTATC
>JAFAAP010000236.1 GCA_023426505.1 Pseudomonadota bacterium
CGACTGGGCTAAGCAGTGTTGCGATCGCTCGGCCCGGCACGTTGCCCCGCAGACCACCGCCGAACCGGTAGGAGGTGGCCCGCACGTTCGATGTCGGCCGGTCTGGATTTGCGATGGGCGCGTGGGCGTGGCTGCCGTTGACCAGTACGATGGCAGCACTCTGGTCAAGAACGTAGAAGCGCTGCTGGTCCCTGACTTCCTTGACGAGCCCTGTCGTGAGCGCAGGATCGACGAAGTCGTCGACTTCCTGCCAGAGCCGGAATCCCTCGCCCTCGTCAATCTCAAGAGTCAGCGACCCCGCAATCACAGGCCGGTTCGCAAGCCGGAAGGTCTGCTCGGCCGTCCCATCGCTCCCGCCGAGGATTTCGCCTTCGACGGTCTCGCCTTGGGTCGCATGTGCGGTATTGGTGCGTACAGTAAGAAGCCGCGGCGGACGGTTCCACCCTGAGCGCTCGACACGCGCGCGGATCCAGTAGCGCGGTATCGCCGTTCCGCCGATAGCGGCCCGGCGCATGACCCCGCGCGCAGGTGTCTTGAGAAAGATCTGGCCGGTCCGGAAGAAAGCCGACGTCTCATCCCTGAGAACAGTCATGGCGCGCCAGTCGCGACCGTCGAAAGCCTCCCAGGCGAGACGCGTTCCGGCCGTTACGGGAGCTGAACCACACGTGACCGGATCAAGTCCTTGCCCCTGCGCCATCCAGAAGGTCAGGCACAGTTCGATGCCGGCGGGAAACTCGCCATCATAAGAGAATCCCAGCAGAAGAGCGTTTCCCGGGTCGGGGCTTTCGGTGAAGGAAGGCCAAGCCTCTGCCGCCTCGCCATTGATCGCACTGCGATCAATGGTGATACCACCGACAAATGTCAGCACTGCGTCAAGTGTCGGTGCAAAAGCGATCAATCGGCGTGTCGTCTCGAACACCACTGGACCGTCCGCGTCGGGCGGCGCCGCGATCTGCGTTCGTCGTGGCACTTCGACGGTTCCTGACGGGTAGTCGCTTTCGACCGCGAACGTCACGTATGCTTCTGCCGGGCGCGCGGGCTCCAAGCGGACTCCGACGAGTTCTAAGAACTTGAGGCGCGCGTGCGCGGGAACCTGATTGAGCCGGAACAGCAGGAGATCCGTCATATACGCAAGGACGTCGACGAGTGCCATGGCGGCGTCCCCGTCGTTGAAGTCGGTGAGCTCCGGCGTATAGCGCACGATGCGCTGGCGGGCCTCGCGGGTCAGGTCATCAAACGTTCGGTCGTCGAGCCGTTGGAGCTTGTCGGCGAGAGCCATAGTCTCAGACTCCCTCTGTAATAAAGTACGGGTACACGAGGTTGGTCACTGCATTGTTCGCACGAATGCGGTACGCGATTCGGATCAGGAGTAGATTCGCGGTTCCTCGCGGACTTTCGGCGCCCACCTCGAGCACATCGATGCGCGGCTCATGCAGCACCAGTGCCTCGCGAATCATGTCCGTAACGCGCGTGCGGGTCGCGCTATTCCCTAGGGAGAAGACGAGGTCGTGCACCCCACAGCCGAGATCGGGCCGCATAATCCTCTCGCCCCGGGCCGTGCCGAGGATGAAATGGATCGACTCCTCGATCTTGCGCTCTCCCCGTGACAGGGCCAGGCGTCCGTTCACCACCTCCAGCGGGAACTTGAGACCCTGTCCGAGGTAAGGTCTTGGGGCGGAGGTAACGGTTCTCATGGCAGGGCATCCACAATGGCTTGGAGGACAGACAGAAAGTCCTTCATGGTTGTGAGGATTTCTTCCAGCGCGTCGGCATCCTCTGGACTGCCGACATTCGGAAGCGTGATCGGGTCGACTTGAGCAATTCCAAGGAAAGGTTTGGCCAATTCGAGTAGGACTCCAATTGGTTCAATTCCTGTCATCGTTCCTTGCATTGCGGATTTGGCGTTGGAGCGAGCGCATTCCAGCGTCGAGAGCAGTTCCGCATTGCCGGTTGACCGGGCCGTCGCGATCTGAAGCTCAAGGCCCCGCATGAGCTTCAGGATGCTTTCAAGCTGCTGTACCAGGCAGCGCACAAGCGCGATAATGAGCGCCAGAATGTCCTTGACGAACGGAACCATAGCGAGTGGCGTCGGCACCAGGAGACAGGGCGCCAGTTCTTTGGCTGCCTCGAGAAACGCGGGCACCGCCTCCGCGATCTTAACTGGGTTCGGCAGCGCCTTGATAACTTCGATCAGGGGGCCGATCAGGGCGAGGACTTTCACCAGACACTCGATGCTTGCCATGATCGGGGCAAGCTGGAGGGCAAGGCTGAAGTTCAGGGAGCAGTCACTCGGAACGCCCTTTGTAATGTCCGCCAGGCCTTTGATGCTCCCGCCGGTTGGCAAGCGGATCTCAGGTAGCTTCGGCCTTGGAAGCGACAGGTCGATGCACGGCGGGATTTTGAGCTGCTTCTGGATATCGGCAGAGAGCTTAACGTCGATCACGGCATCAGCTCCTCAGATGGGTGACGGGCTAGGCTGCACCACCCGGCCATTGATGGTGACGATTGGGGCGACAATCTCGAGGAGCGCAACAGCGTGGAGCGCAATTTTCCCGTTGGACAGTGTGATGCGGTTTTTGTGAGCGTCCTCGATAATCAGGCAGCCGGCGTCACCTGAGCCGGGGGTTGAGTCGACAAAAGTGATACGGTGACCGTTCTTCGAGCAGATGGTGCGTTCGCGCGGATCCTCGGCCGGTGGGCGATCGACCCCATTCCAGAGGAACCCGAGAACGACTGGATGCTCGAAGTGGCCGTGCTGAAAGGCTACCACCACCTCATCACCGAGTTCAGGCATCATGAAGATGCCGCGACCGCCTCCCGCCATGCCGGAGGCGACCGCGACCCACTCGCTGCGCAGGCTTTGATCCAGCCAAGGGTATTCCAGCTTGACCTCGCCCTTGCCGTTGCGTTCCCGGACGACCGCAAGCGCAATGCCGGAGATGCGGCCATCGGCACTCATGGGCGCCCCCTCTCATCCTCGCGGCGAGCCTTGAAACGCGTGATGTAGCCTGAGTCGCCGAACGAGTGCGTTGTCTCAAGGACGAAGTACTCACCGCTTAGGCGCGCCCCCACCCCAGCGATCATGAGGCGGCTGCCGGCCCTGAGGTCCGGCAGGCCAACCGTTGTTCCTTCGGCGGTAACCATCTGCCTCAAATTATCCAGGAGGATTGCCCGGGCACGCTGGCGCGCTTCCTGCTCAGTGAAGACCGGCTCTTCGACAATCTTGGTTTCGCTGCCTCCAGCTTCTTTCACCAGCCGCTGCAGGTCTGGATTCAGGCGGCGAACCTCAGCGTCATTGAGATCCACTGTGACCTTGATCGGCCGCTTGCGCCGTCGGTCCCAGCCTTGGACTGTCACCTTGGCAATTTGCTGCGCGGTTGCGAGGCGTGGCTTAAAATCCATCAGGGTCTCGCCCCAAACGAGCTCATAGTCAGCTGGCCGTACGGCCGTTTTCGAGGGACCGAAGTAGAGGTGGCGGGGAGCCTTCTGGCTGGGCTCAACGACAATAAGTTCGTAGCCGACCCGCCGCGCGAGGTTCAGAAGAAAGTCAACGTCGTGTTGATTGTCCTGAGCGATGTAATCGATCGCGACCTCGCGTTTCATTGCATTGCGGTCGATCTCAAGTGGCCAAGGAATGCGCTTTTTCCCCTTGTCGGTCAGTTTGGCGAGCTGTTCGGCAATGGCGCTCGGCTTTTGTCCAACCCACGAAGAACTGTGCTGCGTGTCGCGTAGGGAATGCAGCACATTCAATCCGCGCACCTGGAGGCTTGGTGCGCCACCCGACGGGAAACTCGGCTCGAGACTTGTGAAGTTCACCGTCGAGACAAGGCGCAGTTGGCCCACATAGCCGAGCCAAACCTCCACCCGCGCCCGACCTGGCTCGAAGAGCGTTGCAAAGCGATCCGGGTGTCGCCCGCCGGGCAGGTCATCTTTAGTTTCGGATCCGATGTATTTGAACCGCTGCGCGCCGGCCCGGCTAGCAGCATCCTGCCGCGCTCGGCCGCCACTGTCCCAGTTGTTGACTGTGAGGTCGACGCTGTCGATCTCACGGACATTATCCTTGTAAGTGAGTTGCATCACATCGGCGATGACCGCTTCGGGCACAACCTCGCCCGCAATGCGGACCTCGAAATGCGGCACGTAGAAGCTACGGAAAGCGGGTTGCCGCGAGAGAGAAGGAAGGCCCTGGACCGTCATGGTGCCCTCCGCTGACCGACCAGTGCCGGCACTTGAAGCACTACGCCCGGCGACAGCCGGCGCGGATCCTCGATGCCGTTCTCCTCAGCGATCGTCCGCCACAGGTTGGGACGCAGATAATAGACGGCAGCCACATGGCTGAGCGTCTCGCTCTCCCTCAACACGTGAACATGCGTCTTATCGGGCGAACTCTTATTGGTCCGGGCCAACTGTTCATGCAAGGGCACAAACTCGCGTATAACGACGTTCAGCGTTGCACGGAGTGGCACACCTTCGGGACTGAAAAGAGTGAAGCGCTGCCGGACGCTTTCGACTACACCCTTGAAGCTCTCCCGGCGCTGATTGCCGGAACCTGGTGGCAGGTGCCGTCCTGGCACCGCATCACCCCAGATGAAAGAAACGAGCGGCGGAGCATGTCCGGTCGGCTCGATCCGCGTGAGGGCATAGATCTTGTCTGTTTCGTCAGTAACGCTGCGGGCGCCCTGTCCCATACCGTCTTCAGTGGTGTCAAAGAACAACTCGACTGTCAGCTTCTCGGCCTGGCCGCGGACGTACTGTTGGAGTGGCGTGTTAAGGCCGGGAATGGCAATTTCCGCAAGCTGGACCTGCTTGTCGAAGGAGATCTCGGTCGGATTGTATGTCAGCGCGACCTCCTGATCACCTTGGCCGAGCCAGTGAACAACGAGTTTTGCTTGCATCGGCTGAGCCATCGTTCTTATCTCCTGGGTCCCGTAGGAGCCTGATGGGTACGGGTGTCAGCTCGCCGCTGCTGGTCCTTCGCCTCCTTCGCCTCGATGGCTTCGAGAACAGCCCGCACGATCTGTGCGAGGGTGCGATCGCTGAGGAGACTCTGGCCGTCCACCACCCGTACCGTACTAACTACCTCTTGGATGATCACGTCCATGCGGACCTCCTCAGGTCAGGGCATCGAAAATTGCCCGCGCTGCCTTGGCGAGCGGCGACGCTCCGGGAATCTGGTACAAACCCTCATGCGCAATCTCCATCGTCTCGATCGCAACGTTCGATTGCATAGCATTGAGAGGAGGACCAACGTAGCGAACCGGTAGGCCCCGCCGGAAGCCCCAGGCCGTGTGCGGCTCATGACTCTCATTCTGCAGCACGATCACTCCGTCACGACGCTTGCCACGGCCGAGTATGAAGCCGTTGAACCAGTCCCACAGCATCGGATCGCCTGGTCCAACGCTGAGACCCCGCTTCAGAGTGATGTTCGACCACTTGAAACGGGTCGGGAAGCGCAGCGCGCCGCTGTTCACACCACCAGCCGTATGCTCGTGCATATCGAGAGCGCCTTCGAGTCCACTGCACTCCGAAAAACCGGCAACGCGGGTCAGGCCGACATTTGACAGCACGACGGTCGCGAGGGCACCGGCGCGGCTCACGCCGGAGTCCATCAAGCTCACCTGAAAATTGAACGCGAGTACCGGGTCTCTGCGTGATCCCACACTCATGGTTGTGCTCCTGATAACTTGACAGCCTGCTCCTTCACCTCAATCACTCCACCAATCCGGCCGAGGCGCAGGACCACGAACTCGTAAGGTATGACAGGTGCGATCGCGAGATCGCAGGCAAGACGCCCTGCGTCGCGATCCGCGGGTGTGTTGTTGGTCTCATCGCAGCGCACGGCGTAGGCATCATCCGGGGTGTCGCCGGCAAACGCACCCTGCTCCCACAGGAGCCGCATCAGGTCCCCGGCGGACTGCGCAAGCGACGCCCGAGTATCTGCGTTGTTGGGCTCCATGACGGCCCATGCGGTCACCTGCTCAAAGCTGCGAAGGAGCAGCATGATAAGGCGCCTCACCGGCACGTAGCGGGCATCAGGATCGCTCGAAACCGTCCGCGCCCCGAGGATACGAAGGCGCCGCCCCAACGATGTTCGGATGACGTTGATGCCCATCCGGTTCACGAGCCCGTGGCGGGCGTCGTCGATGGCCAGGCTCACACCCTCGGCCCAGGCCAGATCCCGGTTGGCCGGCGCGCGGTGGACCCCCTCCAGGGTGTCGGACAGGGCATATTGTCCTGCGACATGCCCTGACGGTGGCACGTATCGGATTACGTCGGGGCGACGCGGATCGACAACCGTGATCCACGGCGCATACACAGCTGCGTGCCGGCTGTCGAATTGGCTTCGCCAGACCTCCAGTCCGGTGACACCCATTGCCGGCGACGCGATGGAGGGCCAGGGCGGATCAAGCAGCGCGATACGGTCCCGGTGCCGCTCGCAGTCTTCGACCAAATGTTGCTGCACCACTGCGATCTCAGCCTCCGAGAAAGTTGGTGGAATGTCCATGCGCGCACGGGTACGGAGGGGCGCCGGAGCATCCCCGGTTGGGCACGGGTCGCATGGGTCAGGAGGGACGAATGGTAAAGGCTCGATCTCTGGATCGGGCTCCGGTCGGATGCAGATGTCGGGCACTGCGATGATTGCGGGTTCCCGCAGGCGATCAAGGGCCTGCAGCCCGCGGCGAGGAGCATCAGGACCTTCCCGAACCGGGATCGGCGCACCGATGAAGTCGGTTATCGAGAGCGCGGAGAGCCCGTCACGGCCGCCCGAGAGTGGGCGAGCAGTTGGCCCTGCAACATCCAAGGGAACAGCACCGGCAGTCACCGTGGGCTGTACAGTGATTGCGACCGAAAATGGAGGCGCTGGCGGCGTCTCGGTTTCGGCCTCGACTGGGTAATGCGGCACTGCAAGGACGACGGGGCCGAAGCGAGAATGATCCGGAACAATGGACAATTCCTCAATGAGGCCGACGAGACGACCGGCCTCACGTACGGCAAGTGACCACTCCAGAACCTCGATGCGGATTGGGCGGAGCGGATCCAACGGTGTGGCGGGACGGTCACTCGGTCGCTGCTTGTCGGGATCAGGGTGAACGAGATGCAGGACGCCCCGGGAGCTATCAACGGCCGCAAGGACACGGTACTCGATAACGCCGTCTTGCGAGAGCCTTAGCAGGCTGTCCCGCGCGAAGCCTGCGGTGGTGGGAACTCTTAGCGCCCGCCCGTCGACATCCAGTGGTGAACTCGTTACTACGACCCGAGCGCCCGGGATTAGCAGGATCTCGAGATCGTTTCCCCAACTGCCCGCGCTTGAGGCAGAGATACGCCAGCACAATTCGGATATTGCGTGGCCTGGGATTGCCGGCACGCGAATGTCAAGAAAAGCCGGTGCAGCACCGCGTGAAGGATCGCGGTCGGCGATGCGAACGACCCAGGCCCGCTCGCCACCGTTGTCGAAAAATGCTTTCAGGGCATAGGCGAGGTATCCCGCACCTGTGAAGCTGCCGAAGTGGGTCTCAAACTGGCGAAAGCTGGTGACCAAGACGGGCCGGTCGATCGGCCCTCGCCGCGCAATCCCAACGATGCCAAGGACATCCATTCGGGCCACCGTGACCGGGCGCGGGGCCGTATCGAGCCGCTCATAGTAGATACCGGGAGTTTCATACATAGCCACGGTACATCCCCACGATGTCAGCCGTTGCCAACCGGCTCGAAGGTGATGCCCTCGTGGCAGAGTTCAACAGACTCGATTGCTACCTCACTCCCTGAGGCTTTCAGACTCGGGCCTTCGATCTTGTTGACCCATGCCGCCCGCACATGCCACCGAAGCACGGGGCGATGACCCTCATCGAGGAGTGTGATGATACCATCACGCCGGTCTGGTCGACCGTTCGCTATATTGGCATACCAGAGCCAGAACTTGTTGTTTTTGGTATATCCACGTTTGAGCTGGAGGTTCGGAAACTTCCTGAGCCCAATAAGTCGCCGGACGTGGTTCCACTTATCCCTGCCCTCTCGGTAATCTGCAGGATCACCTTCAGCGACAAGGCCGGAGACCTCGGAGAATCCAGCAATCGTGTCGTCGCCAAAATTCACTTCAAAGTTGAATGCGCGGTAAGGATCGTTGCGGGCGTCTGTGGCGGCCATGGTTCGCTATCTCCTCACGTTCTTGGCTTAGTCCTCAGCAACGGCAGTCTTCAGCCCAATTCGAAAAATCACGAACTCCGCGGGCTTGACCGCGGCAACCCCGGCGACGACTGTCAGGAGGCCGTTGTCTCGTGCAGCAGGAGGGTTGGTTGTTTCGTCACACTTGACAAAAAATGCCTGCTCACGATCCTCTCCCTCGAGAGCACCGTTGCGCCAGACCGTTTCAAGGAAACTTTCGACCGAGAACCGAACACGGGCCCAGAGCGGCTCCGCGTTGGGCTCGAACACCACCCACTGGAGTCCTCGCTCTACTGACTTTTCGATGAACAGCAACAAACGTCGTACCGAGACGTATTTGAAGTCCGGGTCGCTCGTGATGACTCGGGCGCCCCATACCCGAATTGCACGGTTCTCCGTCCGGAAGTCACGGATGACGTTGATGTTAGTCGGCGATGGGTTGAGGAGATCATGCTCCGCCCTGTTGAGGACGCGGCGCAGCCCTGTGATCCCACGCACAACCTCGTTGGCCGGTGCCTTGTGCACGCCGCGTTCGACGTCGGTGCGCGCATAGACACCGATGACGTGTCCCGAAGGCGGGATCGGCACCTGTGACACTGAGGCGAGGTTCTCGGGCAGTGGGTCCGGGATGGTGAGCCACGGATAATAAAGGGCAGCGTGTTTGGTATCATAGTTCTGGCGCAGGGCTTGGGCGTCAGCGATCGTATCGGCAGCAGGATCGGGTCCGTCCAGCACAGCGAACCGGTATCGCATCTCTTCGCAATGATTGACCAGCGCCTGCTGGACCAGCACTGATGTGATGCCTGGACAGGCCACGAGACTGATCTCATCAATATTCTTGAGGCTGTGAATGCCACTGCGATTCTGAGGTTCGCGGTCGTCGATGCCGAGATAATCAAAGTCGCTCAAGGCGCCGAGGCCGTCGTCTCCTCCAGTCGCAGGATGACGCGCAGGGCGGGTCAGGCCGCTTGGAAGGTGGTCGAGGAGCGGCTCCGGGCCGAGCCTCTGTGCCTCCCGTGGATCAGGGGCAACTGGCGCCGGCGGCGCTCCGAGGTCCTGCACACGTATGAATTGCGATTCGCCTTCTGGACGGCGGTCCCAAAGCCGCAGCGGTCCACCGATGCGGCCGATTACAGTTTCGACGTATCGGCTGTGCCGTGGATCCATCGACAGGTGTCGGAATGTTTCTGTCGCCTCAATGTTCTCGTTTCGCGTCGGAACTGCCGGATCAGCTCGTCGCATGAGCAACACTGTCAGCCGGAACTCCCGCGAGCGCACAGGTATGTGGGCACCCGGTGCACTCACGGCCGCCAGTTGGGCAGCATCAAGGGCGGCTGCGAGCGTCACACTTCCGTCAGCTCGATTTACCTGAACAACCTTGAGACGAGGTCCGATAAGAGCACCCACGGGCCCGAGCTCGAGCACGGAACCGGGCTCGACTCCGGCAAGGCTCGACAGCCTGATGCGGTCAGCGGCGACCGTCCCAGTGACGAACGCACGGGCAACAAGGCCACTCTCCTCATCCTCGATTGCAATGCGCAACCGGTCGCCCCACGATCCGACGTCGAGCGCTTCCACGCGGAGGAGTTGCCCACGCTCGACTATTGTGGAGCCAGCAGCCTGATTGCCCGCGAGTGGTGTTGCTAATGTTACGGCTTGCAACGTGCCGGCCGTGACTCGCGCAGGATCGACGCTGAACAGGTGCGGGAGTCCGGCCTCATCTGTAATCTGAATTGTGCCGGCTTTGTTGAAGCCATCGGTTTCGCTAGCAAGGAGCTCTGTTGCATCTGCAGCAGCCGGTAACATGAGAGTGCTGCCGCGCGCTGCCTTCGTGACGGTCACAGCCTGTGGAACCACGCGGCTTCCCGCGGCATGATCGGCACCGAGCCCGTGTACCAAGGCTACCACGCCTGGCCCACTCGGGGCCGCGCCTGGGTCGAGCCCAGGCAGCCGGTCAACAGTGATGAACTCTGGCGTAGCCGCCGGTCCGAAGCGTAGGACCGAGCCTGGTAATAGTCCGGTGCGGTCACTCAATGTGATCTGGCGCGAATCGCGCTGAGCATCGCGCACAAGCGTCGGGGCTACACCGGCGGCGTCAGCAAGCGTGATATGTTCAATGGCGCTATCACGCGGAAAGCTGACGCCCGTCGCCGCGAGCAGGCCAATACGCCCAGGATTGGCGACGCGGCGGATTTCAGCACGCGTCCCGTTGCGGATTTCCACAATATCGCCGGGTGCCAGAGCGACCGCTGTGACGATAACCGGATCACCTGGCGCTACTGGTGCGGTGGTTGGTCCGCTGGCCGGTGCGGCAATGGCCGGGTCAGCATTGAGAACGGTTATCGTCGTGTCAGTCGGATGGGTCCGGGCAAGTGGCCTGGCGAGTGTGATCCGGAACAGATCCGGCGCGACTCGTGTGGCAGCCAATATGCGCACAAGCTCTCGCGGCGCCTCGTTCCGGCGCAGCTCGAGAGCCCGCTTTGCGGGATCCACGGTCGTCAGGTCGATCGGAGGCGCAGCGCGCACGACCAGGACCTCGGCACCGCGCTCCGCACGTTGGGTCAAGAGATGGTTGCCCTTGACAGCGGCAGCAGTATCCGCTGCGCCGGTGTAGGTGCGAACCTGCGTTCCCGCCACGGGGTAAGCTTCGGTGAGCGGATAACTCAACATGTGGTGGTTTGCCGCGGCGGCGATTGCACCGATCACAGGCCATTCGGCCCCACTGCCATCGCCAATCCGCACGCGGTCGTTGGCCGCGAGTCCGGTTGCGTCAAGAGCAAGCAGCGCGTTCGTTCCCTGAGGGGCTGCCCGGAGGAGGACGCTTTGCGCAGGTGGCGCTGGCACGACCCCTTCCCCCCGCCCAAACAGGGTGAGACTTGAGACTGCCGCGGCGGCGCTCGTCACTCGGCTCACGAACAGCCGGCGGCCGCCATTCCGGAAGAAGCCATCGACCGCATGAGGCAAATAGCCGTGTACACCAAAAACCCGACGCTCAAGTAGGCCGCCGAACAACTGGCGATAATCGCCCGCGTTCGTGACAAGGATCGGGACGTTGCGCGGCCCGCGCTCCGTCACGCCAAGGACACCCGCGGAGCTGGTGCTCACACCTTCGACCGGCTTTGAGCCTGTATCGATCTCCTCAGCATATACGTCCGGCGAGAGGTATTCGGACATCAGCTTCTCTCCTGACAGCACGAGTGAGTCACGGCAGGCGAAAGTTCACGAAAAGGATTCGATCTGCGTAATCTGGCGCGACACTTCGAACCGCATTGACTGGGCCCGCGCTCACGGTAATGCGCAGCGATACGGCGCGGGAGATCGGCGGAAATTCATAGCTCCCATCGGAAGTCGTCGGCGTTGTGAGCGCCGTGAAGATTGCCGGGTTGGGGGGCAGTGGTGTTGCGCCTGGAAGATCTGCCACCGGCTGCGCGGCCGTGATCGCCACGGTTGCACCGGAAACTGGCTGCTCCACCAGACCCGCGACGCGGGTCACCTTTCCACGGATCGTGACAGGGAGGCGTTGCAGGCGCTGCGTGCCGAAATCCAGTGGCCTGAAGGCCTCAGGGTACAGCGGCTGGGCACCAAGCATTCCGTTGAGGTTCAGGGGCGTGTAGCCCCTGCCCGCAACACGGACACTTATCCCTGTCCCCGCAACTTGGGCTTGAGGCAGGAGAGGCCAGGGACGACCGAGCACCCCAACGAGACCGTCGGGCCCGGCGCGGCCCGTGAGCCAAGAGGCACTGGCGGTCACGACCAAGTCAACGACTGGCGGGATGAGGTTCAAATCATCGACAATCTGTGCTCGCGCTACCGTGCGGAAAAGCCCCGCCTGGCGGGGCGGATCAACCGGGCTGAAGTGCCAGCGGCGTCCGCTAGCCCTGAGTTCGTGCCTTGTCATGGCTGGAGCTCCGTTGCCACGCCCACCTCGTGAGCAAGCACGAGCACCGGAGGCCCTGCGGCGACTTCACGGCGCGATGCAACCGGCACGATGCCTACTTCATAGCTGAGGCAAAGCTGATACGAGCGCTCAAGGGCGTCCCAAACCCGCGTCACGTCATCGAGATTGAGGCTCTCGAGTCGGACGGTCAGTTCGACCCCACCATCGGCAAGGGTACCCACGAGGTCACTCGTGACCAGGGTCGCCTCCTCATGAAAAACCTGCGCCACCTTTCCAAGAAGGGTTTGCTCAAGTTCTGGCGCGGCAACGCCCTGCGCCCGTTGGAACACTGGGGTGACCAAGTAGTGCAGCCGAAGTGGCAGCGGCTGGATGCGAAGCCGGTCCGGCGGCACTCGCGTCGGGCGGGCGTTGAGCCGGAACTCGTCGCGGACGATCCGGTAGAGCCAGAGCGAGATGCCCTGCTCGTTTGTCTGGGCCATCTCCTCAGGCGTATTCAGCGAAATATTCAGGAGCGCGCCGGGCGGCAGCATACCCCGCACGTCGGGATCCAAGCGCAAGCGGTTCTCGAGCAGGGTACGAAGACTGACACTGGCGTCCCGAATGGCTGTCGACACAGCACAGCTCCTTAGCATCGGTTAGGGGGAGACAACGGGTCGTCGGAACAGGATGCGGCCGTCCGGTAGGCGTGTCGCCTCAAGTTCACGCGCCGCGACAAGGCGCTCGAGCGCCGTGTCGAGGGCGGCAATTCCCCGGAAGAAGCGCGACAGGAGGATCCATCCGGCAA
>JAFAAP010000007.1 GCA_023426505.1 Pseudomonadota bacterium
CGTCGGGCTCGGTCACGTCCACCAGGAACATGATCATCGGACCCTCGTCCTCTTCGCCCTCTTCCTCATCCTCTTCGAAATCCGCCTCTTCGAACTCCTCGATCTCGGCCTCGGAGGCCGGACGGACGCTGAGCGTGGCAAAACCGTCCCAGAGGGGGGCACCTTCGCTCTCGAGAACCTTCAGATCCTCCTTGAACTCCTCGCTCATGAAGAGTTCGCGAGCCTCGTCTGCTTCGGCATTCGTCACGGCAATGGGCTTGTCGCTGATGGTCAATGTGAACATGGCTCAACCTTTCGGGGGGATAAGAGACTTTAGATTGACGCTTGGGGTGTGCTTTCAAGGGCCGGCCGCGAGGCTTCCGCCAGCTCCCTGGCCGCCAGAGCATCGCCGGTCGCCGCGAAGGCTGCGGTGTTGTCGAAGATGCACCACGTCTCGGCGCCGTTGGCCACCTCATTCGCGAGCCTGGACGCAATACCCACAAGACTTTCTGCGTCGTAGGGCGAGTAGTAGATCCTCGGTGACCCGTGCAGCCGGAAATAAGATAAGCCTCTCCAGCCACCAGGCTCTCCTGCGCCCGGGACCGGTGCGGGATCGGCGGCGACGCACGCGATCCGCAATCGTTCCAGCAATGCATTGACGTCCGGCGTGAACCAGGTCGCGTGGCGGGGCTCACAGACGATGTTGCCCGCAACGCGCTCCCGCAACTGCTCGAGGAAAGCGTCCCCCAAGCCCTGCCGGAATGCCAGACTTGGAGGGAGTTGAACCAGCAAGGGGCCGACCTTGGGGCCGAGCCCTTCAATATCCGCCAGGAAGCGGTCCAACTCCTCACCACAGTCCTTCAACCGTCGCTCATGAGTGATCGCTTTTGGAATTTTGACGGCGAACCGAAAGCCTTCCGGCACCGAGGCGGCCCAGCGCTCGTAAGTCGCCTTGCGGTGAGGACGATAGAACGACGAGTTGATCTCGACGGCATTGAAGACGGCGCCGTAGCGTTCGAGGTGGGAACCGGCAGCCGGGAAGGAGGCGGCGTTCGCCTTCGGGACGCTCCATCCCGCAGTGCCGATTCTCGTAGGGGCGGGAAGACCCGTCACATCAGCGGGAGGCGAAATCCTGTTCCGTCGGCAGACGCCCTTCCGGCGTATGTTCGTCGACCGCGCGGGGCAGGTCTTTGGACAGCCGGGCGAGGATCTCTTCTCGTGAAAGACCGGTCTGCTGGGTCAGGCTCGCAAGGACATCCGGTCCGATCGCCTGTTCCAGTTGCTGAGGAGCGACCTCCTTGTTGGGGCCGCGCCCAACCCAGGAATCGGCGATGTCGCCCTGTCCGCTCTGCCGGAACTGTTCCACCAGCTCGCCGAGCCCGCCGCTCAGCAATCCGCCTGCACCTGCACCTCCGAGACTGCCGAGAAGGCCTCCGAGGCCTCCCAAGCCACCTTGCTGGCCGGTCGTTCCAGGCATGCCCGTTCCGCCTTGGCCCTGGCCGCGGAGCAGTTCCGCGAGCTTGTCCCGATTCTGATAGCCGGCAACGGCAAGAAGCCCCAAGAGGGCAGTCATAGAGGGAAATCCGCGGTTCATGGCGATGCTCCTAGTTTGCGACATGAACCGCCATCTCACCGAAACGGTTCCGACCTGTTGAAGGAGGATGGATCCTTGCAGCCGAGACCGGAGGCGATCCGCTCCCCGTGCACCTGTTGCGTCGTGATGGCCGGACCATGGTTGCGGCCAGCACGCTCACGACCGCGCTTGCCGACCGCGGCGTCCGGGCCCGTCTGGATGGAGCGGCTGGAGCAGCCGATCTGAATCTGTCATTTCTTCATAATCTGTCATTTCTTCATTCTGTCAGACGCAACAACAGCCATCGGCGAAATCGGAGCATCGTGCCATTATGTATGGTCCGGCCGTGCGTCGCAAGATGATGTTGGCAGATGGATGAACGTGAGAGCTGCATCAATGTATTAGACCTCAAGGTGGAGCCTCAGCTCCGGGCCATCATGGGTATCCGCGCGCATCCAAGACTCGCTACCGGAAAGACCTCTGTGGGCCAGCATGGCACCCAGTCTTGTGGTTGCGCCGGGCAGACCGTTCGTCCATCTCCTCCTTCATCTCGCAGACCTCGGCGGGAAACGGCTAGTTATCTAACGGATGTCATTGTTCAACCCTCAGTGTTGATTGGTCATCTGAACCGACAGGATCGCGTCTTAGAGGTAAGTTCGTCTCAGGTTGCTGCATGGGAGACGCTCCTGGGCTGATAGCCATGTCCACGGGCCAGCACTGCCCAGGCGATGCGGGCAAGCTTGTTGGCCAGCGCGATCACCAGCATGTTGCGGTGCAGCCGCCGCCCCGCCGCTTCGATCCACGGCCACAGGCCGAGCTTGGCTCCATGCGGGCGACGCACCAGCACAATGTGAGCCGCTTGGACGAACAGCGTCCGCAGGTACTTGTTGCCGCGTTTGGAGATCTTGCCCAGGATCGTGCGGTCGCCGGTCGACTCCTGCTTGGGCACCAGCCCGAGCCAGGCGCCAAAGTCTCGCCCCTGCTTGAACCCGGCCCCGGTGCCGATCGCCGCCACCATGGCCGACGAGATGATCGGTCCGACACCCGGCACACTCATCAGGCGCTGACAGTGCCCGTCCTGAGCGGCGAGCGCCTCGATCTCGGCCGAGACGTCCGCAATGCGCGCGTCGAGCTGACGCCAGTCTTCAGCCAGATCCGCAATGAGGTGAACGATGCGCAGCGACAGAGCCTCGGAGGACGAACCTAAGATGCCCGGCAGCGCTTGACGCAAGGGCGCAAGCCCCTGGCGCACGGTAATGCCCCGCTCGAGAAGGAAGCCGCGGATCTGGTTGGTGATGCCCGTGCGCTGGCTGACCAGACGCGAGCGGACCCGGTGCAAGGCCAGCAGATCCATCTGGTCTGGGGTCTTGATCGCCACGAACGACATGGTGGGCCGTTGCACCGCCTCCGCGATGGCTTCGGCATCCCGGTAGTCGTTTTTGTGTCCTTTCAGGAATGGCTTGACGTATTGAGCCGGGATCAGGCGTACGTCGTGGCCGAGCGCCTGAAGCTGGCGGCCGATGTGGTGGGCTCCGGCACAGGCTTCCAGGCCGATCAGACAGGATGGGAGATTGGCCAGTCGTTGAGTGAGCTGCGAGCGGGAGAGCTTGAGGCGCAGCACGATGGCGCCGCGCTCATCCTGGCCGACCAGATGAAAGCTGTTCTTGCCCAGATCGATGCCCAGGGTGGCAATGGCGGCAGAGGCAGAAGACCGTGACATGGGACGTGCTCCTTGCGTGGCTCGAAGCCCCACAGCTTACGAGCAAGCGGGGCAGAAGCACGGCCGGACCATCCCATGCTGGACATCAACCTTCTCATTGACGACCGCGATGTCGCCGCCACCGGCGGCGCCACGTTCGAGCGCCGGGACCCGATCACCGGGGAGGTCGCCAGTCGGGCCTCGGCAGCTACGCCGGCAGACGCCAAGGCGGCTGCGGATTCAGCGGCCGCAGCCTTCCCGACTTGGTCGAAGCTCGGTCCCAATGCCAGGCGGGCCGTCCTGCTGAAGGCGGCCGATCTCCTCGAAGGGCGGGCCGGGGAGTTCGTGAGCCTCATGGCGGCGGAAATCGGCGCCACGGCCGGATGGGCACAGTTCAACGTGAAGCTGGCCGCAGGCATGCTGCGCGAGGCCGCCTCCCTGACGACGCAGATCACGGGTGAGATCATCCCCTCGGACAAGCCGGGCTGCGTCGCTATGGCCGTGCGGCAGCCGGCCGGCGTCGTGCTCGGCATCGCGCCATGGAATGCTCCGGTGATCCTCGGCGTGCGCGCCATCGCGACGCCGCTTGCCTGCGGCAACACGGTCGTGTTGAAGGCCTCCGAGATCTGTCCTGGTACCCACCGCCTCATCGGAACCGTCCTGCGGGAGGCCGGACTGCCGGCCGGCGCGATCAACGTCGTGACGAATGCGCCGGAGAGCGCCCCAGAGGTGATCGATGCCCTCATCGCTCATCCGGCCGTGCGGAGGATCAACTTCACGGGTTCGACCAGGGTCGGCCGTCTCATCGCCGAGACGGCGGCGCACTACCTCAAGCCCGTGCTTCTGGAACTCGGAGGCAAGGCATCCCTGGTCGTTCTCGACGACGCGGACCTCGATGCGGCCGTTGCGGCGGCGGCCTTCGGGGCCTTCATGAACCAGGGACAGATCTGCATGTCGACCGAGCGCATCGTCGTCGATGAGGCGGTTGCGGACGACTTCGTAACGAGGCTCGCCGCAAAGGCCGAATCCCTGCAGGCCGGCAATCCGCGACATGGCAATTTCGCTCTCGGATCCCTGGTCGGAGTGGAGGCGGCCGAGCGGATCGGCGGTCTTGTCAGCGATGCGGTGTCGAAGGGGGCTAAGCTCCTCGCCGGCGGCAAAGTCGACGGCACGGTCATGTCGGCGACGGTGCTGGATCACGTCACACCGGCAATGCGCCTCTATGGTGAGGAATCCTTCGGTCCGGTCGTCTGCGTCCTGCGCGCCTCCGGGGTGGAGGAGGCCGTCCGGATCGCGAATGATACGGAATACGGATTGTCGGCCGCCGTGTTCGGCCGCGACGTGACCCGTGCGCTTGATGTCGCCAATCGGATCGAGTCAGGCATCTGCCACATCAACGGGCCCACCGTGCATGACGAGGCCCAGATGCCCTTCGGGGGAGTGAAGGCGAGCGGTTACGGCCGGTTCGGTGGCAAGGCCGGGATCAACGAGTTCACCGAGCTCCGTTGGATCACGATCGAGACCGGCCCGCAGCATTATCCCATCTAAAGCATCGATCCCAAAAGCGGACTTGCACTTTTGGGATCGATGCGATGCTTTCGCTTCAGGTCAAGGAAGGCGCATCCGGTCCGCCGAGCTCATGGTGAGGGCGGCGGGTGCGCCGTTCTGCGGGCGAGGCCTGAGCCTCAGACGGGGTTCATCCGCTCCAACGTCCCGTCCCGGAGGACGAACTGGTGCCACAGGGCAATCATGGCGTGCAGCCCGGACAGGAGCAGGATCAGCGTGCCTCCCGTCTCGTGAATCTCCGCGATCAGGCCCGGGGAGCCCTGAACGGGCGCCGCGATGGCCGGCAGCGAGATGCCGAAGAAGGATACCGGGACACCCATCCGCGATGCGGCGTACCAACCGGTGATCGGCAGGCCGATCATGAACGCGTAGAGCACGGCATGGCCGACCTGCGTCAGCAGGTTGAGCCAAGGACCCTGAGGATTCTCGACGCGCGGAGCGCCGCCGAGCCCGCGGGCGATCAGACGGGGCACGACGAGCATCAGAACTGCGAGTCCGAGCCCGAAATGCAGCAGAGGCGGGTTGAGGCGGACCTGCCGTCCACCTTCGGATGTGAACCATGCGGCTAGGATCAGGAGGGCCGTGAGCCAGTGAATGGCGATCAGAACTCTGGAATACCGCCTCATGGAGACCATCCTTCCGTTGACCTGTCGGCGGGAACCACACCGCGACTTTTCGATAAAGGTAAGTCCGCTGGCTGCAGATGGGATTGTGCTGCATCAAATCGAGGGGCGAAGCTGAGCAGATCGGCGCGAGGATTGGCGCAACCTGGCAATATCTTCGTTTGTGACATTCTCCGTCGGGCCCAGATGCCGCCGCACCGGCTCAGAGATTCCGTTCAGGGCGCGCCCGAAGCGGACGTCGTCCTCCCCATGTCCGAGGCGGGAAGACCACCCCGCCAGGCAACTCGCGTCACATCACGATGGGCTGCTCCAGCTGGACGATGTGCCTGTTGCCCTCTCCGTCCATAACCGAGAGGCTCTCGATGCCCGTCCGACCTTCCTGAACATGCAGTTCGACAGGCTCGCGGATCAGATGGTCGAGACCCTCGAGGGCGATTTCGAGCACGCGATCCTTCGGGTCGTACGCGATCCCGAGAAGCCGGATGCCTTCGGCCTGGATCTGGCTGCCG
>JAFAAP010000014.1 GCA_023426505.1 Pseudomonadota bacterium
TACGCCGCCCTGACCCTTATCGGCCCCGACGAGCGGGTCGTCGGCGGGCAGAGCCCGGCGACGACCAACACGGCCATGGAACTCATGGGCGTCATCCAGGCACTCGAAGCCCTGCCGCCCGCGATCGCCGCCCAGGTCCACACCGACAGCCAGTACGTCATCACCGGGGCGACGGTTTCGCTCCCCTGGTGGCGATCGCGGCGCTGGCGCATCGTGAAGGGCGGGAAGCTCGCCAATCGGGACATGTGGCAGCGCCTGGCCGAGCTCCTGGAGGAGAGGACCGTCACCTGGACCTGGATCCGCGGCCATTCCGGCCATCCCAGGAACGAGCAGGTCCATCTCCTGGCCTATCAGGAGGCGCGGCGGGCCGCGGCGGCCAGGTCCTCCCGGAGCCGGGCCTTTCCCCAACCTTGACGAGGATTGATCGAAATCCCGCTTCCGGACGTTAGTGGTGTGTATCCACCTGCGCCACGAAGGAAACACCATGGTTACGCTTGAGATCGCCGGGAAGGCCGTTGCCGTCACCAACGCCGACGAGGATCAGGCCCGGGACCTCTTTCTCAGCGAGAGCTTCAAAGATGACCTGATGTCGTTTAAGAGCGAGGGGCGTCCCCTGTGGGACGGATCGGCTGCCTTGACGACCCGGAGCGCATCGGAAGACGAGATCGATGCTTTCAATGAGGCTCTGGACGAAGAGGATGAGGACGAAGACGAGGATTTTGACGACGATCTCGACATCGATGTCGTCTTCCTGGTCTCGATCGATGAAATAGACGATAGCGCCACCTCAGGCTGATAATTTCATCGGAGCCCGCAACGGCTCCTCAGAACACGGTTCAGCCGCAAGCACATGCCATTTCCCAAGACCAATCCCAGCCTTGAGCGCGCTCTCGCCGACCGAGGGTACCAGGAGCCGACGCCCGTTCAGGCCGCCGTGCTCGAACCCGACGTCCTCGGGCGGGACCTTCTCGTCTCCGCCCAAACCGGCTCCGGCAAGACCGTCGCCTACGGCCTCGCCCTCGCCTCGACCCTGCTCGGTGATGCGGAGCGTTTCGACCCTCCGCGGGAGCCCCTGGCGCTCATCATCGCCCCGACCCGCGAGCTTGCCCTTCAGGTCAATCGCGAGCTGATCTGGCTCTATGGCCCGGCCGGCGCACGCGTCGCGACCTGCGTCGGCGGCATGGACGTGCGCCGTGAACAGCGCGCGCTCGAGGACGGATGCCACATCGTGGTCGGCACCCCTGGACGTCTGCGGGACCACCTGGAGCGCGGCCGGCTCGACACGTCGAAGCTGCGCGCGGTCGTGCTCGACGAGGCGGACGAGATGCTCGATCTCGGCTTCCGGGAGGATCTCGAATTCATCCTCGACGCAACGCCCGCCGAGCGCCGCACGCTCCTGTTCTCGGCCACGATTCCGAAGAACATCGCCACCCTCGCCCGGCGCTACCAGCGCGATGCGGCCCGGATCGACACTCTGGTGGAGAACCAGCCCCACGGCGACATCGAGTACCGCGCCATCAGGCTCGCCCCGAACGAGGTCGAGCACGGCGTCGTCAACGTGCTGCGCTTCTACGAGAGCCGCGGCGCCATGGTATTCTGCCATACGCGCGAAGCCGTACGGCACCTGCACGCGAGCCTGCTCGAACGCGGTTTCGCGGCGGTCGCGCTCTCGGGCGAACTCAGCCAGAGCGAGCGCAGCCACGCCCTACAGGCTCTGCGCGACGGTCGCGCCCGCGTCTGCGTGGCGACCGATGTGGCGGCACGCGGCATCGACCTGCCCGATCTCGGTCTCGTGATCCACGCGGACCTGCCGAACGATCACGAGACGCTCTTGCATCGCAGCGGGCGCACCGGCCGCGCCGGCCGCAAAGGCGTCTGCGTGATGCTCGTCCCGTTCACGCGCCGCCGCAAGGCCGAGAGGCTGATCGATGCGGCCGGCGTCGACGTCACCTGGGGTGGCGCGCCTTCCGCCGACGAGATTCGCTTGAAGGACCGCGAACGACTGCTCAAGGATCCGGTCTTCTCGGAGGAAACGACCGAGGAGGACGCCGCGACGGCCCAGGCCCTGCTGGGGCAGTTCTCGGCCGAGGAGATCGCCGCCACCCTGGTGCGCTCCTTCAGGTCACGGCTGCCTGCACCCGAGGAGATCGTCGATGCCGGCCCCGAGCGCCCGCGGCGGGAGAAGCGGGAGTTCCGCGAGGACGGCGACAATCGCCGCGGCCCGCGCGAGCGGCGCGACGGCGAGAGCCATCGCAGCACGGAAGACATGGTCTGGTTCCGGATGAATGTCGGCCGGCGCAACAATGCCGACCCGCGCTGGCTCCTGCCGATCATCTGCCGCCTCGGCCACGTGACGAAGAAGGAGATCGGCTCCATCAGGATCTTTGATCAGGATACGAGATTCGAGATCGCCCAGTCGGTCGCTCCGCGCTTCGCTTCGGCCGTGCGCAAGACCAACGACGAGGACATTCGGATCGAGCCGGCCGAGGGTGCCCGCGCCGAGCACCGCGGCGGCAAGAAGGCGGCTCCGGCGGAAGGCGGCAAGAAGCCTTATCCGGGCAAGAAGCCCCATCCGGCAAAGAAGAAGGATCGCGCCGAGAAAGCGCGCCGGACCTGACTTCGACGAGGACCCTCGCCCGCTTCTGCTCGCGAGGGTCTCTCCCCTCTCCGTGTCAGCGCAACGCAGCGAACTTCGTCGGCATCGACGTCTCGGGCGCGGCCTTGCCATAGAGTCCGCGGTTGGCGACATCAGGGCTCAGCGAGTCGGTGAGGCCGATCACCGTCTCGGCTGCCCCGAGAAGCAGGGCTCCGTCCGGCGCCATGGCATTGGCCAGCCTCTCGAGGACGTCGGTTTTCGTCGGCTTGTCGAAATAGATCAGAACGTTGCGGCAATAGATAGCCGGAAGCAGTCTGGACGGCCTCGAACTTGGCATCATCGGTGTAGAAGCGGAAGTTTCCTCCATCCGAATCGGTCGCGCTCAGGTGGCCCACGACGGTTCCGGGATCGCTGTTCTCCCGAATGCTCAGGTGATCGAGACCGATGTCGTTCGGCGCCTGGTTCACGGGGTCGCCGGCAACATCGTTGACGTAGACGCGAATGGTCTGCGGAGCGGACGGCAGGCTGCCGGGTCCGCCATTCTGGTCCCTGGCGACGACATTCACGTCGAAATACTTCAGAACCTGACCGGGCAGGCTCGTCGTGTCCGTGTGGAGGAGCGGGTCGCTCGTGGAGTCGTAGTCGAGCATCACATTGTTGAGCTGGATCTTGTTGCCGCTGATCCGGAAGTATCCATGCGGATTCCAGCCATCGACGAACTGATAAACGATCTGGTCACACTGGTTCGGATCCGATGCCCGGAGGAAGGCTACATCCGCGTAGCCGCCGATGCCTTCGGTGATTGTAATATACCCCAGCTCGTTGGGATCATCATTCGCCACCATCGGATCGAGCATCACCGGAGGCCGGTTGGCCGTGACGGAAGTCACCGTCACGGCGAGTTCGCTCTGCAGCTGTTGATCGAACAGGGCCAGTGTAAAAACTGTTGGTACAGCGGTCCCTACCGGGTCCGTCGCGCGATCCCTTGGATCCCATACGAGGTTCGTCACAACTTCGTTGATTTGAGCCTGGGTCCCGATGATGTAGAACTCGGTCGAGCCCGGCTCGTACTCGATGATCAATCCAGGGTAGCTGTTCGGATCAGGGACGTTTATGAACTGGCCCTCGGTGCCACTGTTCCACACAATGTTGAGTTGGAGCCTTTGTTCCCATGAGTCCGAGAACTGGAGGTTCTCGAAAGGCTTGATCGTGGCATTGTCATAGACAGTATGCGAGGTGTCGCCGGACAGCACCGCGATGTCGGGCGCCTCGTTCTGCGGACGAACCTGCACGATGTGGGCCATGGTGGGACCGACGAGGTTACCGTCATAGGCCACGACCCGGAGGGTGAATTGTCCGATCGCAGCATCTGCGTCCGTGACTGCGCGATTCGTCGTGATCACACCCGTATCGGCGCCGATCCTGAAGAGGCCGTCGGCACTGACAGTTCTGCCGTTATCAGCAAAGCGGTACTTGTTGATACGGAAGTCCGCGTTTGCAAGGTCTGGGTCCCGGGCGTCAGCATCGACGACGAACGCGTGCTCCGCTGCGACGCCAACCTCGAGCACCTGAGCGTTTCTGAATGAGATTCCGTGCGGCGCCTCGTTCACATCGGACAACCTGATGTCGATAGGCTGTGCGACGGTGGAGACAAGGCCGCGACTATCGACGGCTCGGACCGTGAGCGTATGTCCACGGCCACCTCCGCTCAGGGCGAACGCGGTCTCATAATCGAGAGGCTGGGTAGCGACGATCTTCCAGACGCCATTCACCTGGACCACGTCGAAGAGGCCGCCAGCGTCATCTTCCAGGAAGTAGCTGGCAATAGGGTCTCCGTTCGGGTCGACCGCGTTCAGAACACCGAAGGGCACATTCGCCCCGATACTCTCGGAGACCGGGCCGCTCGTGAAAGTGATGTTCTTCGGCGCCCAGTCGGACGGCTTCGTCGTCACGCTGACGTTGGAGTTCGCCTCCAGAACGCTCTGACCGGTCACGTCGTAGACCGTAATGGTGAAGGTCGTGGTGATGCCATTGGCATTCACCGGGTCGTTGTAGCGGTTTGTGGGATCGAACTTCAGAGCCTGCACAGCCGCCTGGATCTGCGCCACGGTGCCGGACACCGTGTAGATGCCCGTCTGCTCATCATAGCTACCGCCATCCTGCGGGACCAGCTTGCCGAGATCCTTCGAGTTCAGCTTAATCTTAACGGAAATCGCCTGGCTTGCCGTGAAGGTCACGGCTGCAAAGGGCGCCGGGAAGGCGATATCCACCACTTGCGTGTTGGCCGGCACGTCGGCCCCGCCGATGATCCCGCGGATGACGTGCTCCGACTCGACCTTGATCCGGCCGGCAGGGACCGATGCGGAGACACCGTCGTCGTTAGACACTGCTATGGAGAAGGTGGTCGTCTCGACCCCCGGGGGCACGTTGTGGCGATCCGTCGGGTTGTACTTGAGACCCTGAACAGCTGTCTGCGCAGCAGCCGCCGAGCCCCTGAAGGTGTAGACACCATTTGCGAAAGTACCGCCGCCCAAATTCGTCAGGACGCCCTTGCTGGGGTCGTTGAGTCGAATCGTGACCGTGACGACATCGTTGGCATTGCTGTCGCTGATGGTTACGGCCTCAAAGGGCCTCACCAGTTGCGCGTCGTCGTTCGCGTCGTCGAACGTATGCTTGACCGTAACCGGCGCATCGATCGTCGGCGCCCGGTTCGCCGCTTTGGCGTCCACCTCGATGTTGCCATTCGACTCCAGCAGGTTGCGGTCATCTCGACTGGCGCCGGAATAGACGCTGATGGTAAAGCTCGTCGATTGTTCGGCGCCCACTTGATCGTTCGGCCGATCAGTTGGATCGAAAACGAGGCGCTGGACGACCTGGCGGACGGCATCGGCGGTTCCAGTAAACCAGAAAGTTCCGTTTTCGACCCGACCAGCGCCCTGCGGATCATAGAGGTCACCGTGGCTGTCATCACTTGAGCGAATCCCGACCGTGATGGTCTGTAGGCCGGTGGCGAAGGTAATACCCGAGAAGGGTGTCGACGAGCCGGTATCCCAGGCCGGAATATCGACATGGCTGTCGGCGCCGCGGATGATCGAGTAAGGACTCGTGGTCGGCATCACGCGAACCGTGACAACTTCCGTGCGCTGGAACTGGCCATCCGTGACCTTCACCCGGAGTTGAACATCCGTCGGGGCCGTCACATTTGGAAGGCCGTATTCGCTAACGCGTATAACGCCCGTGTTAGAGTCGATCGAAAATGGGTTAGGACCGCTGATCTCGCGGCCGGATCCATCGACCAGAGCAAAGTGATAGGTTGTGTTCACCACGCTCGTATCCGGATCCTCGACGATCGGAGCCAGAGCCACGATTGTACCGGCGGCGGCATTCTCGTTGACCGCGTCGGGTCGGTAGATGACGCCAGTGAGTTGCTCGTTCACATCGTTGAGATAGACCTTGATCTTGGTCTCAGCGGACGTGTGGCCGGAGATACTCTCCTTTGCGACGACCTCGACCCAGAAGAACTTCTTCTCGTCGGTCGTGCCCTGATTCTCGACCTGAAGGCCGATGCTTTCGTCCTCGTAGCTTGCATTGCCGAGGAAGATCAGCTTCTTCGTGGCCTGTTCGATGCGGAAGAGTCCTCCGGGATTCCCGCCAGGAGCAAAGTCGAAGATAATACTGCCCCCGCGCCCGTCGTCGGTTGCGCTTAGGACGGTCACGTCCGTCTGCTGCCCATTCTCGACCAGAACCGCCACATCGGCCGGTATAGGCGCCGACGGCGGAGCATTCGTTTCCGACACGACGGTGACGAAAAAATCCTTCAGGATCGAGTAGCCGTTCCCGCCGCGGTCCGTGATCTGGACCTTGAGCTGGATGGTCTGAGCTCCTCCGATCGGAAGGTCAGAGCCAACGGTGATGGCCCCTGTGAGTGCGTCAATCACAAAAGGCCCCGTATAATCCCGACTTGGATTGTTGGGATCAACCAGCTTGAAGCGGAAGTCCTTGAACGCCGTCCTGCCATCCGGGTCCACGACGTCCGGCGCGCTGACCACGGGAGTGCCTGCACTGTCGCCGCTGTAGAGGATGTTGGGGGTTCCGTAGGTTGCGCTCAAAGGCGCTTCGTTGACGTCGGTGAGGTACACCTTGACGGTCGTCGCCTCGGACACTTGGCCGGAGAAGCTCTCCTTGGCGTGGACCTTGACCTCGAAGTACCGCTTCTCGCTCGACTGGCCCCGGTTCTCGTACTTGAGACCTAAGATATCGCTCGCCTCGTAATTTGCTCCGCCGGTGAAGGAGATGACGCCTGTCGTGGGATTGATCGAGAAGAATCCACCGAGATCACTGAGGTTGACGATCTCGTACTGCAGCGGGCCGCCAAGCCCATCGTCCCTAGACTGCACCGTCGCGACGCTGTCGTTCGCGGATCCATTCTCGAAGAGGGTTGCGACTTGGCCGAATGTCGGCGCCTGCGGCGAGGCGTTCGAGCCGGGTAGGACCCGGATCGTCACGGGTTGGAAATGCGAAAGCCCATTGCCGCTCTGGTCGGTGACCCGTACATAGACCGTGAAAGTCTGACCGCCGACAACATCCGTGCCCGGCAGCCCCCATGCGCCGACGGTGATCTCGCCCGTCATCCAATTGACGGCGTAATGATAGTTGCCGGTGATTTCCTGGTCGTTGGCATCGACCAGCTTGTACCGGAAACTCTGGTTCGCTGGGGTTGTGTCCGGATCAGCGACCACCGGTGTATGCGCAATGGTTGTGCCCGCACCCGCATCCTCGGAGAGAACCGCAACGTTCTGGTACGTCAGCGCGGTCGGCTTCTCGTTCTGGTCCGTTACGTAAACCCGGACTTCCACCGGCTCGGACGCAATATTCTGAGCATCCTGCGCCACGACCCAGATCTTATAATAGTAGCCCCCCTGTCCGTCCGAGACGAGATACGGGTCTGATCCGTTAAGGCCGGCCTCGTAGTTGATGTTCGGGCCGCCGCTCTTGAGCTTAATGGTGCCGTCAGAATTGACGACGAAGCGCCCTCCGCCAGTGCTTCCAGCGCTGTTGTCCAGGAAACGGTACGTCACCGCCCCAGGAGTTCCGGGGCTCTCCGGATCCACTGAACCTGACACGGACGCGAGGGTTGTTCCGAAGTCGCGGGAATTCTCGGCTACCGTCCCCCACGCAGCCGCCGGCTTGTTCGGTGGATCGTTCTGATCCGTCACCCAGACGGTGATGTCCTGCGTCTTCGATAGGCTCCCATCCGACGCCGCGATCTTCACAGTGTAGTAGCGGGCCGCCTGTCCGTCGGCGGGCGTTGCGGTTTCGAAATCGAGCTTGTTCGTCCGGGCTTTGAGCCGGTATCCGCTCGGTGCGCTTGCGTCCGCCTCGATGTAGAAGATGTCTCGAATGTTCGCAGGGTTCGCATCCAACGACCACGAAATCGGGTTGTTCTCCGGATCGGACGCGGACAGCACGCCGATATCCGTCGAGTTCTCCGGAAGTTCGAGACTGGTCTGATTGCCAACCTTGATATTCTCGGGCGCCTCGTTCACGTCCGTGACGTTGATGGTGTAGGTGTGCTCCGCAGACACTGTGCCGACACCGTCAGATCCCGGCACGGTGGCCTTCACCTTGATCGTGTAAGGCGTTGACGCCTCGGCATTGAGCTTGGTGCGATCGCTGACATAAACCCTGCCGTCTGCCGTGACCCCAAAGGCGCCGCTTGAGTCCGCTACCATCTGCCAATTGATGGAGGTCCCTTCGGGATTCGTCGCACCCAAGGTGGCGAATGTCTGGGTCGGGCTGCCGTTAGGCGCATTCTCCGGGATGCTGCCATTGAGGATCGTAAAGGTATGCGGCGCCTCCAGAACGTTATGAGCGGTAAGACCAATCGTCACAAATCTCGACTCGGTCCCGTCGCCAACCAGAATGGTGAGATTTTGCTGACGGTTTGGGGGAAGCTGCTCGAAGTCCAGGCGGATTGCATAGAGATGGAAGACGTACTGGCCGTTGCCGACGCTGACCTTGTTGATGAGGTAATTGCTGCTTTGACTTTCCATGCTGATGTTGGCGCCGATTCCCGCCCCATAGGGCGTGAGCGTCCCAACATAAGTGGCAGACTGTGCGTCCCAACGAACTTCATAGGTATGGCCGGAATCTGCTGCCGTTTGCTGGTTGTATACGCTGTAGACCGACAACCCGAAGATTTGCGACGTGCCAACCTCGCCAACACTCTGAAGCGCCATAGGCGCGCCGCTGTCCGCCGTTTCAGCAGGCTTAAGAACTGACACGGACCGCGCGTCTGTCCTGAAGCTCGGATGCCCAGCGATAGGAACGTCGGCGAGGGTAGGCTCCGGCATCAGGATGGGCGATAGCACTGCCTTAGGTGCGCTGGAACTAAGCGCGAAGGGAACTGCCGCCCCCGCGTTGTCGGACGCACTAACCACAAACAACCTGCCTAAGATTGCATCGGTTGCTTCGGTTTCATTGAACGAGAATGCCTTCTGCGTGCTAATCTCCCCAGATACTTTATTCTTGCGGCTGATCGGTGCAGAAGCTCTCTCGTCAGTCGGCACTGAGGCTCCGACGTCAGGTCCGGCGGAATGTACATCCTTCCGCTCGTCGTCTAGCACCAGATGCGAGCTGGTTTTCACCGCGGCGTCGTCATGCTTCAGGGCCGCAATCTTGCCTTTCTGGACCTTGCGATCGGATGACGTTGCCATGGTTAACTCCCTTCACGTTCTCAGCACGGCCGTCCGGCCACTCTGACATAAAGTAACGTTATATCGTTAGTTTTAAGAATTGCAACTAAGCTGCCTTTAGGAAAAGAAACCGCCATTCGGCTTAGGCCAGTTGGCCTAGTTTGAATAAAATCTATTATTTCTCATCGGCTTAAAGCATTTTGTATCTATGGCAGGCGGGGCTTGAGCGCTCTCGGCGCGATCGGAAATGGTTAAAACTCCGCGCTGTGGGCGAACCGAACGAGCACAGGAGGCTCCTTCGTCGAAACAATATTTCTGTCGAGAATTAAGGTTCTCGTGCTTGACGTTTACGATCTAAATTAAGACAACTTTAAGTTCAGTCTTTCGATCGTCATTGCGGGTCCTAGAGCTTTAGGCCTCGAGCAACTCTCATCTCGTCGCCCGCACCAGCACCGCCACCCCGTCGTGGTCGCCGGTCGTGAAGCGGGGATCGTCCACCAGTGCGTTGTCGAGAGGCACGAAGCCGCTCACCCTGTGGTGGGTCGCCCGGTCGAGGCGCTGGGTGAAGTCGTCTCGGGCGCGGTTGAAGGAGGCGAACCGGTGGCCCGGGTCGCGGAAGGGGTCCACGTCCTCCCGGCTGAAGGCGGCGATGAAGATGTAGGCGCTGCCCGTCGCGCGCGGGCCGAAGATGCGGCCGTGGTTGTTGTCCACCTCGAAGACGTCGTTCGAGAAGGCGTCGTCCCAGCCCTTCGGCAGCTGCGCATAGAGGCTCCCGCCGATGGCGCCCTGATAGCCGGTGGAGTGGCCGAAGCGGATCGGGTACCCGGCCTGGGCGGCGGCGCTCACGAGCCGCGCCTTCGCGTCCTCTGGGCTGGCGGCTGCCTCGTCCACGATGATCACGTTGATCGGCTCCCGCAGGGTCTTGCCTTCATAGACCTCCCCGAGCCAGTCGGACGGCTCTCCCTGCTGCGTCAGCATCCATTTGCCGATCGAGGGCAGGCTGGGCGGGGTCGAGACGTTGGCGCCGCTGGCCCACGGGCTCGTTGCGGTCGGATCGGCCGCCTGCGCGAGGGCGCCGGGGCTTCCCAAAGCCACCAATCCCGCGAACAGAACCACGAATCGGCCGCGCATCACCCGCCCTTTGGCCATCCCGGTCCAGTGATACCACGAGGCCGCTGACGTCACGAGCCCACGGGACAGCGGCCGAAACGCAACCTGTGCGGGGTTACATAACGTCAATCCCATTGAGCGACTACGGTCGGAGGATTATGATCCCTCGCTCGACCGTATACCGTGAGTTGATGCCTGCAGGGGAGTAGCTCAATTGGCAGAGCGCCGGCCTCCAAAGCCGGAGGGTGCAAGTTCAACTCCTGCCTCCCCTGCCAACTCTCCCGCGGTCGCCCCTTCCCGCAGCCCTGTCGAACGGTGATCCCCCGGTCCTTCCCTGCTAAGGTGCGGCTACGACAGACGATCACGGAGCCATCATGAGCAAGACGATTCTCATCACCGGCGCGAGCCGCGGCATCGGCCGGTCGGCCGCCGTCCTGGCGGGCCGGAGAGGCTGGTCGGTCGGGGTGAACTACGCGAGCAACCGCGCCGCCGCCGAAGAAGTCGTCGGGCTGGTGGAGGAGGCCGGAGGCCGCGCGGTGGCAATTCAGGGCGACGTGGCGATCGAGGCGAACGTGATCTCGGCCTTCGACCAGACCGAACGGGCCTTCGGGCCGCTCGACGGGGTCGTGGCCAATGCGGGCATCGTCGGCGAGAAGCAGCTTCTGGCCGAAATGAGCGCGGATCGGATGCGCCGCATGTTCGAGGTAAACGTGCTCGGCGCCTATCTGTGCGCCCGCGAGGCCGCCCGGCGTCTCCCGACGAGCCTGGGCGGCCGTGGCGGGTCGATCGTGCTGGTGTCCTCCGTCGCGGCGCGGCTGGGCTCGCCGTTCGAGTACATCGACTACGCGGGCTCCAAGGCCGCCGTGGACACCCTGGCGCTCGGCCTCTCGAAGGAGCTCGGGGCCGAGGGCGTGCGCGTCAACGCGGTGCGCCCCGGCGTGACGGAGACCGACATCCACGCCAGCGGCGGCCAGCCTGACCGCGCCCAGCGTGTCGGCGCCATGACGCCCTTCGGCCGGGCCGGCCGGCCCGAGGAGGTGGCGGTGGCGATTGTCTGGCTCCTGAGCGACGCCTCGTCCTATGTGAGCGGAGCCCTTCTGGACGTTTCCGGCGGGCGCTGATCGAAAGGGTCAGTGCCCCTTCTCGGTCATGCCGCTCGACATGCGATCGACATAGGCGATGCCGATGGCCGAGAGGATGAAGACCGAGTGGATGACCGTCTGCAGGATGATGCCGGTCTCGGTGTAGTTGCTCTTCGGCGTCCCGACGTAGCCCGCCTCGATGAAGGTGCGGAGAAGGTGGATCGACGAGATGCCGATGATGGCCATGGCGAGCTTCACCTTCAGGATGCCCGCGTTCACGTGGCCGAGCCATTCGGGCTGGTCCGGGTGGCCATTGAGGTTGAGGCGCGACACGAAGGTCTCGTAGCCGCCGACGATCACCATCATCAGCAGGTTCGAGATCATCACCACGTCGATCAGGCCGAGCACCACGAGCATGATCTGCTGCTCGGTGAATGCAGTGGCGTGCAGCACGAGATGCCACAGTTCCTTGAGGAACAGGAACACATAGACCGCCTGCGCCACGATGAGACCGAGATAGAGCGGCAGCTGCAGCCAGCGCGAACTGAAGATCAGCGACGGAAGAGGCCGCAGGCTGGCGGCAGACAGGGAGGTTTCTCGGTTATGAGACATGAATCGGTCAGGGTTCCGTAATGGACACAGGTGGAAGAGCGGGGGCGCGTCTGCGCCCCTGCCGCCGGCGACAGATGGGAAAGCTTGGGCGTTCGCGCAAGGGCTGTCCGCCGGAGGGAACAGGCCGCTCTGGTCACAGCTTCGTCATCCTGGGATCTTGGGCGGCACTATTGGGCGAGGAACACGAAGCGCTCCGCCGCCGCAGAGGAAGCTCATGAGCTATAAGGAGGGCCTCTCCGGGACAGAGGGGTAGAGCCCCACCCTCACCCTAAGCGGAATTTTCCTGGCTCTTGGGTTTGATGTAGACTTTCGGCGTCTCTGACGGAGGCGGCAATGACAGTTGAACGCGCGGTTCTTCTGACGGTTGGAACACTCATCATCGCCAGCATCCTGCTCGCGGTCTACGTGAACCTCAACTGGCTCTGGCTGACCGGATTGCTCGGCGCCCATCTCGTACAGGCATCCTTCACCGGCATGTGCCCTGTCGTGATGATGCTCAAGCGCATGGGCCTTCCCAGCAAGCCGGGCCTCACCTGAGATGACGGAAGGGAGGCGCCGTCGCCTACGGGGTCGCCATGCCCCTGGCTGCTGCCTGCCCGCTCGCCAGGCCTGCAATCCGTCCGAGGGCGACCGCCGATAAAAGCCCGTTTCCGGACAGGTAGCCCTCCGCCCTTGAGCCCGAGACCCCACAGGCCGCTCCGCCGACGGCGTAGAGATTGGGCAGTGACGTTCCGTCCTCTCGCATCACCCGAGCATCACGGTCGACCACAAGCCCGCCCTGGGTATGGAAAAGTGCGCCGGTGACCTTCACGGCGCAATAAGGGGCCTTGAGCGGCGGCGATCCGGCGAAGCTGCGTCCGAAACGGTCCGCGGCGCCGGAATGCTTCAGCGCATCCACCTCCTGGACGGTCGACAGCAAGGCGTCCGCGGGAACTCCCATCTGCCGCGCGAGGTCCTCGATGGTTTCCGCCGTCAGAATGGCTCCCAGCGATTCCGCCTGGCGGAAATCCTCGAACTGGCGGGCGATGCCGGCGATGCGCGTGTCGAAGACGGTCCAGGCAAGCCCCTTGGGCTGCCGCAGCACGACGGCAGCCTGCTCGGAATAGCCGTGGCTCTCGTCCGAGAAGCGCTCGCCGCGCAGGTCCACCTGAAACCCGCCCTCCGTGATGGTCGCCCAGGTGATGAGGATGCCGTGCGGGTAAGCGACCGAGCCATGTCCCTGGTGGCCCGAAAGGTGCCGTGCGGCGGCTTCCAACGCCTGTCCCCACAGCAACGCGTCGCCCTGATTGCCCTCATGACCGAAATAGAGTGCGGTTCCGAGCTCCGGGATGTGGCGCTGCACGAGATCCTTGTTGCCGCCATAGCCGTTGCAGGCGAGGATCAGGGCCCCGCACCCGATGAGTTCCTGCGATCCGTCGGGACGCTCGACGGCGACCCCGGCGATCCGTCCGTCGGCCTCGGCAAACAGGTCCGTGACATGGGCGTCGCAGAGAATATCGACCCCCGCCTGGGCGGCCGCCTCACGAAGCCGGTCTATCAGCTCTCCGCCGGAGCGGCTCGGCAAGCCGTGCATACGGCAGACCGAATGACCCGGATAGCGGAAATCCTCGATCAGCGAGAACGGCAGGCCGTGGCGGTCCGCCAGCCATTCGACCGCCGGGCCGACGGCCTCCGTAACCATCCTCACGAGACCCGGCTCCGGCTCGCCGCTAGCCTTGGCGACGATGTCGCGGCCGAACTGCTCCGGGCTGTCGACGATGCCGGCGACTTCCTGCCAGCGGGTGCCGGGCGCCGGGATCAAGCCGGCCGAGAGGGCGGTCGAGCCGCGGGGCACCGCGTCCCGCTCCAGAACCAGGACTTCCTGGCCTGCCTCCCGCGCCGACAGGGCTGCGACGAGGCCCGCGGCGCCCGCCCCGATGATGACGACAGGAACCTCGACGTCGAAGGTGATGCCGTCCGCAGAAAGAATGCTCATGCGGCTTCGATCTCCTTCATGATCTCGGAGATGGACGCGACCCGGCAGACGGGCCGCAACGCATCGATGGCGGTCGCATGCACGGCAGGCGTGAAGGCTGCGGAGCCATCTTCCAGAACGGTGGTGTCGAAGTCGCGCACATGCGCGTCGCGCACGGTCGATGCGACCCCGCCATTGGTGACGATGCCGCAGACGATAAGCCGCTCCATGCCGCACTTGCGCAGAACCCATTCGAGCCGCGTCATGTAGAAGGCCGAATAGGCGATCTTCTCCACGCTCAGATCCGCCGGCTGCAGCGTATCGACGAGTTGATGCCCCCAGGCGCCGGGCTGGAAGTCGCCCTTTCTGAGGAACGGCCGAAGCTGCTTGAGATGAGGCGAGATCAGCGGCTCTCCGCCTTTCGCAGGCACCAGCGTGAACTGCGTCGAGACGACATAGCCGCCCTTGGCACGCAGCAGGTCCGCAAGCGGCTTCAGCCGCTCCGGCAAGGCGGCGATTTCTGGCGCGCCCTGCCCTGCCCTACCATAGGCCCCATCTGGATGGAGAAAGTCGTTCTGGAGATCGACGATGACGAGAGCCGTGCGCGCGACGGGAATTGCCACATCGCTCATGCGGCGCGCTCCACGATGATGTTGCCGAAATCATCGACCCGCGCCGTCAGGTCAGGGTCGATGACGGTGGTCGCATCGGGCTGCTCCAGGATCGCCGGCCCGTACACGACTGCCCCGACCGGCAGGTCGAGCCGCGCGTAGATCGCGGTATCGTGCCAGGCGTCGTCGAACCAGACCGGACGGTTGCCGAGCCGCGCCTTCTCAATGCTTGCGGATGTATCCGGCGCGAGGGCCGCAAGGTCGAAATGAGGCCTGCGCCCCACGGCTGCGGTACGCAGATTGACGATCTTCGCCGGCACGCCCGGCAGCAGGCGGCTGAACGACGCCTGATAGGCCCGCTCAAAGGCCTCCTTGACGATCGACGGATTGATCCCGGTCGTGCCGTTCTGCACCGACACGGGAAGCGGGACGCTGACCGTGTGGGTCTGGCCCACATAATGCATGTCGAGCTCGAACAGGATGTCGATCCGCTCGACGGACAGGCCGGCTTCCTCCACGATCTTCTTCGAGGCTCCCGCCTCTTCGACCATGCGGTGGTCGAGCGCTTGCGCATCGAGATTGTCGAGGAGCAGGTTCACGGTCTGCACCTGGTCGTGGCGGATGTCCGCAATCACGCAGCCGAGCGCGGAGGTGACGCCCGGATACCTCGGCACCAGCGCAGCCTTCAGACCGACGTCCTTGATGAGGGCACCGACATGGAGGGCGCCGCCGCCGCCGAAGGGCACGGCCGCGAACCGGCCGGGATCATGCCCGCGCTCGATCGAGACGAGGCGGATGGCGCCGGCCATCTTGCCGTTGGCAACCCGCACGATCGCCTCCGCCGCCTGCATCGGGTCGAGCCCCAGCGGCTCCGCCACATGCTTTCCGATGGCGGCCTTCGCGGCTTCCACGTCGAGGCGCGCGAGCTTGCCGCCGATGGGGCGCTCCGCATTGATGCGCCCGAGAACCACATTGGCGTCCGTGAGCGTCGGCCGGGTATTGCCCTGCCCATAGGCGACCGGACCCGGACGCGAGCCCGCACTCTCCGGTCCAGCCTGGAGCAGGCCGCCCGCATCCACATGGGCGATCGAGCCCCCGCCAGCACCGATGGTGGTGATCTCGATCATCGGCGTGCGGATGACGAGGCCGAAGTCGATGGTCGTCTGGGCCGCGAGCGCCGTCTCGCCGTCGACCACGATCGACACGTCGAAGGACGTGCCGCCGAGATCGCCTGTGATCACGTCAGGGAAGCCCGCTGCCTTCGCGATGGCGGCCGCGGCGATCACACCCGCGGCCGGGCCGGACAGGGCCGTGCGCACCGGCAGGCGTCTCGCGGTCGCGGTCGACATGACGCCGCCGTTCGATTGCACGATGTGGAAGCGGCCGGCGAAATTCTCCTGCGCGAGCGCCTGATCCAGCTTGCCGAGATAGCTGCCGACCACAGGCTGGAGATAGGCATTGAGCGCCGTCGTCGAGGTACGCTCGAACTCGCGGATCTCCGGCAGGATCTGGGCGGAGCACTCGATGTTCTCGTTCGGCCAGACCTCCCGCACCGCAGCAAGAGCCTTGAGCTCGTTCGCCGGATTGGCATAGGCGTTGACGAACACGATGGCGAGCGCCTCGGCGCCGCCTGCCAGCAGCGACTTGGCGACCTCCTTCACCTCCGCCGGATCGATCTCCTGCCGGATGGTGCCGTCCGCCATGGTGCGCTCGCCGACCTCCAGGCGTAGGTCGCGATCGACGACGGGCACGAAGTCGCCCCAGAGCCCCCAGGTGTGACGGCGGTCGCGGCGGCGCATTTCGAGCACATCGCGGAAGCCGCGCGTGGTGATGAGGCCGATGCGGGCGCCCTTGCGCTCAAGCAAGGCGTTGGTGCCCACCGTCGTGCCATGCACGATCGAGCCGAGCTGCGCGAGCGGTCCGAAGATCTTCAGGCCCTCGAGAAATCCGATCGCCTCGTCGCCGCGGTTCGACGGCACCTTGGCGGTCCGGAACCGTGCTGCGTCTTCGTCGTAATAGAACAGGTCGGTAAAGGTCCCGCCGACGTCCACTCCGACGATCTTCCCCACGACGGCGTTCATGCGGCCGCTCCCTTTCTCAGAGCGACGGTCGCGCTCTCGTCCACCTCACCATTCTCCTTGACGGCGACGCCGTAGTCCTGGGCAGCTGCCTCGGCGCTGACGTAACCGAGACGCACGTCACGGGCGACACGCTGCGGATCACGCCGCCGGGGATCGCCCCATCCGCCGCCGCCGGGCGACTCCAGGCGCACGCGCTGGCCGGCGCGGATCTTCACGTTCGCGACCTTGGACGCCATCAAGGGCGACTTCTCGCCCTGATCAGTTTGCCAGAAAAACTGGTTCAGCGAGGCCGGCAGGCCACCCGCCACGCCGAACGGCGCAAACCTACCGCGCTCACCGAGGAGGAACACGTCCGCATCGGTCAACGACTCGATTTCATAGATGGCGCCGACGCCGCCGCGATGGGTTCCTGCTCCGGCGGAATCCGATCTCAGCGCCCATTGGGTGAACATGACCGGATAGGCTGCCTCCAGGATCTCGGCCGGCGGGATCGTGGCGGTCGAGATCGGATTGTTGGCGTGGTTCAACCCATCGCTCTCCGGATTGCCGCCGAGACCGCCGCCGAAGAACGAGAACATCACCCAGCGGGATCCGTCCTGACGATGTCCCGCCAGGGAAAGCGCATTGATCGTGCCGAACGGGCCGGCGGTGGCGCGGCTCGGGTCGGCCTTCGCCAATGCGCCGAAAACGACGCCGATGACGCGCAGGATCGTCTCCGTGTAGCCCCCGACGGGCTTCGGCGGCTTGACGCCCAGAAGTGTCGTGCTCGGAATCACGAAGGTGATCGGCCTCAGGCAACCTGCATTGGCCGGCACATCGGTGAAGACGTGCTTGAGCGCGACGTAGCAGCAGGCGACCGCCGTCGAATAGGCGATGTTGAGAGGTCCCGCGCAGGGTGCGGACGAACGGGAAAAGTCCAGCGTCATGGCATCGCCCGCGACCGTCAGGTCCAGAGCAATGGTGAGCCGTTCATCGGTGATGCCGTCGTTGTCGAGATAGTCCTCGAACGAATAGGTGCCGTCAGGCAAGGCGCTGACGGCGGCGCGCATCATCGCCTCCGCGCGATCCGAGAAGGCGTCGAATGCCGCCGCAACGGTCGTGTCGCCATACTCGTCGAGCAGCTCGGTCAGGCGCCGCTCGCCGAGGTCCAGGGCGTTGAGCTGGCCGTTCAGGTCGCCGTAGTTCGACACCGGCACGCGGGCATTGGCCGAGAGGATCGCCACGATATCCTCGTTCATCACGCCTGCGCGGATGAGCTTGACCGGCGGAAAGCGCACGCCCTCCTGGAAGCTTTCCGTCGCCTGCGCGTTGAAGCCCCCCGGTACGTTGCCGCCGATATCGAGCCAGTGGCCGACGGAAGCGAGCCAGCAATAGAGCTTCCCGTCCCGGAAGATCGGGCGCACGAGGCGGAAATCGTTCAAATGCGTGCCGCCATCGTAAGGGTCGTTGAACAGGAAGGTGTCGCCAGGTTCCAGTCCCCCTTCCCGCTCGACCTTGTCGATCACGGCCTTCACGGCAAACGCCATCGCGCCGACGAAGATGGGCAGGCCGTTCGTGCCCTGTACGAGGGTCGCACCGGTAACGGGGTGATAGAGGCCGTGGCAAGCATCGCGGGCTTCGGCGATGATCGGGTTGAAGGCGGAGCGGTAGAGCGTCGCGTCCATCTCGTCCGCGATCTGCTCGAGGCGGCCTTTGAGGACGGCAAGGGTGACGGGGTCGATGGCGCTCATTGGGCTGCCTCCTGGTCAAAGGATTCATAGCGCTCGCCGAGCGCCAGCATCTCCGGGGTGCCGATGAGGCGGTTCAGCGCCGTGAAATCGAACATGCGGTCGCGGAAGGGATCGTTGGTGCCATGGGCGTGGAGCGAGCGGTAGTAATCCTGCGCCGTGCGCGCGAGAGCCCGCACGATGCCACCGGGAAAGATCACGAGCCTGAACCCGAGGCCTCCCAGATCCTGCGCCGACGACAGAGGCGTCTCGCCGCCCTCGACCATGTTGGCGAGGAGCGGACGCAGGGACCCGAGGGCGGACGTGACCGCCGCAAGCTGCTCGCGGGTCTTCGGGGCCTCCACGAAGAGGACATCGGCTCCAGCCTCCGCATAGAGGCGCGCCCGCTCGATCGCCGGCTCGAAGCCCTCGACGGCGACCGCATCGGTGCGGGCGATGATGATGGTCTCCTCCGACGCCCGCGCGTCCACGGCGGCCTTGATCTTGCCGGCCATCTCGGCGGCCGGGATGATCGACTTGTCCTGCAGGTGGCCGCAGCGCTTCGGGAAGCTCTGATCCTCGAGCTGGATGGCGGTGGCGCCGGCGCGCTCGAAGATCCGGATAGTCCGCTGGACGTTGAGGGCGTTGCCGTAGCCGTTGTCCGCATCGACCACGAGCGGCGTGTGGACCCGGTCGCGCACCAGCGTGATGGTGTCGGCAACCTCGCTCATGGAGACGAGGCCGATATCCGGCCGCCCGAGGCGCGTATAGGCGATCGCCGCACCGGAGAGATAAAGCGCCTCGAAGCCGGCTTCGGTGGCGAGCGATGCGGTCAGCGGGTCGTACACGCCGGGCGCGACGACGACCTGGTTCTGCAGCAGTCGTTTCCTGAAATTCATTGTGACCAACCGTGTTGGGGAGAGCGGGCAAGAAGGCCCGTCAGACCGCGGATGTCGGATGCGCCGTCGAGGCTGTCGACCTCGGCGATGATTCTGTTCACGTGCTCGCTGCCCCAGACGGGCTCGGCCAGCTCACGGAACTTGTCACGCACGTCATCGGGCGAATAGGGATCCTCGGTGTCGCCCTTGTTGGTGAGCACCTCGGCCGACAACTCGCGTCTGTCGGTGAAGCGGACCCTCACCCTGGCCGGGCGCAGCCCAGGCAGCATCGCCGTGAGCGACGCATCCTCCCGCACCGTGACGCGACGTGCGAGGTCTCGGGCGGTCGTATTCGCCTGAGCCTCCTCGCGGAAGGCGGGCACGGTGGCGGCGCCGTTGACGATGTAGGTGGCAAGCGCGAAGGGCAGCGAGAACTTGGCGGCGAGCATGTTCTTGGGCTCGGCCGAGTCGAGCTGCGCCGCCCAGACATAGGTGTCCACGTCGATCGTCTCGACTGCGGCGGGGTCGATGAAGCCGCCTGCCTGCCGGACGATGTCCCCGAGGGCGTCGAGCGCCCCGTGGGTATAGCGGCAGGCCGCATGGCGCTTGAAGTAGTTGCGGGCGATCTCCCAGCGCTCGCCCAGCTCCACGACCATTTCGTCGGGCTGGAAATTCTCTGCGATGATCGTGCCGTAGACGGTGCCCACACCGTTGGTCTCGCCGACGAAGCCGGCAGCCTGGAGTTCCCACGCCATGAGGCCGAGCTGGTTCGAGAAGCCCGCATAGGTGTTGCGGACCGTCCCGCCCTCTAACATCGTGCGACGGCTCGTCGAGAGGCCGAAGCTCGACGCGATGTTGATGGTCTCGACCATCTGATCGGCCGTGGCGCCCTCGAGCTTCGCGGCCGTCAGGGCGGCGCCGACCGTGCCCCATGTGCCGTGCGGATGCATAGTCACCCGCAACTTCGACGCGATGCCGATGCGCGACCCAATTTCGTAGCCGAGCGCGACGGCAAGCAGCAGATCGGAACCTGAGGCCGACAGGCGCTCACCGGCTGCCAGCGCGGCCGGGACCACATGGATACCGGGATGGCCGCGCGCATACTGATTGCCCTCGTCGAGCTCCAGCATTGTGCCCGCCGTGCCGTTGAGCAGGCTCGCGAGCAGCGCGCTCATGCGGCGCCCGGCACCGATCACCGGAACCTGACCCTCGCCTGCCTCGCGCTGCGCAAGCCGCGCGACGAGGGTGCGCATCTCGGGCTCCTGCATGCCGGCAGCGATCGCACCGATGCAGTCGAGAAGGACCAGCTTGGCCCGCTCCACCACGGGCGCCGGCAGATCGGCGAACCTAGCCCCGGCCGCGAACGCGCCCCATTGCCTGAGCCAGTCGGGTTGCCCGGCCTGCAGCAGGACGGAAGCGGGAATGACGTTTTGCGTGACGATCGTCATGAGGTTTTCTCCGTCACATGCCGAGATAGGCGCGCTTGAGCTCGGGATCGTTGCGGACCTGTTCGGCCGGTCCCGACAGGGCGAAGAGCCCATTCTCCAGGATGTAGGCGCGCGAGGCGCATTCGAGCGACTGCACCACGTTCTGTTCGACGAGCAGGATGGGCAGCCCGTCACCGTTGAGCCGACGGATCAGGGTGAACATCTCCTCGACGAGCAGCGGCGACAGGCCGAGCGACGGCTCGTCCAGGATGAGGAGGCGCGGCTCCGCCATCATCCCACGTCCGATCGCCAGCATCTGCTGCTCGCCGCCGGACAGGGTTCCGGCGGCCTGGCCGCTGCGCTCGCGCAGGCGCGGGAAAGTTTCGAAGACCCGCTCCAGATTGGCGGAGCGCCGGTCACGCCCCCTCCGGTAGCTGCCGAGTTCGAGGTTCTCGCGCACCGACATGTTCGGGAAGATCTTGCGGCCCTCCGGCACATGGATGAGCCCCGCCTCCACGATGTCGGCGGAGGAAGCGCCGGTGAGGGTCTTGCCGTCGAAGCGGATTTCGCCCTCGTTCGCCCGCAGGACCCCGGACAGGACCTTGTTCAAAGTGGTCTTGCCGACGCCGTTCGAGCCGAGCACCGCGACGATTTCACCGGCTTCGACCGACAGGTCGAGCCCGCGCAGCACTTCCGTGCCGCCATAGCCGGCTTTCAATGACCGGACCTCAAGCATGGGCCTTCTCCCGCTTCAGGCGCTCGGCCGCGCCGGCGCCGAGATAGGCCTCGATCACCGTCGAGTCGTCGCAGACCTCGGCCGGGGGGCCCTCCGCAATGATCTTTCCCTGAGCCAGCACATAGACCTGTTCGCAAAGGTTCATCACCGCCTGCATCACGTGCTCGATCATGAGGATCGTGACGCCCTCGTCGCGGATCGCGCGGATCACCGGGATGATGTCGCGGATCTCGGAAGGATTGAGGCCGGCAAGCACTTCGTCGAGCAGCAGCAGCTTCGGCTCGGTCGCGAGCGCGCGGGCGAGTTCCAGCCGCTTGCGGCCCGCCACCGTCAGGCTCGAGGCCGACTTTTCGAGTTCGGGGCCGAGCCCGACGCGGCGGCCCACCTCCTGGGCGCGAGCCATGGCGTCGCTGCGCCTTGCATGCCGCAGATGAGCGCCGACGGCGATGTTCTCGACGACGGAGAGGCCCGCGAAGGGCTGCACGATCTGGAACGTTCGGGCGATCCCGCGCTGGGCACGGATGTGAGGCTCGTCGCGGCTGATATCCTGTCCTTCGAACAGTACGCGCCCCTCGGTCGGTCGTTCGAAACCGGAAATGAGCGTGAACAGGGTCGTCTTGCCGGCGCCGTTCGGACCGATGAGTCCCGTGATGGAGCCTGCTGCGGCCTTCAGCGACGCCTGATTCACGGCGATGAGCCCGCCGAAGCGTTTGGTCGCGTTCTGCACCTCAAGCATGGCGGGATGCTCCTGTAGGCTGGGCCGGCCCGCGAAAGCGCCTCAGGAGACCGAGGATACCGTCCGGCGCAAACGCGACCGCGACGACCAGAAGGCTTCCGAAGACCATGAGGTCGATGCCCGGAATGCTGCCGGCCGCGAGCTTGGTGATCTCTCCCAATCCGTGCAGGGCAACCGCGCCGACCAGCGGGCCGAACACGGTTCCGATCCCACCGACGATCGGGGCCAGGATCGCCTCGACCGAGATCCAGGTGCCGTAGGCGATGTTGGCGTCGACATAGAGGAAGTACTGGGCATAGAGGCAGCCAGCGGCCGCCGTCACGGCTCCGGAAAGCGTGATCGCCCCGAGCTTCACCCGAAGCGTGTCGACGCCGAGCGCCTTGGCGGCCGCCTCGTTCTCGCGCACGGCTACGAGCTGGGCACCGAAGCGGGACCGCTCGATCCAGCGGGTGAGGACGAGGACCGCGCCGACGAGCGCCAGCGCGATCCAGAAGAAGGCGGCGCGGCTCTCGAACTGGAAGTTCTCCGGCCGCACGTCGAGCTTGATCAGGACGCCCGCCGCGCCGCCGGTGAAGGTGGCGGCGTTGGCGAGAATCCGCAGCACCTCCGCGAACGCGAGGGTCACCAGGGCGAAATAGGAGCCGCGCAGGCCTGACCGGAAGCTCAGGTAGCCGATTGCCCAGCCGACCAGCGCGCCGGCGGCGGCGCCGATCACGAAGGCAACCCACGGATTGATCCCGAGGCGGACCTGGAGGAGCGCAGCCGCATAGGCGCCCGTGCCGAAGAAGGCGGCGTGGCCGAAGGAAAACTGCCCGCCGAAGCCGGCCAGGATGTTCCACCCTTGAGCCGTGAGCGCGATGATCAGGGTGAAAACGAGGAAGTTGAGAACGGTGTTCGCCGTGACGAAGACCGGCAGGAATGCCAGCAGCGCCACGAGAATGATGATCGGGATGATGTCGCGCAATGTCATGCCTTCGCCCCGAACAGTCCCGTCGGCCGCACGAGCAGCACCAGGATGAAGATGAGGAAGATGCCGATCTGGCCGAGGGAATCCCCGAGGAAGAGGCCGCAAAGGCTCTCGACCACGCCGATGAACAACCCGCCGACAAGCGCGCCGGGGATCGACCCCATGCCGCCCAGCACCACGATCGTGAAGGCGACGAGCACGAAAGCCTGGCCGATACGTGGATTGACGTAGAAGGTCGGCATGAGCAGGCATGCCGCCACCGCCAGACAGGCGCAGCCGAGGCCGAACGTGACGGCGTAAACGTGGGCCACGTCGATGCCGACGAGACTGGCGCCGAGCTTTTCCTTGGCCACGGCCCGGATGGCCTTGCCGGTATCGGTGCGCGAGAGGAGAAGCCACAGGAGCACCGTGACGAGCACGGCCGCCCCGAACCCGATGAGGCGCGGCTTGGAGAGAAGAAACGGGCCGAGTTCCACCACCTGGAAACCGTAATCGGTGTTGAGCGTGCGCGTATCCGAGCGAAAGCCTGCCAGCAGCGCGTTCTCGATGGCAATCGAGAGGCCCAGCGTCACGAGCAGGATGTTGCTGTCGCTGCCATGGCTTGCCGGGCCGATCACGAAGCGCTGCACCGCATATCCGAGCCCGAAGAAAAGCGGCGTCAGCGGCAGGATGGCGAGATAGGGATCGAGGCCGAAAGCCACGTAGACGGCCCACACGGCGAACATGGCAGCCGTGAGAAGCGCCCCATGGGCGAAATTGATGATATGAAGGACGCCGTAAACCAGGGTGAGGCCGAGCGCGATGAGCGCATAGACCGCCCCCGTCATGAGGCCGTTGACGACGGCTTCCGCAATGATGGCAGGTGAATACATCACACGAAACACTCCTCAGGGTTCCTGGGGCGCCTATAGGCGCCCCAGGCCCGTTGCCCCGGATCAGCCGGTCACCGGGAATTGCGGCTTCGCGTCCGCGAAGGCTTCGGGGAAGATCACCTTGATGTCATTGCCCTGCACCTGCGTGTTGACCGGCGCGGCGCCCATGTTCTGCCCGTTGACGAACTTGGTCTCGCCGTAGGGCATGATGTGGTCCTTGAAGGTCGAGGTGTTGAGCGCTTCGATGATCTTCGCGCGGTCCGCTGAACCGGCGCGGTTGATCGCGTCGGCGAGGAGCTTCACGCAGGAATAGTTCAGCGGCACGTTGTAGGCGAAGACCTTGCCCTGCGCCTCGACCTGCTTTTTGAGTTCCTGGGCCTTCGGATTGCGCGGATCGTACCAGTGATTGCAGTCCATGATGCCGTTGGCGGCTTCCGGGAACTCCTTCACGAAGCGATAGTTCGATGCCGCTCCATTGAGGACCGCATAGACGCCCTTCGGCCGGATGCGCTGCTGCTGCATGGTGCGCGCGAGCAGCACGAACTCGCCGTAATAGCTCGACGGGATCACGAGATCCGGGTTGAGCGAACGGATGCGCAGGGCGACGTTCGACATGTCACGGGCCGGCGTCGGATGCGCAATGGTCTCGAGGATCTCGAATCCGCGCTTGGGCAGCTCCGTCTGCATGAGCTTGGCGAGGCCCGAACCGAACAGGCCGTCCTCATGCACGAGGACCACGGTCTTGGCGGGCTTGCCGGCGCTGTCGTTGAGCTTGACGAGATTGTCGAGGGCAAATCCAGTCACGATGCCGAAGCCCGGTGCGAAGCGGAACGTGTTCTTGAGGCCGCGCTGGACGATCGGGTCGCTCACGCCCACATCGACGATGTAAGGCAGATCGTAGCGCGCAGCCGCCTGGGTGGCGGCGAGGCAGATCGGGCTCGCGAAGCCGCCCACGATGGCCGCGACGCCGTCGGCCTGCATCTTCTCGACCTCCTGGGTACCAGCCTCCGGGTTCGAGCGCGCATCGCCGAACACCATTTCGAGCTTGGCGCCGCCGAGCCCCTTGAGGCCGCCGGAATCGTTGATCTCCTTGATGGCCATTTCGGCGCCCATGCGGCCGAACTCGCCGTCCTGCGCAAGCGCACCGGTGACGGGCTGCAGGATGCCGATCTTCACGGACTGCGACTGGGCGCGCAAGTAAGCCGGCATGGCGAGCACGGCCGCGGACGCGGCGCCGGCCCGCAGGATGGAACGGCGGGTTGGACGCATGATGTTCTTCATGTCGATGTTCTCCTCTGGTTGGACACCCGCACGGGGCGGGACTTCGGTTTGGGGCTCTCCGGCCCCTTGGTCTTGCGTTTGTGCGTTTCCGGTCCTGCGATGACCGGCTTCACCACGGGGTTCCAGCGACGGGCGCCGACGGCGCCGGTCCGCACGAGATCCATGTGGAAGGAATAACGATCCGGCCGGTAGAGGGCGTGGAGGTGCTCCACTCCCTGACCCGACGGGTCCCAGACCACGCGCGTGAGCGACAGGAGCGGCGAGCCGATCTCCAGCCCCAGCGCTTCCGCGACGTCCGGTCCGGCCAAGGTGGCGCCGATGCTTTGGCTCGCCTCCTCGACCATGACCCCCGACCGCTCGAGAAGTCCGAGTAGCGGCATCGATGCGAGATCGGCTTCCGAATAGGTGACGCCGATGCGCTCCGGCACATGGGTCACGAGGTAGGAAAACGGCGCGCCGTCGATGAGACGAACGCGGATGGACCGCTGCGTTCGCTCCCCCGGCTCGAGGCCGAGGGAGGCGGCCACGCTCTCGGGTGGATTCACATAAGCAAACGACAGAAGTCGCACGCCGGTCCGGCGACCCATCTCCACCAAGTGGGACAGGACATTCGAGAGATCCGCCACGATCGGCTGGACTGAATTGCCCTCTCGCACAAACGTGCCGGAGCCGGGGCGTCGATCGATGAGACCGTCACTGGCGAGCGTATCGAGAGCGCGCCTGACCGTAACCCGGGAAAGCCCGTATTCGGCAGCGATCGACAGCTCCCCGGGCAACCGAGAGCCGGGCTCCAGTTCGCCGTTCAGGATGCGCTCGCGCAGGAGAAGATAGATGCGCCGCGCTTTGAGGGGTTCGACTGCGTCCGCCAAGGTTGCCCGCTCCAGATTGCAACAGTGTTGACTGATGCAAAGAACAGATACCTGTCTACCTTATAAGACATTTCCCTTGCGTCAAGCCGCCCCTTTGGAAATACTGGCGGCAGCTCCGACATGAACCATGAGAGCGCATTCGGGAGAGCGAGATGGCGCAGAACCCCTCCGGTCCGCGGACCCTGTTCGACAAGCTCTGGGACAGCCACGCGATCGTGACCCGCGAGGACGGACAGACGCTGCTGTGGGTCGACCGGCATTTCGTCCACGAGGGATCATTCCACGCCTTCAACAAGCTGAAGGAGCGCGGCGCGAAGGTCGCTCGTCCGGACCTCACCTTCGGCATCGCCGACCACTATGTCCCGACCCGCCGCTCCGGGCGCACGATCGATCCGGCTATCCAGAGCATGATCGACCAGCTTGAGCGCAACACGTCCGAGAACCGCGTATTGCTGTTCGGCCTCAGCGATCCGCGCCAGGGAATCGTCCACGTGGTCGGCCCCGAACAGGGCCTGACGCTCCCGGGACTGCTCATCGTCTGCGGCGACAGCCACACCTCCACGCATGGTGCGTTCGGCGCATGGGGCTTCGGCATCGGCGCATCCGAGGTCGCGCACGTGCTGATGACACAGACGCTCTGGCAGCGAAAGCCGAAGCGCATGCGCATCACGGTCGAGGGAATACTCGCACCCGGCATCGGCGCAAAGGACATCGCGCTCTCCATCATCGCGCACATCGGCGCGGACGGTGCGCAGGGACATGCAGTCGAGTATGCAGGTTCCGCTATACGGGCGCTCTCGATGGAGGGGCGCCTCACCCTGTGCAATCTCTCGATCGAAGCGGGCGCGCGCTGCGGCATGGTCGCTCCGGACGAAACGACGATCGATTATCTCCGCAACCGCCCCTTCGCGCCTGCGAGCGAAGATTTCGCGCGCGCGGCGGAGGACTGGCTGCAGCTTCAGACCGATGAAGGCGCGCAGTTCGACCGTGAAATCACGCTCGACGCCTCGGAGATCGCACCCGTCGTCACCTGGGGCGTCAGCCCCGAGGACGCACTGCCGATCACCACGACGGTGCCGGATCCCGAGACGATCCCGGATTCCGGCAAGGCCGCCCAGATCCGCGACGCCCTGGCCTATATGGACCTGAGGCCGGGCCAGAGACTCACCGATGTTCCCATCGACCGCGTCTTCATCGGCTCGTGCACCAACAGCCGCATCGAGGACCTGCGCGCCGCCGCCAAAGTGCTGGCGGGCCGCAAGGCCAAGGTGCCGGGCCTCGTCTCGCCCGGCTCCTCGCTGGTGAAGCAGCAGGCCGAGGCGGAAGGACTCGACAGAATATTCCAGGAAGCCGGGCTCGAATGGGTGGAGTCCGGCTGCTCCATGTGCGTCGGCATGAACGGCGACATCGTGCAGCCCGGCGAGCGCTGCGCCTCGACCACGAACCGCAACTTCAAAGGACGTCAGGGACCCGGGGCGCGAACCCATCTCATGTCGCCCGCGATGGTCGCGGCAGCCGCCGTGACCGGGCACCTCGCCGATGTCCGCCCCCTGATCGAGGAGCGCTCCTGATGCAGCCCTTCCAGCGCCTGACCGCGACCGCCTGCCCCCTGCCCTATGCCAATATCGACACGGACCAGCTGATCCCGGCCCGGTTCATGAAGCGCTCGCGCGCGGAAGGATACGGCGGCTATCTGCTCCACGACATGCGCTTTTCCGGCGAGGGGGACGAAGTTCCCGACTTCCCGCTCAACCGGCCGCAGTTCCGGAACGCCCGGATCGCCGTCGCCAGGCGCAATTTCGGCGCGGGCTCGTCCCGTGAGGCTGCCGTCTATGCACTCGTGGATTATGGCATCCGCTGCGTGATAGCGCCGAGCTTCGGCGACATCTTCGCGTCCAACTCCGTCAACAACGGGCTCCTCCCGGCCCGGGTGGAGGAGCAGGATACGGAAATGCTGATGCGCCATCTCGAGAATGACGGCGCCGAGCTCACGGTCGATCTGGAGGGACAGTCGGTCACGGCCGGCGACCGCAGGATCCCGTTCGTCGTCGACCCCGTCTGGCGCATGAAGCTCCTCAACGGCTGGGACGACATCGATCTGACGCTCAATCAGGCGGATGCGATTGCGCGGTTCACCGCGGAGGACGCCGAACGGCGGCCCTGGGCCGCTCCCCGTCCGCAGGCGCGCTGATCGTCTCGGGTTAGACAGGCTATTAGAACGGCTTCCAGCCGCGCAGCGAACGCGAAATGCGGCGCGCCGTCTCCATGACGACCGGCGCAAGCCGCTCCCGCGCGCCCTCGACCGTCCAATGCGCGGTGGATGTCGAAACCCCGACGGCCGCCAGCGGGCGGCCGTTGCCGTCGAGGATGGGCGCTGCAACGGCGATCTCACCGAGATTGACCTCCTCATCGACGAGGGCAAAGCCCTCGCGCTGCGCGATCTCCAGGCGCCGCTCCACCTCGGCGCGATCGGTGATGGTGCGCGGCGTGCGCGGCTGAAAGTCCGTGCGGTCCAGAATGTCGGTCAGCTCGTCCTGCGGCAGCCAGGCGAGCTGCGCACGCCCTCCCGCCGTGCAGAAGGCCGGCAGCCGGCGGCCGATCGTCGAGGTCGGGTTCATGCGACGCTGGCTCGGCATGCGGATGACGGCAACCACCTCCGGCCCGTCGAGTTCCGCCACGTTGACGGTCTCGCGACAATCGTCCCGGGCGGTGGCGACGAACGGGATCGCGACCTCATAGAGCGGGCTTGCGTGGAGGTAATGATACGCGAAGTCGAGCATGCGCGCACTCAGTCGGTAGCGGCGCGTCCTGTCGTCCTTGCGCAGGTATCCGAGCCGCACCAACGTGTGGGTGATGCGCTGAGCCGCCCCCATGCTGATGCTCGATCGGGCAGCGATCTCCCGCAACCCGAGCGCGTCCCAGTCGCCATCGAAGGCCTTCAGCACACCAAGGCCTTTCGCGAGAGAATTGATGAAGAGCGGGTCCTCTCGCACCGCCCCGGCGGACACATCCTCCGGCAGCGCGATGCCTCCCCCGTCAGACGGGTCGGAGGCCTCGATCGTTTTCCGCGGTGCCATGGCCGCGCTCCCTTCCTCAAGCCTTCTTCGAGGCTCTGTCTTATCGCTCAGGTGCCTTGACAAGCTCGACCTTTATATTCGAGATAATCGCGTTGCGCTACGCTCTTATCGCAATGCGATACCTAATATTCGTACTTTAATAACATGAATCGCGTTCGAAGCGATCGAGAGCCAAGTCCCAGAGAGAGGTCATGAAACAGCAAACGACGATTCTTGCCGGCGCCCTCGCGGCCCTGCTTCTTGGCGGCCAAGCCTTCGCGGCAGAGCTCCGGATCGGCACCGCAGCCGAGCCGAGTTCCCTCGACCCGCACTATCATAACCTGACGCCGAACAACACGGTGCGCCGCCACATCTTCGAGTCGCTCGTCGATCAGGATGCGAAGCAGCGCCTGATCCCCGCGCTCGCCGAGTCATGGCGCGCCGTCGACGACAAGACGTGGGAGTTCAAGCTCCGCAAGGGCGTCAAGTTTCATGACGGCAGCGAGTTCACCGCGCAGGACTTCGTCTACACCCTCTGCCGCATTCCGAACGTCGCCAACAGCCCGTCGTCCTTCACGCTCTACACCAAGGGCGTCGACGCGGTGGAGACGCCCGACCCCTACACCATCATCATCAAGACCGCCGCCCCCTATCCGCTCCTGCCCGTCGAGATGACGACGTTCGGCATCATCTCGGCCAAGGCCGCCGGCGGCGAGAAGGTCACCTTCGACAAGGCCGGGTGCAAGGCCGATTCCTGGCCGGCGACGCAGGCCTTCAACGACGGCACGCTCACGATCGGAACCGGTCCGTTCAAGCTCGCGGAATACCGCAAGGGCGAGCGCATCGTGCTCGACCGCAACCCCGACTACTGGGGCACGAAGCCCGAGTGGGACAAGGTGACCTTCCGCCCGATCACCAGCGACGGACCGCGCATGGCGGCGCTCCTCGCCGGCGACGTCGATCTCGTGGACGAGCCGCCGCTGCAGGACCTGGAGCGGCTGCGCAAGGATCCGAAGATCTCCGTGGTCGAGACCCTGTCGAACCGGGTCGTGTATCTCGCCCTCGACCAGGCCGAGCCGACCCCGACCATCAAAGGCACCGACGGCAAGAACCCGCTGCGCGACATCCGCGTGCGCGAGGCGCTCTCTCTGGCCATCGACCGTGAGGCCATCGTCAAGCGCATCATGAACAGCACCGCGGAACCGGCAGCCCAGCTCCTGGCTCCCGGCCTGTTCGGCACCAATCCAGACCTCAAGGTCAAGAGCGACCAGAAGAAGGCCAAGGAGCTGCTGGCGGCGGCCGGGTACCCCAACGGCTTCGAGCTGACCATCGGCACGCCGAACGACCGATACATCAACGACGAGAAGATCGCCCAGGCGGTCGCTCAGATGTACAGCCGCATCGGCATCAAGACCCAGGTGGACGCCGCAACGGTCAACGTGTTCTTCTCCCGTCGCAACAAAGGCGAGTTCAGCGTGTATCTCGCCGGCTGGAGCGCTGCCACGGGCGAAGCCTCGTCACCGCTCAAGTCCCTCGTTGCCACGCGCATCAAGGAGAAGGGCTTCGGCCCGACCAACTACACCAGCTATTCGAACCCGAAGATGGACGAGTTGCTGACGAAGGCTCTTGCCACGGTCGATGACGCGGCGCGCGAGAAGCTGCTGGCCGAAACCATGAAGGTCGCCATGGAGGACTACGCGGTCCTGCCCCTGCACTACGAGGTCACCTCGTGGGCCATGCGCAAGGGCCTGAGCTACGAGCCCCGCGCCGACCAATACACCCTGGCCGCGTCGATCCGCTCGGCTGAGTAGGCCTCTTCATCGGACACTCTCGGGGGCGGACTTCCGCCCCCGTTTCCTTCCCGCCCGCCAACCGGAATTCGACATGCTGGTTTTCCTGATCCGGCGCCTTGCCCAAAGCGCGATCGTCATCGCGGTCATGTCCGTCCTGGTCTTTGCCGGCATTTTCGCGATCGGCAATCCGATCGACGTGCTGATCAGCCCAGAGGCCGACGAGATCGAGCGGGCGGCCGCCATCGCGCGGCTCGGCCTCGACCGGCCGCTGCACGAACAATTTTTCTCCTTCGCCGGCAACGCCCTCTCCGGCGATCTCGGCACGTCCTTCGTTCACGGCGTCCCGGCCATCGGCCTCGTCCTCGAGCGCTTTCCCGCGACCCTGGAACTCGCCCTGCTGGCCATGATCATCGCCGTGGCCATCGGCATCCCGCTTGGAATCTGGGCGGGTCTCCGGCCGGATTCGGCCGCGGGCCGCATCATCATGGCAGGCTCCATCCTCGGGTTCAGCCTGCCCACCTTCTGGGTCGGCATGCTGCTGATCATGGCCTTCGCGGTCTCCCTCGGATGGCTTCCGGCCAGCGGCCGCGGCGCGACCGTGGACGTGTTCGGCGTTCCCTTCAGCTTCCTTACGCTCAATGGCCTGAAGCACATGTTCCTGCCGGCCCTGAACCTCGCATTGTTCAAGGTCTCGCTCGTGATCCGCCTCGCCCGCGCCGGCACCCGCGAGGTGGCCCTGCAGGACTATGTGCGCTTCGCCCGCGCGAAGGGCCTGTCGCCCGCCCGCATCGTCGGCGTGCACATCCTCAAGAACATCATGATCCCGGTCGTGACCGTGCTTGGTCTCGAATTCGGTTCGGTGATCGCCTTCTCGGTCGTGACCGAGTCGGTCTTCGCCTGGCCCGGCATGGGCAAGCTGCTGATCGACAGCATCCTGCTGCTCGACCGGCCGGTGGTGGTGGCCTACCTCCTGGTCACCGTGCTCCTCTTCATCGTCATCAATCTCGTGGTCGACCTGCTCTATTCGCTGCTCGACCCCCGCATCCGCCTGGGAGGCGCCAAGGCATGACCGCCGCAAGCCCCGTCTCCGCCGCCCCGAAAGTCGAAACCCCGCTCAAGCGCTTCGTTGTCGGATTCCTCGACAGCCGCATCGCCGTGCTCGGCCTCGTTCTGCTCGCGCTCGTGATCTTTTCGGCCCTGCTGGCTCCCTGGGTCGCCCCGCAGGACCCCTACGACCTGAGCAAGCTCGACATCATGTCGGGCATGCTGCCGCCAGGCGGCGCCGACATGGACGGCAACGTCTTCTGGCTCGGCTCCGACGAGCAGGGCCGCGACCTCCTGAGCGCAATCCTCTATGGATTGCGGACGAGCCTCCTCGTCGGCTTCTCGTCGACCGCCATCGCGCTCGCGATCGGGCTCGTCATCGGCATGATCGCGGCCTATGCGGGCGGCGGCACCGACGCCACCATCATGCGTCTGGTCGACATCCAGCTCTCCTTCCCGGCGATCCTTATTGCGCTGATCCTCCTCGCCGTACTCGGCAAGGGCGTCGACAAGGTGATCGTCGCGCTCGCGGCGGTGCAATGGGCCTACTATGCCCGCACGGTGCGCAGCGCCGCGCTGGTGGAGCGGCGCAAGGAATACGTCGAGGCGGCGCAGTGCCTCGCCCTGCCGAAGCAGCGCATCGTCCTGCGCCACCTCCTGCCGAACTGCCTGCCGCCCCTGATCGTCGTGGCGACGGTGCAGGTCGCCCATGCGATCACCCTTGAGGCGACCCTGTCGTTCCTGGGCGTCGGCGTTCCCGTGACCGAGCCGTCGCTCGGCATGCTGATCGCGTCCGGCTTCGATTACATGCTCAGCGGCGAATTCTGGGTCAGCGTGTTCCCGGGCCTTGCCCTGCTGATCACCATCGTCAGCATCAATCTCGTCGGCGACCAGATGCGCGACGTCCTCAACCCGCGCCTGCAGCACTGAGGAGGCGACCATGACGCGACAGGAACCGGTGCTCGAGGTCGAGGATCTGCGCACCCACTTCTTCACCCGCGGCGGCGTCGCCAAGGCGGTCGACGGCGTGAGCTTCACGCTCAACCGCGGCGAGATCCTGGGGCTCGTCGGCGAGTCCGGCTCCGGCAAGTCGGTCACCGGCATGTCGATTCTCGGCCTCATCGACCCACCGGGCCGGATCGTCGGGGGCGCCGTGCGCTATCGCGGCGAGGATCTGGTGAAGGCCCGCGAGAAGCGCCAGCCCCAGCAGCGCGGCAACCGCATCGCCATGATCTTCCAGGATCCGATGATGACGCTGAACCCGGTGCTCAGCGTCGAGACCCAGATGGTCGAGACCGTCCTCGCCCACGAAAAGGTTTCACGTCAGCAGGCGCGCGAGCGAGCCCGCGACGCGCTCGTTCGGGTCGGCATCCCCTCCCCGGATGAGCGTCTGGCAGCTTACCCGCACCAGTTCTCGGGCGGCATGCGTCAGCGCGTTGCCATCGCCATCGCGCTGCTGCACCAGCCCGACGTGATCATCGCCGACGAGCCGACCACGGCCCTGGACGTGACGATCCAGGCCCAGATCCTGTTCGAGGTGCAGAAGCTGTGCCGCGAGACCGGAACCGCCCTCGTCTGGATCACCCACGATCTCGCGGTGGTGTCCGGCCTCGCCGACCGGATCGCCGTGATGTATGCCGGGCGTGTCGTCGAGACAGGGACGACCGTCGAAGTGATCGACGGCGCGCGTCATCCTTACACGCATGGCCTCCTCGGTTCCGTTCCGAGCCGTAACCGGCGCGGCGAGCCGCTGTCCCAGATTCCCGGGATGACACCGTCCCTGCTCAACCTGCCGGAAGGCTGCGCCTTCCGTCCGCGCTGCCAACGCGCCACCGAGATCTGTCTGGCCGTTCCGCCCCTGTCCGACGGCGGCCATGGCTGGCGCTGCTTCCATCCTCAAGGGGCTGCCGCATGACCGTCTCCTCTTCGCCGCTCGCCGCCGCTCCGTCGACCGAGCCGGCCAACCCCACGCCCATGCTCGCACTCTCGCACCTCACCAAGCGGTTCTCGACCAAGCTCGACTTCGCGGAGCGTCTGGCGAAGCGGCTCGGCGCCAAGGTCCAGGAATACGACGTCCATGCGGTGGACGACGTGAGCCTGAACATCGCCCCCGGCGAGGTCGTCGGCCTTGTTGGGGAATCCGGATGCGGCAAGACCACCCTCGGCCGCATGGTGGCCGGTATCACGCCACCGAGCGCGGGGGAGATCCTCTACCGGGGCCGGCCGATCACCTCCCTGTCCTCCGACGAGGCGCGCAAGGCGAAGCTCAAGATCCAGATGGTCTTCCAGGACCCGATGGCCTCGCTCAACCCGCGCCTGCGCGTGTCCGAGATCATCGGCGAGGCGCCGCGCGTGCATGGACTCGTGTCTCGCGCCGAGCGGGCCGACTATGTCGCGTCCGTCATGCGCAAGGTCGGCCTCGACCCGGCCTATGCGGCGCGCTTCCCGCATCAGTTCTCCGGCGGCCAGCGCCAGCGCATCGGGATCGCCCGCGCGCTTGCCGTGCAGCCCGAGTTCCTGGTCTGCGACGAGTCGGTGGCTGCCCTCGACGTCTCGATCCAGGCACAGATCATCAACCTGTTCATGGAGCTGCGCCGGGATCTCGGCCTCACCTACCTCTTCATCAGCCACGATCTCGGCGTGGTCGAGCACATCGCCGACCGCACGGTCATCATGTATCTCGGCCGCGTGGTCGAGATCGCGCCGACGGCCGAGTTGTTCGCCGGCCCGAACCACCCTTACAGCCGCGCTCTTCTGGACGAGGCGCCCAGGGTCGACACCCGCAAGCGGACCTTCGCGCCGATCAAGGGCGAGATCCCCTCCCCTCTCGATCCGCCCGCCGGCTGCGCCTTCCATCCCCGCTGCCCGCTCGCGCTGCCGCGCTGCAAGGCGGAACGCCCGCGCCTGCGCGAGATCGCGCCCGGCCGGCTCTCGGCCTGCCATCTGAACGACATGCATTGAGCTGACTATCGCTCGGTTGAACCCCGGAGAGACGATGCCCACTGACGATCTCGTCAGCCTCGACCTGATCCGCGATCTGGTCGGTTTCGACACCACGAGCCGAAACTCCAACCTGGAGCTGATCGGCTACATCCGAGACTATCTCGGCCGGCTCGGCATCGAGAGCACTCTGGTGTTCGACGACACGGGGCAGAAGGCCAGTCTCTACGCGACGATCGGACCGAAGGACCGAGGCGGCATTCTTCTGTCCGGGCACACGGACACGGTGCCGGTGGATGGGCAGGAATGGACGAGCGATCCCTTCACCCTCACCCGACGCAGCGATCAACTCTACGGCCGCGGCACGGCGGACATGAAGAGCTTCGTGGCCATCGCGCTCGCCTTCGCGCCGGACTTCGCGAAGGCCGACCTGAAGACCCCGATTCACTACGCATTCTCCTATGACGAGGAGATCGGCTGCGTCGGCGTCCGTCCGCTCATCACCCATCTGAACACCCTTCCGGTGCGGCCGCGCATGGCGATCATCGGCGAACCGACCGAAATGCAGATCATCTGCGCTCACAAGGGCAAGCTGGCGATGCGCTGCCGGGTCGAGGGGCTGTCGTGCCACTCCTCCCTTGCGCCGAAGGGCGTCAACTCCGTCGAGTATGCGGCCGACGTGGTATCGTACCTTCGGGGCATGGCACGAAGGATCGCATCGGAGGGGCCGTTCGACGAGGGCTTCGACATACCTCACACGACCGTGCATACGGGCGTGATCCGCGGAGGCACGGCGCTCAACATCGTGCCGAAGGAGTGCACCTTCGACTTTGAGTTCCGCTACCTGCCGCAGCAGGATCCCGCGGCCCTGCTGGCGGAAGTCCAGCGCTACGCCCATGAGGTGCTGGAGCCCGAGATGAAGGCCATTGCGCCGGGTGCCGGGTTCTCCTGGCAGCAATTATCCGCGACGCCCGGGCTGGATATGGCGCCCGAGGACGAGGTCGTCACCCTCGCCAAGGCGCTCGCAGGGCAGAACGGCCAGTCGAAGGTCGCTTTCGCCACGGAGGCGAGCCTGTTCCAGAAATCCGGCGGGATTCCCGCCGTGGTCTGCGGGCCCGGCAACATCGCCCAGGCGCACAAGCCGGACGAGTACATCGCGCTCAGCGAAGTGGCGAAGGGAGAGGCCTTCATGCGCCGTCTCCTTGCAACGGTGATCGCCTGACAGGTGTGCCATGCGGCCCCGCCGCCGCTCGGACTCCTCCCACCGAACGAAAACAGCCCCGGCCGAAGCCGGGGCTGCGATGATTTGCGGCCGATGGTCTGAGACTTAGATCGTGTAGAAGTCCGACGCCGACAGGGCAAGACCCGCCGCGACCTTGGCGAACTGAACCGCCGCGATGCTGCCCGAGCCGTCCGCATCGTACGACAGCGTGCCGGTGGCCTGGTCGTAGATGATGTGGTCGTTGTGGTCGAGCGCCTTGGTGCCGACGCGGAACACGTCCGTGCCGAGTTCCTGCACCCAGAGCGCCGTGAACACCTTCGAGGACAGCTCGATCTTGTCGACACCAGGGGTGAAGTCCTTGATCGTGTCCACGTTCGAGGAGCCGAGAGCGGTGTCGAACACGAAGGTATCCGCACCCGCGCCGCCAGTCAGTACGTCGTTCCCGGCCTTGCCGTAGATCTTGTCGTTGCCGGCGCTGCCCGTGAGATTGTCCGCCGACGAGGTGCCCGTGAGGGTCTGACCGGCCGGCGCCGGGGTCGGTGCGGACGTACCTCCCGACGGTGCCGTCGGAGCAGGAGCCTGCGTGGCCGACGCCACCGTGGTGAAGTCCTTGTTGGACAGCACTGTGCCGGGCTTCACCTTGGCGAAGAGCACCTGGGCAATCGAACCATTGCCGTCGGCGTCATAGAAGATCTCGCCGGTGGTCTGGTTGTAGATGATGTGGTCGTTGTGGTCCGCCGCAGCAGTACCGACCTTGAACACGTCCGTGCCGAGATCCTGCACCCAGAGCGACTTGAATACGGAGTTCACGAGCTGGATTTTGTCGACGCCGCTCTGGAAGTCCATCAGGCTGTCGACATTCGTCGAGCCGAGAGCGGTGTCGAACACGAAGGTGTCCGCGCCCGCGCCGCCATGCAGCGCGTCCGAGCCCAGCTTGCCGTTGATGATGTCATTGCCGTCGCCGCCGACGATCTTGTTGGCCGCGTTGGTGCCGGTCAGAACGTCGTTGCCCGAGGTGCCGTTGATGGTGTCGGTGGTGGTCGGCTCGGACCAGACCGGCGCCGGAGTGGGCTCAGGCGTGGGAGCAGGAGCCGGGATCGGCGTGGAGGTGCCGGTGGGCGCCCCGTGGTTTGCGGCGGTGGCGGACGAGCCGTAGGAGAGATCCAGGCCCTTGACGTTGTAGGCGATGGTCTCGCCGCCGGCGGGAGAGGAGCGGTAGATGCCCATGTTCCAGTGGGTGGTGCTCTGGT
>JAFAAP010000017.1 GCA_023426505.1 Pseudomonadota bacterium
GACGTATGTTCCGCCTGCTCTGTATTTTGCCCTTGCCCTGTATGCCTGGATTGACTTCACCCGATCGGCGCATGACGGCTTGGCCAATCTCGGGCTGATGCTGGTGACCTTGCCCGTGACGGCACTGGGGCTGCTTCTCACATGGGCACTGGGCAGGATCGAGTTCGTGCTTATCCCGAGCGAACTGGGCTACTACACCGCCCACGCGATCTACTTCTGGCCAGCTGCCCTCCTGACAGCGGCTCTGCTCTACGGCGTCTGCTCGGCACTGGACCGGCTTTTGCGCCGGGTGTTGCGCCCTGCGCAATTGCGGCCGCATCGGAACCAACGAGCAGAGGAAGGTTGAGGGGTTCGCCAGCGAACTCAGGGCCAGCCAGGCACTGCAGGCCGTGGCCGGGCCACGCGGTGGCACGGGTTATCAGGATCTGTGAGGCTACCCCCTTGACCGCTCGGGGTGCAGCAGGAAGGCTCTGCTTCGCCGAGCGGAGAGGCATGGTCCGAAGCGTGGAGGAATGAATGCGAATGCTGACGGCCGCAATTGGCCTTGCTCTAATGTCAACGGCAGCCATGGCCCAGACCGGAAATGCGCCCTCAACTGGTGCTCCGGACCGGGAGCAGACATTCAGAGACATCGGGCAAATTCTGCAAGGTACGGAACGCACGATTGCTCCGTCGCAGCCCAGCGCCCCAGTGGGAGGCGCAACGGAAGCCGCGCCCGCCGTTGCTACTACCAATCAGACCGCGCCGGCGATCACAACTGGCGCGCAGCTCACAGCCTCGATCCCTGTCACGGGCCTTACTGGCCCGAGCCCAACGGCAGGAATCGGGGCTACGCTTACGCCCGGGACTGACGTTCGAGTCGAGGGCATTGAGCAGGGGTTTGTTCAAGTGACTCCCCTAGAAGGTCCGAGCAGTGGCAGAACTCTTTACGTACCTGAGGGAGCGGTGAGGACCGCCTTTTTGTCGGATTACGCCGGCGCTCGGATCACCGAGCTCATGGATCAGGTGAGCCGGTTAGCAAAGACGCTCGAGAACAATCCATACGTCCGCTTAAAAGGATTTAAGATCAACGTCGCTGTACCTCCCAGCCTCGATGTCGAGTTTGAGATGAAGGGGCCGGAATCTGGCTCGCCTGCCGCGGTTCGGTGATCGCGAGGCGTCGCCAATACGGCGACGCAGCGGGGCTATCGAGATCTCTGATTGCCAAGGATTGGCCCCATTGGGCGAGTAGCCCAGGACCATGGCTGAACAGAACACGCAATCTCTTGATATGACGGTTGAAGAGACGATTGAACTGGCCAGTCAGGTCATTGAGCAGACTCGCGCCGAGATCGCTCGTTCGCAGGCTTTGAGCCAGGCCGAAGCTGATCTCGTGCAGTCAATCGAACGCATGGTCGATGATCATGACGGCTGTGCAGACGAGCGATGAGGCCGGATCAATCGATACCGTCGCTTAACCTTGCACGTGTACAAAGCGGATAGGCCGCGTTGTGTATCGGGCCACCTTAAAGATCCCCGCCCGATGCTCAGTCGGGCGGGGTTTCTTAATGGGCTGTTAACCATACTGCAGCGACCATGCTCTGGCTGATTGATGCGGCTCAGAGATCAGCACTCTCCTCCAAAGCAGTCGGGGCGCGGATGTACCGCCTCGATCTGCCGTGGAGATGCGAGAGGCGGAGCGCGTTAGCAGTCGCGTAACCACAACTACATGCGAACTTGATCCGATCCAGGCATGGCGCGTTCCCTCTTTGCCTGAACGGGAGAGGACTGCCCATGACCATTCTCGATCCGATTACCGGAAACCTCGTCACGATCAGTCCGTCGATCAAACCACGCCGTTAGGCACCCTACGTCGGTGGGAGGTGGTAATGAATCGATCCTCACGACGACGCGCCAGACGCTGGATCATTCAAGAACTGGCACGCTGTCTGGAGCAGCGCAGCGAGGCCTTCCCTGATCAGACCCGCTCCATAGAAGACACGCCAGAGGGCTCGTTGTGAGGAGGCCAACCAAGCGCTGGAGGCGAACGCCACGGCAAAGCGACAGCGGGGCGACTGCGACCTCTAAGCTGCTTTTTAAGCTTCCTCGGCGATACTAGGGGAGTGCATCCAACATAGCCCCTCTTAGAGAGGCTCTGTCGCAATTTCTGACTGCGGACAGAAAGATCTGAGCGCGGGTTGTATTCGCTTATGCGGCGAGCCGCTCGAACTGCTCAGCGAGCGACAGTTGCTGGGCGCAGGCGTATTTCGCCTGTCCCTTTCGCATCATGTGCACCATTTCAATGCCGCCCAGGATTGTGCGAGCGCTACTCATTGACTTGAACCCCATCATCAGGCGAACCCGCCGTTTGATGGCCCGATGATCCTGTTCGATACGATTATTGAGGTAGGCGCTTTGCCGGATGCGGATCGGCTTGAACTTCCGCCGTGATCGGTCCTGCAGCCGGTTTGTCGTATCGCAGGACAGGATTGCTTCACGATTGGTCTGACTGCCGTCGATCACGATCCGCTCAGGCCGACCGTGACTCTTGAGGGCCTTGCTCAGAAATCGTTTGGCCGCAGCCAGGTTGCGCCGCTCGCTGAACCAGAATTCGACTGTGTCGCCATGGCGGTCGATGGCGCGATAGAGATACCGCCACTGGCCTCTGACCCTGATATATGTCTCGTCGACGTGCCATCTGGCAGTGACGGCACGCTTCCGGGCATTGAAGCGCTTGAGTAGTTCGGGCGAGTATCGGACAACCCATCTGTGAATGGTCGCGTGGTCGACCGATATGCCGCGCTCGGCCATCATCTCCTCAAGGTTTCGGAGGCTCAGATTGTAAGCCAGATACCAACGCACGCAGAGCAGGATCACGGATCGATCAAAATGCCTGCCCTTGAACATGCCACCCTCTTCCCTGAAGCCGAGAAGGCTATAGCTGAAATTCTGAAGCAAAACGTTTGCGACACATCCCTCATACTTCGCAAGTCACTAAAAAAGGCGCGCTTTGTGACCCGCGCCTTTTCAGAGAGTCATGCCCATCAAATGGTCGCGAGGGCATCCAGCAGGTCACCGGTCGAACTGACGTCCGCATATTTCGCAGACATGTCGAACAGGTTAACGAGATGCGACGTTTGGGACCGGTCATAGACGGCGTCATGCGGCACCGCAACGCGGAAATTGTAAGAGAATGCATCCACGACGCTGCCGCGCACGCAGCCACTGGTCGTGCAGCCAGTGACCACCAGCGTATCCACTTGGTTCTGAACGAGATAGCTCGCCAAAGGCGTTCCGAAGAACGCGCTCGGATGGCGTTTGGGCAGTAGAATGTCTCCCTCGACTGGCGCGACCTCGGGCACGAACTCGTAGCCCTTGGCCGCGACCCCCATTAGCGCTGGCACCTTCTCGGCAAGACGGCCATAGTCGAAGGACTGCTTGGGAGCGACATGCGGGAAGAGCACCGGCCAGCCATTCGCGCGGAAGAGCTTCAGGATCCGAGAAATGTTGGTGACGGCATCCCAACCAACTTGCCCGCAGGAGGTGGGAAACTCCTTGATCGACTCGTTGAAAGGAAGGGGAGTCGTGCCGACCGTTCGATACTGAACGTCGATGATCAGGAGAGCCGGCCGCTGTCCCAAGCCTGAAGGCTTTCCAAAGCCCGCAGCCTCGTAGGCCTTCCTCTCTTCCTCGGGGATGACTGAGTCCCAAATGTTCTGTGCCATAGATATGCTCCTATGCGCGTGTATCTCAGCCGCGCGCCGCCATTTTGCTTTCAGTGACTGTTGCGCTTGTCCACGATGCGGCGCGGCTTGGCCATCGTAGCCGGATCGTAAATCGCATTGCGTTCGACGATCTCGACTTCGCCGCGCAGATTCGTCAGCGTGAAGATTTGCTCAATAATTCGGTCGGGCAGATCCGCAGGCGCACTAACTGCGGGAGCCAGCCTTATGATGAACCGATCCATCGAGAACGGGTCGGCGGAATTCTCAGGCTCCACGACGAGCTGGTACTCATCGACAGCCTGCATTTTATCAAGCTGCGCCTGTACATTGCCGAGATTGACTAGCGCGCCGCGAATCTTGATGATGTCACCGGTGCGCATGGTATTCGACGACAAGCGCACTGCGCTGCGTCCACAATGGGGGCAGACGCTGTGGTCAAGCGATCCGAAATCGCCGACTTTGTAGCGGAGGAAGACGGTTCCACGCCGGTTGAGATGGCTGAAGGCGAGCATGCCAGGCTGGCCGTCCGGCAGGCGGGCCCCGTTGTCGGGATCGATTATCTCGTGGAAGAGCTGATCCGGCATAGCGCTGTGGAATCCGCTGCCTTCGCAGCACTCGATCATCGTGCCACCCTGCTCGGTCGAGCCGTAGCGGTTGACCACGACGGTGTCCGAAGCACCGAGAGCGCGCATGCGCTGGCGAAAATCCTCGCGCATAGCCGGAGACGAGGCCTCGCCGGTGGTCATGATCATCCGGAGGCTCGTAAAGTCGGCACCAAGCTCCTGCGCTCGGATCATGACGCGTCGCACGAAGCTCGCCACGCCCCAGAGAACCGTGGCGCGGTGACGCGCAACGGCGGTGACCGCGGAGTCAAGGCTTCGATTGACCGGAAACATTAGGTCGCTGCGGCCGGTATTGCCGTAGATGATCGCGGCGCCGACAGCTGCCGTTTCGTCGACGGCGCGGGAGTAGGCCCCCATTGGGAAGCCGGTCAGCGGAAACAGGTTCGCGACAAGGTCAGTCTCTTTCAGACCAATCAGGTCCTGCCGCTCCTGGAATGCGTACATGTAGGCAGCATGGTCGTGAGCGGTGACGAAGATCGGTGCAGGGCGTCCGGACGTGGTGCCGGTGGTGTAGATCACCTTCGCGAGTGTGCCCTCATTGCCAGGAAGTCCTTCGGGCCGGAGACGGAACGCTTCAGGGTCGGCCAGAAAATCTTTCTTGGAGGAGGGCGGAAGGCGGACGAGTTCGTCACAAGTCGTGATATCACGCGGCTCGAGACCCTCACGGCGCATGAGCGCACTATAGAACGGGTGATGCTGATAGCAGAGCTCGACCATCTGCTGCAGGAGACTGTTTTGAAGAGCGCGCACGGCCTCCGGCGGCTGGCGCAGCATGTCGGGCAAGGTGAAGTTGGATGGATTGGGTTGCATTTTTGTCGTTCCGCAGAGCGGTGATCATCAGGGCGGCAGGCCCTTGCGACGTCAAACGCGGAGGGCGGCGCCAAACGCCCTCCTGATGTTCAACTTACTGAAAGTCGTAGAGGCGGATGAAGCCGTCCGGCCAAGGCGAGTAGGCGATGCCTTTCTTCACGCCGAAGGCTTGCACCTCGTCATAGAGCGGAATGTGGTAGCGGTTCTCGTTGCTGCGGCGGAAAGCCTGCACGAGGAGCTTCTTCTGCTCGTCGGGATTGGCTGTCGCCTTCTGCTGGTTGAGCAGACGGTCAATTTCCTCGTCGACTGCGTAGGCGTGAGAGCCCTTGGCATACATCGTCGTCAGCACCGCCTCAGCATGGTACCCCGAAGCGCCGAATGCGAACACGTACATGCTTTCGAGCTTCGATTGCAGCCATAGCGGGAAAAACGCGGTGAACTCGAGAGGCTTGACTTCGACCTTCAGGCCCGCTGCGGTCATGTAGCCTGCAATCGCCTGAACAACTTCATTAGCCATTGCGAGGTTATTGTTGGGGTACTGAATCTTGATGACTTCGCCCTTATATCCTGCCTTTTGCACAAGAGCCTTCGCCGCCTCGGGATCGTACTTCGTGGGAGTGAAGGACGGATCGTATCCGATGTTCATAGGAGGAACCATGATGCCCGTGGGCTTGCCCAGTCCGCGCAGGAGCTTGTCCGTTATCGCCGGACGATCGATTGCTTTGTCAATCGCTTCGCGGATCAGGGGGTTGTCGAGCGGTGCCACGTTCACATTGAAGGCAGCGAAGATCACGCGGAAGCCCGGGGCCGTGCCGACCTCCAGCTTTGGAGACTTCTGCAACTGCGGGATGAGCGACGGCGGCAGCGATGGGACGATATCTATCTCGCCGGAGAGCAGAGCCGTGGCACGGCTCGCCTCCGCAGGGATTGGGCGGAACGTCGCGGTCTTGATCTTGGGAGCGCCGCGCCAGTAATCGGGATTGGCTTGAAGGACGAACCGGTCATCCTTGACCCACTGAACGAGCTTGTAGGGGCCAGTGCCGATGGGCTTGGTCGCGTAGCCCTCGTCACCGACTTTGTCGAAATAGGTTTTCGACATAATGTTCACATAGCTCGCCTGCCGGTCGAACAGTGAATAAGGCTGGCTCAGGGTGAACCTAACCGTGTACGGATCCACTGCTTCGACGTTGGTCACGAGCCGGATGAAGGTACGGACCGGAGTGGTAGCGTCGGCCAAGATGCGCTTGAACGTGAAGACCACATCATCGGCCGTCAGTGGGCTGCCGTCATGGAACTTCACACCCTGGCGCAGCTTGAAGGTCCACTGGGTCAGGTCATCCGAGTGGCTCCAGGATTCGGCAAGACGCGGGTTCATCTCGCCGTTGCGGCGCAGTTCTGTCAGCGCATCGAACACGTTGAGGCGATAATTGAACCCGAGCGGGGAGGTATCCTTGCTCGGATCGAGGCCGGGCAGGTCGCCCGGCAACGCAACCGTAAGGGTCTCTGGAGCTGCGGATGCCGTTCCAGGTGCACCGAGCATTGCCGCCGCAATGCCGGCGGCCCAGAATGCATTGATTGCCCTTTTATAGTAACTCATCGCCGTGTCCTATCCTTACGGTTGCGCGAAGATGGTTGGTGCAGTGGCGAGCTCCATCCGGCGAATCCCGGAAGCAAGATGTCGTAGGAGCCAATTCTGCAGTCTTATTTAGACTAAGCCAGTTGCTTGCAAACTGTAAACAGTTTTCTTTTGGAATGTCCGGCGGCATCGGCTAGCCTTGCGACGCCGTCCACCACTTCTCGGACTGCCTCACAACCAGAAACAGGACTCGGCCCAGATGAGAGAGCATATCGATTTCGTGCAAGCGCAATTTCTGCCGTGGGAGGATGCGACGCCATATGGGCAACCCGGCGCAAGGCTGAAACTGTTGAGCAAGGACACCGACACAGACGCTTTCAGCGCCGTCCTGCGACTGCCTCCTGGCTGGTCCAGCACATGGCGGCCGAGCGGACACGATTACGAGATCTATGTTCTCGACGGGGCCGCTCATATCGGCGCCGAGTCGTTCATTGCTCACGACTATGCGTTTTTTCCTTATGGATTTGGCGCCATCGAGGTCTCGTCTACTCACGGCTGCGTGATGCTGTTCTTCCGTTCTTCCAAGGCGAGTGAACTTGAACCCCTAGCGGAGCTCGTTCAACAGCGGCTGGTGCGAAAGGTGCGGCTACCGGATGCCGACTGGGATGGCGATCTCGCCCGCATGGGCCTCGACAGCATGAAGGCGGCCTCAAGGATGCGCGTGCTCCGCCAGGATCCGATCAGCGGCGAGACCACCTATGTCACGGCAACCTTTGCGTTCCGCCGAGGGAGGCAGGCGGAAAGGCATCCGATCGCGCAGGAATTCTACCTGCTATCGGGGGAACTGGCGGGTCCCCTCGGCATCATGCAGGCTGGGGCCTATTGCATCCGTCCGCCCATGGCGAAGCATGGCCCATACGGATCTCCTACGGGAGCCCTCATTCTGTTTCGGGGGTTCGGTGGAGAGCAGGCCACGTATTGGGAGGATACGGATCCCTTCACTTACGAGCCTGCCCACCAGCCGATTTTACCCGAAAGACTCCTGCCCTACGGTCAGCCATATGATCGCGTAAAAAAGTACTAGGACAATGCAGGAGCTGCGGAATAACTGCTAACTGTTGACAGATGATGGGCGGTCGTATTTGATTCCACGCACTTGCTATAGCTTATAATTAGGGTCAGTCATGACGGAACCAGCCTACAAATTTAATCCGGCGAACGCGCGTGACGGGTACGGCGCGATCGATATCGTGACAAACTTCTACACGCCGCAGGTCATCGCGGAGAAGCGTGTTCCGACTGACGAGAACTTCCGCGATCAGGTTCGCATGGAGCACTCGCATAGACGCGGTCTGACGCCGGAGGAATATATCGAGAAGATGGATCGCGCTGGAATCGAGCGGTCCTTCCTCATCGCCACACGCTGTGGCGACCGCCGGATGAGCACTTCCACCGAGATCCCCTACGAGTACGTCTACGACGCCTGCAAGAAGTACCCGCACCGGTATTCCGCGCTTGCCGGCATCGATCCATTGCGCGGCATTGCCGGCCTGAAGGAGCTGGACATCGCAGTTAAGGAATACGGTTTCGTCGGCGCGCACCTCTACCCGCACTGGTTCGGCCAGTCGCCTGAAGCTGCGATCTATTATCCTTACTACGCCCGCTGCGCCGAACTCGGTATCCCAATAATGATGCAGGTGGGGCAATGCTTAGTCTACCGCAGCGACAATCGTCTGGCCACTGTGGCGAAGCCTATTGCGCTCGACCGGATCGCCATTGATTTTCCTGAGCTGACGATCATCGGCATCCATCTCGGCTACCCTTGGACCGAGGAGATGATCAGCGTCGCCAACAAGCACCGCAACGTCTATATGTGTGGCGATGCCTATGCGCCGAAATATTGGGGCCCATCCGTCACACACTTCGCCAATACATTCGGACAGGACAAGTTCTTGTTTGGCACTGACTGGTGGGTGATCGATCCGGAGCGGGCGATGGAGGAGGTGCACGAACTGGGCTTCCGCCCTGAGCCGAAGCGCAAGATCCTGCGAGACAACGCGATGCGCATCTTCAATCTCAAGGACTGACGGAATGTCCTTCGAGTGAGCGGAGCAACAGGTTCCGCTCATCCGTTGAGGGGAGGACTATCATCTTAGTGCCCGTTTGAGAATGGGCCAAAGCCGCAAAATGCAGGAGCTCGCAGCCTGAGCGGGCTACAATATTTTGTGTCTGCGGTAAATTCTCAAACAGGCACTTAGAACATGGCCATCGTGGCGGGCCCAGAGAGGGTAGATCATCTGGAGGTGTTTGCAGACTTGCGCTCACCAAGTCGTGGGCCACAAACAATCAGCGCGCAATCGCGAAGGTTCTGCCGTCCATCTGATGTCTTCCATTGATTGAGCGCACCACCCGGCGTAGGAAACCGGATCCTTCACCGGCGTCGTTCGGCGGGCCGCCGGCAAAGGCTTTGAACTCCGCACGACGCGCTAAGTATCGCACTTGTCCGTAAAGACATTTCCCGGGTTCATGATGCCGTCGGGATCCAGGATGCTCTTCAGGTTGCGGAGGAAGCTCGCTGTCTCCGGCAGGCGCGTCTCCAAGTAGGGATACTTGCGCCCGACCTGCATGTGCACTCCACCAAGCGCTCGCCATTCTCTCAGGATTTCACCCGACAGTTTTTCCAATGCCTGGCGCGCCCGCGGATTGTCCTCGCGGACCTTCAACGCTGCTTTTTCGGCATCGGTCATGTAATGCGTATGGATCGGATAGGGGGCATCCGACCAGCGGATCAGCGTCTCGACGCCCACTCCTGACGGACCATGCGTCGACAGCAGGTAACCCCGGTCGATGCCATAGGCCTTCATGAGATCCGCGTTCCGGCGGAACACATCCTCGGTCACTTGGAAGCACTTGCCCCCAAGAGAGTTCGGCACGACGGTATGGAGCCAGTTCATGCGTTTGCCGGAGGGCGTCAACAGGCCATTCATGCGGGGAAACGGCATGGCACGCAGAACCTTGGGGATCGACGCCGGGATCTCCTTCCCGCCCCCGGCGCGTGCGATGGAACGCACGCGGGCCACGCGCGCGTTGGCATCCTTCGCGTCCCGTCCTTCGGTCACGCAGTTCATCAGATAGCCGACCTTGTTGACGAAGCGGCGGCCGTTCAATGCGATCTGAACCCCGTTCCTCATGCCTGCGATCACGCCGCCGCTGCCCACCATGATTTGCAGCAGCGTTTTGATGTCGCTTGCCAATCCTTCGCTGGACATTCTGGCGCGCGCCGTGAACGGGTCCATACCCTGACATTCGGTGGCGAGCATCTCTGATCCGATCTGGCCCATAACATTCATCTGGGCGACAGGATCCTCGAAGGAGAACGTGCAAGTTCCGAGCGCAGCAGGGGCGGGAATAAGCTGGAGCGTGATCTCAACCTTGAAGCCGAAGGCTCCGCAATCGCCCAGGAACAGTCCGGTCAGGTCAGGACCATAATTGCGGAAGAAAGGCGCCGTCGGGACCGTTGACGCGGCCGATCCAGTCACCAGCAGTTCGCCTGTGCCCGTGACGACCTTCAATCCCAGCACCGACTCCGCCGAGGTTCCCCGCGAAGCCGAGCCGAAAAATTTCGCTCCTTGAGAGAGGCTGGCGCCGATCGTGGCATAACGTCCTGAGAATGTGCCCCAGAACGGTGTGGTCAAGCCCAGAGGCTGCAGAGCATCCCTTAGGTCGGACCATGTCACGCCTGGCTCGACGGTCACATAACGGTCGTGCTCGTTTACCTCGATGATGCGATTCATGGCCCGCAGATCGACGATCACGGTTCGTGCGTCGTGCGGGATGTAGCCGGCGCTGTAGGACAGGCCCGCACCGCGCGCCGCAAGCGAAATCTTCAGGTCCCGGGCGTGATGTACCAAGGCCTGTACGTCGGCCACAGATGATGGTCTTGCAACAGCGAGCGGGAGGTGCTCGGCAACATAGAAGATATCCGTGCGACAAAGCTCAAGCTCAAGCTCGTCACGCGACAGCTCCAGCGCCGAAACCCGGCGCCGAAGCTGGTCGACGAGATTGGTGGCCGCTGCGATCGACGCGCTCATAGTCAATTTCCGCTGTGCAGGCTGCGCTTAAGGTAGCGTCCCGTGCCGGCTGTGTCTTCGACAAGAGCGCCATTCTCAACGACGGCTGTGCCGCGCACGAGTGTATGAACGACCTTTCCCGTGAGGGGCCATCCATTATAGATGGAGTACCCAGCCGACGATTTGACCTCCTCATTTGACACGCGCCATGCGGCGTTCGTGTCGACGATGGCAAAGTCGGCGTCAAAGCCCGGCAGGATGGCGCCCTTCGTACCCCACAGGCCCATGGCCTTCGCCGGCTTCTCGCAGAGCAGATCGATAATTCGCGAAAGCGGAATTCCGCGCTTGACGTGCCCTTCGGAAAGCATGACCGGCAGGAGCGTCTCCATGCCGGGGCATCCGGGTGAAGCCTTCCAGATACCACCTGCCTTAGCTAACACGTCACGATGCACGTGATCCGTCGCAACAGTGTCAATGACGCCCAGCGCGATGCCGGCCCAAAGGGCTTCGCAATCGTCTTTTTCACGCAGCGGCGGATTGATCTTGCCGACGTCTCCGCCTTCCCAGGTCACATCATGGGTTAGATAGTGCGGACACGTCTCGATCGTGATGTCGGTTCCCGCTTCCCGAACCCGGATCGCCGCCTCCAAGGCTTCTGCCGACGATGTATGAACGACATAGAGCGGCGCGCCGGCAGCCTTGGCCAGTATGCCTGCCCGCTGGATCGCGTCCGCCTCCACGAAGGGCGGCCGCGAGGCGTTCCAGCCCGCTAGGCCGCTCTTGCCCTCGGGATCCTCAGCCATGGCCTTCTTCCGGAGAACATGAACGACCTCGATGTTCTCCGGGTGCGGGCATACCATGCCGCCATGTTCCGCGCAAAGCGACGCAAGGCGATAGAAGAAGCCGTCATCGATATCGGGCAGGCCGAGTCGCGCACCCTCGCCGGCACGGTTGTTCATGAAGATCTTGAAGGACGGAGTGCCGAACTCCGAGATGTAGTAGGGAACGCGCGCCAACTGCTCCTCTGTCGAGATGATGGGATGATAGCTGAAGTCGACGCGCGCACCTGCCGTTGTCGTGGCCACGACGGACTCGAAGCTTTCCGCGAAATCCTCGGACCCCATTAAATAGGGAATGATCGTGGTCACTCCGCCGATAGCTGCGGCTGCCGTCTCCTGTGCCGCATCTTCCGGAACACGGGGCCGGGCGATGTCAGCTCCGTGCCCCAGATGAAGATGCACATCAAGCACGCCGGGCAGAACAGTGAGGCCTGTCGCATCGATGCGGCGGAGAGCATCCGGCGACTCATCCGGCTTCAGGAGCGCAGCGATTTTGCCGCCGCGAACCGCCACGTTCAGCTTCTGCGGTTCTGCCCCGGGCAGAAGGACATCGCCATTTTCAATCACAAGATCATATTGCATTGGTCAAATCCTTCAGCGCGCTCAGTCCTCGTATGCAATCAGGAATACCGCTTTTCCATGAGATCGAACGTGAACTTGCGAACAGCTTTCTGTCGAGCCTCGAACGAGGCAAGGCGGTCCTTCGCCGCGTCGAGTGAACCCGTTTCCTTGAGGCTCGTCAGAGTTTCGGTGACTGCAAAGAGCGCGCTTTGCAACGCGGCATTGGCATAGAGAATACCGGCAAAGCCCATCTCGGCCAGTTGCGTGCGCGGAAGCGCAGGTGTCTTGCCGCCATGGACGATATTAACAATCTGCGGTGCAGGAATCTCACGCGAGATGCGGGCCATGTCGCCGACAGAGGTGGGGGCCTCGACGAAGATCACGTCCGCACCCGCTTCGACGAACGCGTTGGCTCGGTCGATTGCAGCGTTCAGGCCCTCCACGGCGATTGCGTCGGTCCGTGCGACGATCTGGAAATCACCATTCGTGCGGCTGTCGACGGCAGCCCTGATCTTCTGGACCATTTCGTTGAGAGGAATGATCTCCTTGCCGGAGAAGTGGCCACACTTCTTTGGGAACTCTTGGTCTTCCAGCTGAATACCGGAGGCGCCGGCCGCCTCGATTGTCCTGACCGTCCGGTAGGTGTTGATAGCATTCCCGAAGCCTGTGTCACCGTCGACGAGCAAGGGAATGCTCACGGAATCGGAGATTGCACGCACGTGATCGGCCAACTCGGAGAGTGTTACCAAACCAATGTCCGGTGCACCCAGATGCATATTCGCGATGCCGGCTCCTGTCACATAAGCAGTTTCGAAGTCTAGAGACTCGATGACATTGGCAAAGAGGGCGTTCGGCGTGCCGGGAATAAGCGTTGCGTTACGCCGTTGAAAGATAGCCTTCAGCTTGTTGGCTTTTGTTTGCACGGGATGTTTCTCGTGGTTAGCGGACATGGCGTCGCGCGGCGAAGTACTGGACAAGCGTAGTGAAATTTGGTGTAAACTGTCAACAGTTAATCGCGGGATGTCAGGAGGTCAGTATGACAGAAGCGGACGCCGCCAAGGTGGTTGCCGAAATCCACAAGGGCTTCGTAGTCGTGGACGGCCGGGCGCTTCACTTCGTGCGGATGGGAAAGGGACCTCCTGTGATCATGCTCCATGCTTCTCCGTGCTCGGCGAAGGTGATGCTGCCCATCCAGAAAGAATGGGCTGGTCATTTTACGACCTTCGCCTTCGATCTTCCTGGCTTTGGCCTGTCCGACATGCTGGAGAAGTCGCCATTGGCCACCGCGGACTTGGCGGATGCGATTGCAGGCGGCATCCGGGCATTGGGTCTGGGGCAGGTATCCCTCTATGGCCGGCATACCGGTGCAGGGGTGGCCGTGGAATTAGCCCGACGCCATCCTCTGCTCGTCTCGATGGTGCTTACAGACGGTTTCCCTGTTTTTGCTAATCCCTATACGGAGGACCGGATCCGCGAGTACCTGCCGCCAATCGAGCCGAAATGGGATGGCTCCCACCTTGTTTGGACTTGGTTCCGGTATCGTGAGCAGCACATATTCTGGCCCTGGGACCGATCCGTGCAGGAGCATCGTGCGGATACGGATGTTCCCGACGTCGATTTCCTCTACCGCGGGACAGTCGAGCTCCTGCAGGCCGCGGATACCTATGCAGAAGTCTATGCCTCGGCCTTCCGGCATCCGGGTCTCGCGATGATTTCGGAAGTGACGCCCCCCGTCTGCTACGGGAACCGTCCTGGAGACAGCCAGTACAAGACCTTGAAGTATTATCCGGATGACGCCTGGATCCACGTCTTTCCCCGCGACGCCGAGGCGGCCGTTGCCGAGGAACTGACGGTGCTCTTGCGCCATCCGGCGGCTTCTCATGTTCCCGCTCATGTCAGCCGCTTTTCGTCCCGGCTTGCCGAGGGGCGCGACTACATCCCGACCCGGTTCGGTCCGGTCCATGCCAAGGGCCGCGGGGTTGGGCGTGAAGGAGCGCCCGTTCTCTTCCTCCATGATCTGCCGGGTGGCATAGACCTGCATCGCGAGGGAATCGACGAACTCGCGGCAGATCGGCCAGTGCTCGCCATTGACCTGATGGGCAACGGGTACTCGGAAATTGCGGACGCAGGCGCGCCGGCAATCTCATCCTGGATCGAGCAGATCATCGATTGTCTTGATTTCACGAGCCTTGAAGAGGTGGATATCTATGCTCACGGAACGTCGGCGGCTGTCGCGATTGAGATGGCACGCCGGCATCCTGAGAAGGTTGGGCGGATCACCTTCCGGTCACCTCCGGCAATCGAGTGGGATCCAAGCGGCGCATTCGCGGATCGGTACGCGCCCGACATCAGCCCTAGCTGGGAGGGTGCCAACTTCCTGAGGCTCTGGCACCATCTGCGAGACCAGCAAATATGGTGGCCCTGGTATGATCGACGGACTGAGTGCGCGCGGAAAGTAAAGCTTACCATCGAACCGGGCGTGCTGCAGCGGAAGGCGCTCATCCTCCTCCAGCAGCCTCGACACTATCAGACCATCTGGCGAGAAGTTCTGAATTATCCACTTCTTGAAAGACTGGGCCAACTGCAGAAAGAGTGCGAGGTTACCACTGTCGAGACAGATCTTTTTGCATTTGCGCTGCCCAGCGCCAGAGCGGCTACCAACACTTCGCGCAATGCCACTGGTTAAAGTGGTGCAGGATATGGTGACGAGCTTGGCGGCGTGATATAACCTGCGTTAAAATGTATCATAACTCTAATCAGAACCTATCAGGACCTTGCACTTAAAGAGTTTGCGCTATATTTGGCAGCTCGCGTTTTGTTGACAGTTGACGAAGATGAAGCGGTATGCTCGGCAGCAGGCTTCGAATTAGTCTTTGGGGAGAGGATCAATGACCTCGCTTACTCCGATCGTAAATCCCTCGCTGAGTGCTGAGGCCTTCGAGAAGGTCGTCGAGGCGATCACCTCGGGAGAGTTCGAGCCTGGACAGCGGCTTTCGGAAGCGGAGCTTGCGCGCAATCTCGGCATCAGCCGCGGTCCGTTGCGAGAGGCTCTGGGGCGGCTCGAAGGCCGTCTCGTGACCCGCACACCCCGGATCGGCGTCCGCGTCATCAGCATGTCACGTGAAAAGCTCGACTCGCTGCTCCTCACACGCGAGGCTCTCGAGGGCATGGCGGCCCGCCTAGCCGCAGAACGTATGTCTGCTGCGGAACTCGGCCAATTGCAGCATCTGCTGGAAGAACATGCAAGCCGTCCCGAAGTCACGGCGGGTGAGGCCTATCTCCCGCGCTCTCGAGACGACGACTTCCACTTCGCCATCATCTGCGGAGCCCGCTCCGAACTTCTGCAGGGGCTGCTAATGAATGAGATTTACTATCAGTTGCGCATTCATCGCTTGAAGTCCAGCACCCAGCCGGGCCGGGCTGTTGCGGCGCTGAAGGAGCACGGAAATATCGTTGATGCTTTAGAGAGCCGCGATCCCGACAGGGCAGAGGCCATGATGCGCCTGCACCTGCGGAATGCTCGCTTCAGCTCCCTAGCATCGCTCGACGCGGCTCAGTAATCCGTCGGCGCATCGTCAACAAAGCTCCCCGGGCCGGCGCCGGCCCGGGGCGCATTGGTTGATTTGGGGTTTAGAACGTTGCGCTTGCGTAGTGCTCCATAAACGAAGGGCCCCGGTTGCTACCCGGGGCCCTTCGGCCTTGCCATGAGCGGTCATCCGTCAGAGCGGGCTCGCGATCGCCTTAACTTCCATGTAGCTGTCGAAGACCTCCCGTCCGCGTTCGCGTCCCCAGCCGGACTGGCGATAGCCGCCGAAAGGCAGAGCGCTATCGCCGACGAAGTGGCGGTTGATGCCGATGGTGCCGGCGCGGACCCTCTGGGCCATCTTGTGAGCGCGGGAGAAGTCACGCGTCCAGATGCTGGCGGCAAGGCCATAGACGGAATTATTAGCCTCCCTCGCAATCTGGTCGAGATCGTCATCGTCGTAGCGCATCACGCTGAGAACAGGGCCAAAGATCTCCTCTTTCGCGACGCTCAGCTCTGAACTTGTGCAAGCCAGAACCGTGGGCTTGTAAAAGTATCCTTCGGAGTTCAACTGCTCGCCACCCGTGATGACTGAAGCTCCTTCCTTCACGCCACGCTCTGTCATGCCGGCGACGCGAGCAAGATGGCCTGACGAGATTAGCGGTCCCATCTGGCTGGATGGATCGAGGCTGTAGCCGACCTTCAGTCCTTCGGCGTATTTCGCGACGCCTTCCACGACCCGGTCATAAACGCCCCGATGGGCGTAGAGTCGCGAGCCTGATGTGCAGATCTGTCCCGCATTGGAGAAGATACCGACACCGGCGCCCGGAATAGCGATCTCAAGGTCGGCGTCGGGGAAGATAATGACGGGGCTCTTGCCTCCGAGTTCCAGCGAGACCCGTTTGAGATTCGATGCCGCAGCCGCCGTGACGATCGAGCGACCTACCTGAGTCGAGCCCGTAAAGGCGATCTTGTCGATGCCCGGGTGCGCCGCCATGGCGGCGCCGACTTCGCTACCGCCGGTGACCACGTTGACAACGCCCGCCGGGATGCCGGCTTTCTCGCAGAGTTCCGCGAGAAATATGGCCGTCAACGGGGTCTGCTCTGCCGGTTTCAGAACGATCGTGCAACCTGCGGCTAGCGCCGGCGCGATCTTCCAGATCGCCATCATGAGTGGTCCGTTCCAGGGCACGATCTGACCGACGACGCCAATCGGCTCGCGCAGAGTATAGGCAAACCATTCACCGGGGGAGGAGACTGGAATAGTTTCCCCCGTCAGCTTCGTGGTCCAACCCGATGTATAGCGCAGCAAATCAACAGATGAGCCGACGGCTCCGGCCTTGGCTGCGGAGAACGGCATACCGGCATTGAGGCACTCAATCTCGGCAATGAGTTCGGTACTCTCCTCAAGGAGGTCTGCAAGCTTCCAGACCAGCTTCGCACGCTCATTCGGTTTGATGCGCCGCCATGAACCATTTTCGAACGCCTCTCGCGCCGCCGCAACCGCGCGATCGACGTCTGCCGCATTCCCGCGCGGGAACTCCGCGATAATCTGACCGCGGCCCGGATCAAAGATCGGGCTTGCTTCGCCCGAGAGCGAGTCTACGAGCTGGCCGTCGATATACATGCCGTGCTTGCGGCCGAGATATGCGCGGGCGGCCGAAGTGCTGGCTTCAGTAATACTGCTCATCGGATCACCTCAGCTCAAGGACATATCGATAACTTGGCGGACAGGGGCGCCGGAACGAAGGTTATCCAGAGCTTGGTTCACATCGCTGAGCGGAATGTGGTCCGAGATAAGGTAATCGAGCTGCAGGCGGCCCTGCATGTAATAGTTCAGCAGATTGGGAATATCTACGCGGAACCGATTGGAACCCATCGAAGAACCCTGGATCCGGCGATCCTTGATGAACATTGACCCTTGGAACTCGAGCTTCATGCCCGGCTTGAACATACCAAGAAGTGTCGCCACGCCACCGGGCCGCAGCATGTCGAAGGCCTGTGCTGCAGTTTGCTTGAGGCCGAGTGCTTCAAACGTATAATGCGCGCCGCCTTTGGTCATCTCCATCACGGCTGCGACGGGGTCAGTGGTGCCGGCATTGATCGTGTCCGTCGCGCCAAGCTTGCGGGCAAGCTCTAGTTTGCTGTCGAGCATGTCGACCGCGATGATCCTGCCTGCCCCAGTGAGCGCCGCACCACTGATGGCGGAGAGGCCGACGCCGCCGCATCCGATGACCACAACAGTGGAGCCGGGCTTCACGTCAGCCGCATTCATAACCGCGCCAAATCCGGTCAGAACGCCGCAGCCCACGATCGCTGCGCGATCGAGCGGTACATCGCGGTTGATCTTCACTAGTGCGTTCTCGTGCACGAGCATCATTTCCGCGAAGGACGAGAGGTTAGAAAACTGGTGCAGCACGTTGCCGTTAATCGTCATGCGCCGCGCAGCGCCCGGAGGAAGCTTGACATCCACATCCTCGCAGAGGTTGGGGCGGCCGGTTACACATTGCGAGCAGCAGCCGCAGAAGACCGAAAGACAGGTGACGACGTGGTCGCCCTTCTTCACATGAGTCACATCATCGCCGACCGCCTCGACGACACCAGCAGATTCGTGGCCGGGCACGAAGGGCACCGGATAGGGGTAGGTGCCGTCTGTGAAGTGAATGTCAGAGTGGCAGACCCCTGCGAAGGACGTGCGTATTAGTACTTCTCGTGGTCCAGGTTTGCAGATCTCGACCGTTTCAATTGTCATGGGCCTTCCGGCCTCCCAAAGGACTGCAGCTTTCATGGACTCGTTCCTGTTCATCCATACCGGGTCGCCTTGGATGTAGTGGCTCCCAAGCTTTCCTGTCAACAGTTTACTTCAAGGGCCGGAGCTAGGCTGGTCAGATGCCAGAATCGTGGCGCCGGCCAAGCCTCCAGAGAGGTGTTTCCCAGGGATTGCCTTTTTAGGCTAGTTGTTGACTGTTGACAAATCGGGCTGGGCCAACCTACGATCCACCAGATTTCAGTGAGGGGCGGAGTGTTGCAAGGCCCAAACGGCATTCGAATACCCCCTAACTTAAGCCGATCACTGATTAAATTGCCACTGAGGATTTGGAATGCTCGGGTTCCTCGTAAAGCGGGTATCACAGTCGCTCATGACGGTCTTTGGTGTCGTGACCGCTGCTTTTTTCCTGGTCCGGCTCGCCGGCGACCCGGCGCTGCTTCTGCTCTCTGCCGAGGCGACCCAATCGGATATGGAGGCGATCCGCAAAGCCATGGGGCTCGATCGCCCGCTGATCGTTCAGTATTTCGATTTTATCGTCAACGCGTTGCAGGGCGATTTCGGCGTTTCGACACGCCAGAACGTGTCTGCGATGTCTCTCGTTGTCGAGCGCATACCGGCCACGCTCGAACTGGCGCTTACGTCCTTCGCCATAGGCATCATTCTGGCGCTTGTACTCGGCACGATCATGCGAATGTCACGCGCCGCTTGGCTGCGTGAAGGTATTATGTGGCTTGCTCTCGGACGCCAGGCGATCCCGGTCTTTTCGTTCGGCCTGTTGATGATTCTAATTTTCTCGGTCTGGCTCGGGTGGCTGCCGTCTCTGGGACGGGGAACGTGGCAACACTTGGTCCTGCCGGCACTGACGCTCGGAAGCTATGAACTAGCCTTGTATCTCCGGCTGTTCAACGCATCGTTGGCGACGGAGCAGCGTCAAGATTACGTCCGCACGGCCTATGCTAAGGGTCAGGGGCGCATCCAGGTGATTTTCGGTCACATGCTGCCCAACGCTCTGCTGCCGATCGTCACGATCGCCGGCATCAACCTTGGCCTGCTTCTTGGCGGAGCGGTAGTGACTGAAACAGTGTTTAGCTGGCCTGGTGTCGGACGTCTGATCGTGCAGTCGGTCAGCCAACGGGACTTTCCTGTAATCATCGCGGGCGTGTTCCTTCTCTCACTGATTTTCGTCGCAATCAACCTCGTGGTTGATCTGCTCTATGGAATACTCGATCCACGCGTGAGGCTCGCATGAAGTCAAGGCTTACTTTTTCGGGCATTATTGCGCTTATCCTGCTCGTCAGCATGCTGATCTTCATCCTCGGGGTGCCGCTCCTACCAGGTTACGACCCTTATGGACAGAACCTATCAGGTGGTCTTGTTGCGATCGGCGACCGCGCTTTCGATGGAACCTATTATCTGCTCGGCAGCGATCCTCTTGGCCGCGACATGTTGAGTCGCCTTGCGCTTGCGGGACAGGTCTCCGCAGCCATCGGAGCTGGTGCCGTTTTCGTGAGCCTAGTCGTCGGTGTGACACTGGGTCTGATCGCGGGCTATTTCCGTGGTCCGGTTGAAACGCTGATCATGGGCCTTGCTGACCTTCAGCTTTCCATTCCGCGCGTCCTTCTCCTGATCGTCGTGACAGCGATCCTGGGGCCAAGTGCTGTGACGCTCGCCGTGCTCCTTGGCCTGACAAGTTGGGTCGCGTATGGCCGAGTGGCGCGGGGTATGGCGCTTTCGTTGCGCGAACGTGAATTCGTATTAGCCGCGCGCGCTCAAGGTTCAACGGCGGTGTGGAACATCCGCAAGCACCTCCTGCCGAACGTCTTGCCGCAAATGCTAATCGTTGGGTCCTATGAGTTCGGCCAAATCGTGGTGCTCGAGGCATCCCTCAGCTATCTCGGCCTCGGCGTTCAGCCGCCCCTCCCGAGCTGGGGGATGATGGTAAGCGAGGGACAGACCTATCTCGAACTCGCACCCTATCTTTCGATCCTGCCGAGCATCGCTCTCTTCGTAATGGTAGCGAGCCTTCAGTTTCTATCGCAGGCTTTCACGGCCGAAAACGATCCCGTCGACCTTCCCGAAAGGATCAAGGCATGAGCGTTCTCATACCTTATTCCCCCCAGAACGCGCCCGAAGTCCTGCTGAGTGTCCGGAATCTTTCAATCGAGGTGTCCGGTGCCAATCCGGGCCAGCGCCTAGTCGATAACGTCTCGTTTGATGTCTACCCTGGCGAGGTCTTCGGCCTTGTCGGCGAGTCCGGATCTGGCAAGAGCCTTACGATGATGGCTGTGCTGGGGCTTCTTCCCCTGCCGCTGCGGGTTGTCGAAGGGAGTATCGTGCTGCGCGGTCAGGAATTGACCGAGCTCGATTTCACCGCGATGCGCAAGATCCGCGGCAAGAAGATGGCCATCGTCTTTCAGGACCCTATGACAGCGCTTAACCCCGTGCTCAGGGTGGGTAAGCAAGTAGCTGAGGCAGTCCGGCTGCACAATCCCGGGATGACCAAACAGCAAGTCTATGACCGAGTGATCGAGCTTCTGCAGCTTGTCGGCATTCCGAACCCCGAACGTCGTTACCATCAGTTCCCGAACGAATTTTCTGGCGGCATGCGTCAGCGCGTTGTCATCGCCATCGCCATGGCGAACGAGCCTGATCTTCTAATTGCCGATGAACCGACGACGGCACTCGATGTGACGATCCAAGCGCAGGTGATGGAAGTGCTCCGTGAGGTTCGCGAGCGCACCGGCGCTGCCATGATCCTCATCACCCACGATCTCGGCCTCGTAGCCGAGCACGCAGATCGCGTTGCCGTCCTCTACGCCGGACGAGTTGTCGAACTAGCAACGTCAGACCAGATCTTTTCCGGTTCCTGGCACCCCTACACTGCGGGCCTGATCGCCAGCCTGCCCCGCGTAGACCGTAGAGTGCGCGAGCTGTATTCCATTCCAGGTTACGTCCCGAGCGTGTACGACCGTCCGCCAGGCTGCCCCTTCTCGACACGCTGTCAGATGTCGGGTGGCCGAGCCGAATGCAGCGCTGTCCGCCCCGAACTGCGCCCGGTGCCGGAAGGGCGTCTTTCCGCCTGCCACTTTGCCGAGGAAACACCTGGCTGGATCGAAGAGCGCAAGAGCGCCATGGTGCCGCTGCAGGACGATGAGCAAGACAAGGCGCCGGCCAGATCCGAGCCGATCCTGCGGGTGAAGGACCTCCGGAAGGATTTTAATGTCACAAAGTCGTTCTTCGGCAGACGTGAAAAGTTGCAGGCGCTCAGGAATATCTCTTTCGACATCCTCAAGGGGCGCACCCTCGGCCTCGTGGGTGAATCCGGATGTGGCAAGTCCACCCTCGCGCGCGTGTTGCTCCGGCTCATGGAGGCATCGGGCGGGAGTATTACGATTAACGGCGTTCCGCTGATGTCGATGTCGGGGAAGACGCTTCGGGCAACGCGTCGAAACCTGCAGGTCGTGTTCCAAGATCCATATTCTTCTCTTGATCCGCGCATGACTGTGCACGAGATCATTGCAGAGCCGATGAGGATCCACGGGATCTATGATGCTGCCCGCGTAAACGAGCTTATGGGCTATGTAGGCCTTACCCCTGATGCAGGAAAACGCAAGCCGGGTCAGTTCTCCGGTGGACAGCGGCAGCGGATCGCAATTGCCCGTGCACTCGCGCTCCAGCCGGACGTACTAATCCTTGATGAGGCCGTCTCGGCACTCGACGTCTCGATCCAGGCACAGGTTATCAATCTTCTGAAGAAACTGCAGGCCGATTTCGGCCTAACCTATATCTTCATCTCCCATGACTTATCCATCGTCCGCCACATTTCGGACGACGTCGCCGTCATGTACCTGGGTCGCATTGTCGAATATAGCTCCGTTTCAGAAGTGTTTGAGAACCCGCAGCACCCCTACACGCAGGCGCTGCTTTCGGCGATCCCTCAACACGATCTTGCCAAAGCCGATCGTCGACAGCGAATCATCCTTTCGGGCGATCTCCCGAATCCAATCTCGCCGCCGTCGGGATGCACCTTCCGAACCCGCTGCTTCCGCGCGATCAGCGCCTGTGCAGAGCACGAGCCAAAACTGATCGAGCGCGGCGTTCCGGGCCATGTTTGCGCATGCATTCGTGCCGACGAAGCAACAGCGGATCAAAGCCTACAGGCAGCGAGCGTATAATTGAGTTCAGGTTGGATGCAATAAACAATGTTGGGCTGTGTCATGCCAGTTCGCTCTGCACAGGCTGAGCGGTGTGCCCGTCGGGTTGACCACTCCATGGCGTTCACCGTCGGGTCCGAACTCTGGAACCGCCATTTTCAGCATTTTCTGGCACAGCAAACGATGCGAAACCGCTACAGACAATGACGTCGCGCCGGTCCCATAAAATGCAGTTGATGTTGAAGAAGGACGCGATCCATTTGTTGATGCTGCACATCACGTTTATTCTGTTTACATTGAACGTGAATGCCACCACATAAGGCACCGAATGCGACCTCTTCCAAGGCCTCACTGATCTTTCCGTTCGCAGAGCCCCCTGAATGCGGCGAGATACAGGAGGTCGCTGCAGGCATCCTTTGGACACGCATGCCGCTGCCGTTCCGGGTTGGCCACGTCAATATTTACTTCATTGATGACGGCGATGGCTGGGCCGTGCTCGATACAGGAACGGCGGGTGAGCCAACACGTCTAATCTGGGAGTCGCTGCTCAAGGGGCCATTGGCGGGCCAGCGCCTGACACGCCTAATCGTGTCACATTCTCACGCTGATCATGTTGGCCTCGCGGGTTGGTTGTGCGCGCGCCACGACATGCCGTTGCTTATGACCCTCAGCGGCTATCTGAGCTGCCTGAACTTCTTGTGTGATCCAAGCATGAAGGCCGCAAAGCCGTATCTTGAATTCTACTTACGGCTGGGAATGACTCCTGACATGGTCGATGCGATCAAAGCCGAGGGGCGGTCATACCCACTAATGGTGGAGCACCTCCCGCCGACCTTCTCAAGGGTTCTCGCAGGAGATGCCCTGACAATTGGCGGGCGAACTTTCGAGGTGCTGTTCGGAGATGGTCATGCGCCCGATCAAGTCATGCTTTATTGCCGTTCTGATAACATCTTTCTTCCGGCCGATCAGATTCTTGCTACAAGAAAACCCAACATTGGTGTGTTGGAAATTGACCCTGATGGTGATCCGCTCGGCCTATATCTGAGCTCGCTGCGGACGATGATTGATAGAATACCGGCCGATGCCTTCGTGCTTCCTGGCCATGAGCTTCCTTTTGAGAACCTGCACCTACGATGCCATGAGCTTGCGAGACACTATGATGAACGCTGCGCTCGGATCCTGGAATTGTGCAGGATAGCGCCTCGCTCCATCACAGATATGGTACCCATGCTCTTCACACGTCCGCTTGATCCATCCCAACAGAGATTTGCATTCAGCGAGGTGCACGCTTCCGTCAACGCGATGTTTCGGCGCGGCGAACTCAAATGCGTGCCAACACAACGGCCTGTTTGCTGGACTGCAACGTGCACCGGATGACCACCACGTCCGCCATGGCCTGACCTCGCGAGGTCCTCAACGGTCTGCATTAAATCGTCAAGAGCGGGCGCTACATGACGCTTGATGCTCCACGATCTACAGCCCTGGGCAGTTCTCCATCATAAGGTCCAAGGTGGCAGAACTCTGGCTGCTTCGAGCAGTTGGCATGGACCTTCACGTCGCGCTCTACTTGTCGATAGGTGCTATGAGGAACTCTCGGTTGTGGTGCTTGTACCAGACCCTATTGAAAAACGAAAAGGCGCTAAATTGGCGACGCCGTGATTGCCCTCTGAGGCGGAAAATTCAATTGGGCCGGAGGCTAACGTCGCAATAGATGAAGCTGTATCCTGTTTACAGTTGACGGCATGGGGCTCTTAGGCCCAATTGTAGATGTACCAACCCGAGGGGAGGCACTACGATGTTCCGTTCAATGGCACTAGGTGGTCTGGGTCTTGTTACACTTCCTTCGTAAGCGCGGTGAGGTCAGAGGGGCAGGTTCTCCGAGTCTTAGTGGGTACGGCAGTCAATCTAGTATAGAACCAGCCTTTGAAGGACCGTCCCTGGCATCACCTGCGCAATCAGGAATTTTGGCCCATGTAGGTCCAGCGCGATCACGCTCCCTCAAGGCATTCGATCCACGGACCGTCCCCTCTGGACTAACCAGACGCGCCGTAACCTTGCTTAAACAGTCTCGGTTCAACGGTAGTCTCTCACGCGAAGTGCTGTCGTGGGACTTATCCGAAGCACTTGGCGCCTGCACGGTTCCCGGCTGAATTTCGGTACAACCCGATATGTTGCTGCCCGGCCGCAGCTAGTCCCTAGTAGCCATCTGATTGGAGAATGTGATGCCTACCGACACCTCGACCTATACCTTGCCAGATGTTCAGCGGCAGCCGCTAGGAGCCGTGCGGGCCTTGCAGGACCAGTTGCTTCGCCGAATGGTCGAACTGTGCTACGACCACCATCCATTCTATTCGGAGATCATGCGCGACCGCGGCCTGCGGCCCACCGACATCCAGACCTGCGATGATCTTCAGAAGCTGCCCACCTCATCAAAAACGGATTTCCTGGCCAATCCCGAAGCCTTCCGTCTGCGCCCCGAGGGCCTGTCGGTCGCGGAAGGTACGCTCTGGAAGATCATCTATACAACTGGCACCACCACCGGACGTCCTGCCCCAATCTTTGTGACCTCGCACGATCATTTTGCTTATCAGGATCTGTTTCGCACCCGGCAAGACCTGATCGGGCTCAGGAACACCGACCTCATTGCCAATCTTTTTCCGCTTACCTCGTTCCCCATGGGAGCGTATTCGCGCGGACCCGACGAAGCAGCCGCTGTGGGCGCGGCCATGTTGATCGCCAATACCGGTCGCGTCGACAGCTACTACCCTGTTAATCGCAGCGTCGACGAGGCGGTGTCCGCCATTGCGCGCCACAAAGCCACTGTGCTCTGGGGCGTTGCCGGTTTCGTGCGCCGTGTGCTGCTGCGGGCTATCGAATTGGACGCCGATTTCACCTCGGTGCGCATGGTGATGACCACAGGCGAGGCCGCTTCGCCTGCCATGCGTGAGGATCTCCGGCTGCGCATGCGCAATCTGAACTGTGCCGACATCGCCATTGTGAACCGCTACGGCTCGACCGAACAGGGTGGCACGATGATTGAATGCTGCGACGGCTCAGGATTTCATAGTTCGATGCCTGATCAAGTCTTCCATGAAGTGGTGAACGGGGAGACCGGCGCCCGTTTGGCGGACGGGGAGACCGGGATGCTCGCGATCTCGCATCTCAACCGGCGCGGCACAGTCTTTCTGCGCTACAAGGTTGGCGATATGGGCGCGCTCGACCACTCTGCCTGCCCGCATTGCGGCCGGACCTCGGTACGCCTCTCCTCAAAGCCGGTGCGCACTGGCGATATCATCAAGATCAAGGGCGCGCTGGTTAATCTTGGCAATCTCAAGGCTGAACTCGACAAGATCCCGCAGCTGGACGAGTACCAAATCGTAGTGACCTCTGAGTCAATGGCGGACCCATTCTCGCCCGACGTGTTGCTGTTGCGCTTGGCACCAGTGGAAGGAGCTGCAGATTGCATCGGGCAGGAAATCGCCAACCTAGTCACGACCCTGACGAACTTGCGTCCTAAGGTCGAAATAGCCAAGCGCGATGACATCTTTGATCCAGTTGTTATGGCCAAGCCTAGGCGCGTCGTCGATCTACGGCAGAAACGATGACTGGCCTAGGGAGCGGCCTGATTCTTTACAAAAGGGACAGCATAGCCACTATCACCCTTAATCATCCCGAACGCGCCAATGCGCTCGATCCGGCTGAATTCCACGCGCTGGCGGGCATGCTCATCTCGCTTGCGAGTGATGTAGATTTGCGAGCTGTCGTGCTGACAGGGCAGGGTGACAGAGCTTTTTGCGCAGGGCTCAACCTCAGAAATAGAGAGGGCATTCGGCACGACTTGTCCTCACCAGGGCCGACGGGTCTTGGTGCGGCTCTGCGTGCCGCGGCCGCTCTTCCTGTGCCAATTATCGGCCGGATCAACGGCGCCTGCGTGGCAGGCGGTATGGCACTCCTGGGAGTTTGTGACCACGCGATTGCCAGTAGCACGGCGTGCTTCGGATTGCCCGAAATCCGTCATGGCCTTTACCCTTTCGTCGCTTTGGCTGGCCTGCATGGCCGCGGTTCAGGGGCAGTGCTCCACCGGCTGGCAGACAGTGGTATGCTGATCGACGCTGGAGCGGCAGCTGATGCCGGTATCATCGACACCATATGCGCTCCACAAGATCTAGATTCCGCTGTGCATAGAGACTTGGGGACGATGCTTGCCCATGAGCTTCAGGACCGCACGCGACTTCGATTAGCCGAGGGGCTGACGTCAGTGGAGGCGCGACTTGTATATGCGGAAGCGCAGGCGCGGAAAATGTGCGTAGTTGTCGGCGCTTGACAAATATGCAGTATGTCGGCCTCCACCTGCTCAATGCGCTTGGCCACCTTGGCGACCGTGAAGTTCTTGTCGCGGTTGTTGATTGCCTTGAACTTGGAGCCGTCGAGGGCCACCACCGCGCGGGTGAACAGGTTGAGCTTGCGGCACAGCCCGATGAACTGCGCACAGGCCGCACGGATGGCCGCTCCATTATCGCGGCGGAAGTCAGCGATGGTCTTGAAGTCGGGCATCAGCCGCCCGGTGAGCCAGATCAGTTCGAGGTTGCGCTGGGTCTCGCGTTCCAGGCGGCGGCTGGAGGGGACGCGGTTGAGGTAGCCGTAGATGTAGATCTTGAGCAGGGTTGCGAGATGGTAGGCGGGCCGTCCGGTCACCTCCGGCACCACACCGGCAAAGCCCAGGGCGGCCAGATCCAGCTCGTCCACGAAGGCCTCGATGATGCGCACGGGATTGTCGGGCGCCACATAGTCGTCCAGGCACTCAGGAAGCAGGGTGGCCTGCCGGCGATCTTCCCCTTCAACGAAACGCTTCATGCTGCCCTCCGTCGATCAAGAGCAGCTTAGCAGATCAACGCGTTTCCACACAGGCTGGACCCAATGGAGACATCCGGGTGGTTGGCGTCAAGATCACGATTATCTGTTAGAGCGGCTGAGCCGCGGGCCAGTCGTCATCGCCATCCCAGCGCGGGAGCAACATGCCTCAGGATTGCCTCGATGACGTGAGCGTTGTAAGCGACACCGAGTTGGTTCGGCACGGTCAGAAGCAGGGTATCTGCCTCTGCAATCGCCTCATCCGCCTTGAGTTCCTCCACCAGCCTGTCCGGTTCTGCAGCGTAGGAACGGCCGAAGATCGCGCGCATGTTGTCGAGGATGCCGATCTGGTCGCTGTCCTTGCCATGCCCGAAATAAGTGCGGTCGCGGTCGTTCACGAGCGCGAAGATCGAGCGCGAAACCGAGATGCGGGGTTCGCGGGCATGCCCCGCCTCTTTCCATGCTTCCCTATAGCGGCGGATCTGCTTGGCCTGTTGGATGTGGAAGGGCTCGCCCGTCTCGTCCTCCTTCAGGGTCGAACTCTGGAGGTTCATGCCGCGCTGCGCCGCCCACACGGCAGTCGCATTGGAGGCGGCCCCCCACCAGATGCGCTCACGCAGACCTTCCGAATGCGGCTCGAGGCGCAGCCGGCCGGGCGGGTTGGGAAACATCGGGCGTGGGTTCGGCTCAGCAAAGCCCTCGCCCTCGAGGACGTTGAGAAACTCCTCTGCATGATGGCGGGCCATGTCGGTCTCGCTTTGACCCTCCTCGGGCGCGTAGCCAAAATAGCGCCAGCCATCGATGACCTGCTCGGGCGAGCCCCGGCTGATGCCGAGTTGAAGCCGCCCGCCACTGATCAGATCGGCCGCGCCGGCCTCCTCGGCCATGTAGAGGGGGTTCTCGTAGCGCATGTCGATAACGGCGGTACCGATCTCGATGCGGCTCGTCTTCGCGCCAATTGCCGCCAGCAGCGGGAAGGGCGAGGCGAGCTGGCGCGCGAAGTGATGGACTCGGAAGTACGCACCGTCTGCTCCGAGTTCCTCGGCCGCCACGGCAAGATCGATGGACTGGAGGAGAGCATCCCGGGCTGACCGCGTCTGTGACTGCGGTGAGGGCGACCAGTGCCCGAACGAGAGAAAGCCAATCTTCTTCATGAGGCGGTCCTCAGCAAGTCCCTTCAGCCGGTTCGGCATGAGAATAGGCAGATTAGCGGCGATGTCACGGTAACCTGAAGACGCCGCGACAAGACCTGCTTCGCTGGTTTCACGCGAGCACGCCCGCCACGGCTTTCCACGCCGCCATAGCCCGGAGGCGGTGAAGGTGAGTGGCGAGGGCAGACGGGTGCGAGCGGGGCGGAACGAACAAGTTCCTGACGGCAGAGAAGACCGAGGTGAACCGCTGCAGTCCTCCTGTGGACCTGAAGCCCTGCATCATGCTCTCCCGCTTTCGCAACGGGAGATGCGAATTCTCTGCCCGGTTGTTCAGGCCCTTATGGGACCGGTGCTCAATACCTGGCATGACTTTGCGCTTGGCCGCTCCGTATGAGGGCAGCTTGTCAGTGATGATGCGCTTGGGTGCCATGCCCTGCTTCTTCATCAGCCGGGTCAGCAAGCGCTTGGCTGCCTTGGTGTTGCGGCGGCTCTGGACGATCTCGTCCAGAACGTATCCGTCCTGGTCGATGGCCCGCCACAACCAGTGCTTCCTACCGGCAATGCTGATGACGACTTCATCCAGATGCCAAATGTCGGTCGGGCGTGGCGGCTTGCGCCGGAGTCGCCGAGCATAGTCTGGACCGAACTTCTTCCCCCATCGCCGGATCGTCTCATAGGATACAACGATACCGCGCTCGAGCAGCATCTCCTCGACCAACCGCAGGCTCAGAGGGAACCGGAAGTACAACCAAACGGCATGGGCGATGATTTGGGATGGGAACCGATGGCGCTTGTAGCTGACGGGCTTGGTCATGCCGCAGCTCTTAAACCACTAGTCGCTGACCAAAAGTTACCGTGACATCACCGGATGAAGACCTCTTTGGCTCATCTTATCTCATATCTTCACCACCCAGAAAGTGGACATCCTCCAGATCCTTCCTGCGCTGCTTCGCACGGCGGTCGTAACTCGCTTGGTTCTTGGTGCACACCAGCGTGTAGGGCCGACCGCGACGATCAGTGGTGAAGTCCAGGTCGCAGTGAGCCCGCTGGATCGTCTGCTCCACATGGGAACGGTCTGCTTCGACGGCTTTGAAAGCCCAGGCTTTGCGTTTAGGATCGGCAAGAAAGCGGCTCAACTCTGCGCAATGACGACACTGACAGGGGAGTGCGCTCGTCCGGCTCCAATCATTCGGTGGCGCCAGCGGTTCAGCTATACGGGCGCGCAGGTGCGCAAGGCAGGCCTGATGCAGGCGCTGGACCGCTGGCTCTTGCGCAATCATCGATCGAACCAAGTCCCGCATGGCCGGGACCAGAACCGTGTCCAAGTTATAGGTCTGCGGCCATTTCAGCATGTAACCCGCTGCATGCTCAGCCAATCCCGGATCAATCCGGCAGAGAGCCTCCAGGAGGTCAACCACAAAACGCGGCTTCACGCTCCGATCTTGCCACCATGGCCCGGCAGCCGGTGCGTGCTGCGGGTCGCCTAGCAAGGCTTCGACCAAGGTCGCCGCAGCCCCTCTGAGGGTGCCCTCCCGGCCGTGACCCCCTGCGACCACCAGCCGGGCGAGCAGATCACCACAGGCCGTCAGGGAGGTCGCCGCATTTCCTGCGATAATTTGCTCGGTCAAGGCAGCGGCTCGTCGAGGCGACAAGGCGCCGAGCGCCTGAACAATGGCGTCATTGTCACCCTCGGTGTAGACGCCGCCCGCCGCCAGGGTCGCCAGGAATGCCTCCAGGCGTGTCGTGTCCCTGAGCTGGATCAGGAGGATCAGCATCTGGGTGGCGTGAGTTGGAACGTTCTCCCGCGATGGGTATCTCTCCTGCCCATGCCAGGAGGAGATCATGTGTCCGGAGAGTTCATGTGCTTCTCGCCAAAGCAGTGATGTGTGATCCTCGCCGCTGCTCGACCAGCGCTCGGTCAGATCGGCCAGATAGGGAAGGGTGACTGCCACCCCGGCCTGACACAGAACGGCGAGGAAGCGCTGGTGCGGCCAGAGCACGAGAGCCGCCCGGCGGTAGGTTCGCTCAAACGAGGCACCCTCGTTGCCAGTTGCCTCATGAAAGTGCTCCTCGTCCGGTTCCAGATCGTCGAGAGCATCAGGCGGGCAGAGTTCATCTTCCCCGACCGGAATCTCGCCCATCACCGAGGGCTGATCATCGGGCCGCCGCCATGCTGACAGGGCAATTGAGCGGTCGAGGACCTCAACCTCCTCGAATTCGTCCTCGTCCGGCTCCGACCAGCGGCGGTACGAGGAGGTGTAACCCGTGTACCCTGCACTGCCGCTCTCCTCGACCGCGATCAGCGCCAGATGGAGATCGCAGTCGGCTGCCTGAGCGGCGGCCATGAGAACCGCGGCCGCGGCGGCATCGGCGCCTTTCAATGCTCCGAACCCGAGTTCAGCCGACGTATAGGCATGCTCGAGCGGAAAGATGAGCTTTTCTGGGGCATCGGTGGTTGAACGACCCAGATCAGCACCCCAAGCCTGCAAGAGTGCTGCAAGCCGCGTCTGTTGGTTGGCGTAGCTCGGAGCCTCGGGTATCCGACCCGGCCCAGGACGCAGCAGGTTGTAGATCAAAGCCAGTCGAAAGCCTGACGTGATGGGCAGGACTTCGTGAACGCAATCGGCATAGAAGGCCGCAAACGCCACCTCCGAGGGATCAGGGCAGTGGAGGTCGAGCCGAACCTCGCGGTCCTTATGGCGGACCAGAAGTTCACCCCCGACCGATGTCGCGGGCAGCACCACCACCAGCGTGGCGAACATCCCGGGCACTTTCTCGGTATCCCGGTGGCCCGCGAAGAAGCTGCCTTCATCGTAGAGCAGCAGCTTGTAGAACTCGGCTTGCACAGGCTCGGCCACCCCAAGTCCATCACACACGCGGGTCAGGATTGAACCCAGCGTCCGCGCCCATCCCCGGCCCTGGATCCGAACCAGGGCCGGGCCGATTTGCCACGTCCGGCGAACCGCCGTGTCGACCAGGGTCTGCTCTCCCCGCCCGTAGGGGGCCCGCTCGGCCGCTGCGACGAGCTGCCTGGCCTGGCTCGGAAGCAGCGGCAGTGCGATCTGACCGACGCCCTCCACCTCCAACTGGGGTGCAAGGAGTTCGCTGGTACCGGAAACGAAGAAATCACCAGGCCGTTGGACTGTGCTCAGGATCTCAGCCAGTTCGCTCGTGATTGAGGACATTGATGCGGTCCATAGTGCACGCGGCTCAATGAGGTGGAGCATACAACGTGCCATGCTCGGCAACCACGGTGCCGATTGCAGACCTCTTGTCACAATAGGTGATGAAGCACCGCCAGGATTTCCGCCAATATGCCGAGAAGGGCCTCCCGCAGCCAACCAATACGGAATGGGCGGCAAGCTGGAGCTACTTCAAATATCCGGAAGCCTTGATCATCCCGTAACCAGTTCTTAACCACATGCTTGCAGCCGTTCGCGAATCATAAAGTCCGATCGCGAATCGAGCTTCGGGCCGAATACTACGCAACTTCGAATCAAGTGCGTAACCTCGAATCACGTGGAACCGGGCTTTTACATGCGAATTGACTCGGCCTTTTCAGCTAAATGATTCTAGCTAAAGAAGTTTCCCACCGCTGAATCGATCTATTGTGAATGGATTCTTGACGGCCGACTCCACAGCCAACTCAGAATCGGGCATTTCTCGATACGTCACAGGTGCAATGGGTGGAGTGCCATGCCTGACGTGAAAGGTATCGAGCGGGTTCAACGCTTCCGCAAGTCTCGCCGGGAACGGGGAGACAGGGAATTGAACGTCTGGATACCTGGGCTCCTGGGGGCTGCAATCGACCAAGCTGTCGAGAGTGGCCAGTTCAAGACACGTCAGGAGGTCATCACCCATGCTCTTGAGACCATGTTCGCCCGGAAGGATCGAAATGTCGTGACGTAAATCAGGCAAAGCAAAAGGCCCACGAAGCTGGAAACTTCGAGGGCCTTTGGAGACCACCGCGAGGGTGGGCATTCGGAAATGTTTGACGACATCCTTATGCCATCCCGACAAGCTGAGTGTCAAGAGCATCGGTTTCGGTGAGCGCTCCCGCTTTGCCCTCAACATGGAGGGTACGATGCAGCTTGCATCGTCTGGAGGCCGGCGGCTGAGACATGCCGCTCTGGCCGCAAGGAAGCTTGCGCTCGACACTGGGCGCACAGTCACACGAAAAGAACTCTCGGCCGCTGCCCGCGATGCCGGCAAGGCGCTCGATCTCAGGCCAGCCCAGCGGACAGTCCTCTCCGAGCTGGTGGCCTGCTGGGGCGAGCAGGAGTGGGAGCGGCTGCTGGTCTGGCCGTCGAACGACTACCTCATGAGCCGCACCGGCCTGACCGAGCGGGCGATCCGGCGCATTCTGCGCCAGTTGGTCGACCTGCAGCTGGTCGTTCCCAAGGACTCGCCCAACGGCAAGCGCTATGCCGTCAAGGACTTAGCCGGGCAGGTGGTGGACGCCTTCGGGTTCGATCTGACCCCGATCTATGCCCGAAGAGGCGATTGGGCCGTGATGCTCATGGAGCAGAAGCAACTGCGGGAGGTACAGAAGCGGGCCTTTGACGAGGTCACCATCTGCCGGCGGGCCGCGGAAGAAGCTCTGGCGGCTCTGGCCGAGCACTTTCCTGAGGTCGACCGCACTGAGTTCGAAGGGGAAATGAAGACCCTGCAAGCCCGCACGCCAGCCCGGTCCAAGGTGACGCTGCCGGCCGATCTGCTGGACGCCTGGCAGCTGTTGAGAACCCGAGTTGAGGAAGCCTTTTATGAAGCGGGCAATGCCGGACTCGGAGTCCGTCACTCTAATAACAACAACGGATCTCCTAGTGAGCCTTGTAACAAAGGCTTTCCGAAGAAAGCTGAGACGGTTCTTCCAACCGAACAATCCTCGGAGCATCTATCACCGGAATTGATCCTTGAGGCTTGCCCCACCCTCGGCGACTATGGTCAACCCGTGCGGGATCTGGCCGACATCGTGTCGGCCGGCCGCTACCTGCGGGCCGCGCTCGGGGCGCATGAGAGCGCCTGGACCGAGGCGGTGGAGGACATCGGCACCGTCAGGGCGGCGATCGCGGTGATCTACGTCCTGCAGCTGTACGAGGACGATGCGGCCAGGAACGGCGGGGAGAGCCGGATCAAGAACCCGGGCGGCTATTTCCGCGCGCTCACCCGCATGGTCAAATCCGGAAAGATCGACCTCGCCGTCGAACTCCTCGCCATGCGGAGGCGAAGAATGTCGTAAGTGAGCATCTAGTTCTATCCTCAAGACACCATGACCATCTTGTGTGAGCTTGCCACCTGTCTGTGGCACTGGCCCCGATTTCGGCTACAGATCGGCTGGACAAGCACCGTGATGACGGCGAAGTCGTGAGCGAGTGTGTCACACGGAAGAACGTGATAGGGGAGGGCACGATGACCTTTCACACCTGCCGAAAAGAGGGTGGCACAGCAGAGCCCATCACTGTTGTGAATCGTTGCGGCGCAATGGATTCATGACTTTGATTGGACCTCTTCTCATGTTCTGCGCAACATGGGAAAATGTCCGATGACACGATCCAGTACCTGGTCCTCGACAGGTATGACCCCACCTGCAACATGGCCCGCTACTATGTGTTGTCGATCGAGACCAGCCTGTTCGGTGATGCCTCTCTGATCCGTGAATGGGGTCGCATTGGCCGGCCCGGTCAGAAGCGGATTGAGCTTTACGAAACCCAGTCGAAGGCCGTGGAAGCTCTTGAGACTTGGCTCCAGCGAAAGCGGCGACGTGGCTACGAGCTCAGGAAGGGTTTAGGAAAATTGCCGTGACCGAAACGAGGAGGAATGTGCACGATCCCGTATGCTGAAGTCGAAGGTGCGGAGACTGACCGGTAATGCTGTCAACATTGAACCAGTTCACTGACAAGCGGCGCGTGCCGTTCGATTGTGTTCATAACACACCATCTTGCGGCCTAGAACATACCGATACCCATTCCTGCCGCGAGTGCGGCCCCGAGCTCTTCGCTGCGCTTCAGATCGTCTGATCCGATGACCTTGGGAGCTAGGATCGCTTCAGGTGTCTGCGCGTGGGTGCAGACGATCAACGGATCGGCGACAGGTTTGAGCCGCCATCCGGTCGCGATGCGCTCAACTTGACGGGCTGCGTTGTGACCGTCGCTGCCGGCGCAGATCAGCGTCGCGTACGGACGCCCGCTGATCCGATCGAGCGCAGGATAGTAAGTCCGGTCAAAGAAATCCTTCATCAGTCCGGCGATAGCTGCCAAATTCTCAGGCGTGCCGAAGATATAGCCGTCCGCCTCGAGGAGGTCGGCTGCTTGAGCCGACGGTGCCGGAAGCAGGTGAACGCGAACGGTCGGCTCTGAAGCTGCCCCACGGGCAGCAGCCTCGACCATCTGACGAGTGCCTCCCGTCATCGAGTGATACACGATCAGAAGCGTTTTCTTCGGGTCTAAGTGCACCTTGTCGTCCATTGGCTGAGATCCTGGTCCTGACGGCGGGTAACAGCAAGAGGATGAGCCGGCTCAGTGTCTTGGAGTTCATGCCACATTTAAAGCCAAGCTTGAGGCTGATATGGACGACTTGACATTCCTGCAACTCATCCCAATATCTCAGATAAGTGGATTGGGGGTTGTCCCCGGTCGGCGCTGGGCCTCGGTTTACCGGGGCCTTTCGCTTTTAAGGGAAAACCTTCCGTCCCCACACCTTCGGCAGGATTGTGTCATAGGCCCGGTTTTCCTGATCCGGACGAAGCGTCTTCAGGCCGATGGGCGCGCAATGAGATCCGCGATCTGAAGCCCGACCGAATTCGACTTCTTGTCGGCAAAAAGAATCTCGAAGCCTTCTATCGGCCCGCGGCTGAGGGGATTTGCGCCTGTCGCAATCCGGCGGAATTCAAGTTCAAGCTCTCGATCCTCCTTGCCCCCACTGCCGCCCCGTGCTTCGCAGACGATGTGGGTCAGCCCATCTGTGTCCTTCGCGATGTCATCCAGGTACTCACGCGCCCGTTCCATACAAAACAGGAGCGCCAGTTCGTAGGGACTCCTCGGATCGGTGTAGCGGCGGGCTAGAACATCCTTCCGGATCGCAGACGCCACGACGACCATCGGGCATTCGTCGACGATCTTGGTTAGCTCCCTCATGAAACGCCATTTCTTGTCCTTGTTGCCAAGGAACACGAACGGGGCCTCAGCTCGCCGAATCTCGTGTTCATGCAGAATTGCGCAGTCGTGCCCAAACCATCGAAACTTGAATTCTTGAATAGCTGGAACAAGCCGATGGATGTAGTCGTCTTTGCGAATGATACAGAAGGCAAGGGCGAAGATTGGATATTGAGGGTCGATCGATTTGAGCGAGTGATCACCGCTCTCGTCAACGAAGATGATGTGATCGGAAAAGAGCAAGATTGCCTCGGCTGAAGTTTCGACAGCGACAGAAGCCACACTAACCGGAAGGGCCATTCTGACCCATTGGGATGTTCCAAAGCCAAAGAGTGAGTTGCGGTTTGTATCGGGATGACCTTACCCGTCAGCTGTTTGTAACTCATTCAGGGGGTGGAGGTCTCGGACCATGTGGTGGAGGCGGGAGGTGTCGAGATGGGTGTATCTGGGTGGTCTCGATGCCGGCATGGCCGAGCAGCTCCTGCAGCACCCGCAGGTCGGTGCCGTTGGCGTGCAGGTGAGTGGCAAACGCGTGCCGCAGGACGTGCGGTGACACCCGCTCAGCGCTCGGCAGGCCGGCGGCGACCGCCGCCTCCTTGATCTCCAGCAGGGCCGCCTGGCGCGTCAGCGGCTTGGCGCCGCTGCGCACCGGGTGGAACAGCCACGGGGAGGGGGCTGCGCCGGAATAGGCCGCGGCCAGCCTCTGCCAGTGGGCGAGTGCTTCGATGGCTCGGGTATGCAGCGGCACCAGGCGCTGCTTGTCGCCTTTGCCGCGCACCAGCAGCATCCGGGTGCCCGGGCGGGCGGCATCGGACGGCAGCGACA
>JAFAAP010000039.1 GCA_023426505.1 Pseudomonadota bacterium
TCAGCCTCGGCGACCCGATGGTGCTGCTCCAGAGCCCGATCTCGGCGACCCTGCTGTTCATCGCGCTCATCGCCCTCGTGGCCCCCTTCGTCCTCAAGGGCCTCGGCCGCTTCAAGGCGGTCGAGGATTGATGTGCACGTTCTACCTCGGCCCCTCGGGCCGGGGTAAGGTTCGTTGCATGCAAGGGTCGGGAATGTCTCTCCGGCCCCGTGAAATCCAGGAGGTCACGTCCGTGGAGGATACTACGTCGACAGTCCGCGAGGCCGTGATCCGGACGATTGCAATGCCCTCCGACACGAACCCGGCCGGCGACATCTTTGGCGGCTGGCTGATGTCGCAAATGGATCTTGCCGCGGGTAATGCCGCAGCACGACGGGCACGCGGCCGATGCGTGACGGTCGCCGTCGACGGCATGGCCTTCCACAGTCCGGTGCATGTCGGTGACGAGGTCTCCGTATACGCAGATCTGATGTCCGTTGGCCGCACCTCAATGAAGTTCAAGGTTGAGGCCTGGCGCCGCTCCCGCGACGGCGACGAGCAGGTCAAGGTGACGGAGGCAGTCTTTACTTTCGTGGCGATCGACAGTGGCACCCGTCCACGTCCGATCCCGCCGTCTTGATGAGACCTGCCAGATGCGCTTTACCGCACGTCGGTGTCAGGGTGGATCGAACGGTGCCATTCACCTAAAAGACGCTGATGCTTGGCGCGATCCTGGACAGCCAGCAGTTCCGGTCCGATAGTGATCGGCCGCAGAAGCCCGGATGTGCTCAACCAGAGCGGACCGTCGACCTCATCCGGAAGCGTGCCCTCAAAGCTGAAGAAGAACGAGGCTTCACGGCTTTTCTTCTGGCCTCGTTCGGAGAGCAGGTAATCCAGAAATCGAAAGCCAATCGCAGGGTTGTCCGATGAGCGCGGGATGAAGGCTGCCCGACTGAGGACAACGGTGTAGTCCCGGGGAATGACGATCCCTATGTGAGCTCCACGTCTCTGGGCACCAACGGCATAGGACCCGATCAGATTGTAGCCTATAGCCAAGCGCCCGGTGGAGAGATCAGCGAGGAGATCGCTGCTACAGCACCGCAGGACCAAGTCAGCCCGTCCGAATGCCTCAAGAAGGCGCCCGAAGATGGCCGTGCCTCGAGCATCATAGGACGCAAAGAGATAGCCGATTCCCGACTGGGCAATATCATAGGACCCGATCTTCCCATTGTACTTTTCGGGCTTTGATCGAAGGAGATTGAGAAGTTCCACCCGGGTGCGCGGTACATCTTCCGGAGGAACGAGGTCACGGTTGAATACGATGGCAGCCGGTTCGAACGTAAAGCCAAAGACCTCGTCACGCCAGCGTGTCCAGGATGGCAGCTGAAGGGTCAGGGGCGAGCGATAACGCGTGCCGCAGCCATCGTTGACGAGTTTGACCAGCTGATCCACGGACGACGAGATGACAAGGTCTATAATCCCTTGTTTCGCATTGCATTCCTTTGATGCTTGTTCGAACAGATCGGTGGTCACGTATTCACTGTATTCAATCGTCACATTCGGTGCGAGCACCTGAAAGTCCCGGATCAAAGGCTCCATGGCGGAAAGGTCCGTCGCACCATGAACTGACAGGACGGTTTGCTGTTCACCCGGAGCCGGAAAGACTGTCTTCTCAGCAGCCTCTACCAGGCGAATGGAAAGACTGGTCAATAAGCCGGCGATGGCCAGTGCCGCCTTGCATCCCCTGATCAAGATGCATCTCCGCTCCCGATGGGCTCGGGAGCCTCATTGTGTCTCTTGAAGCGCATGATGACTGCAAATCCCTCCTCTGAACGCTCGCGGAAGCGGAGTTCTCCCCCGTGCGCCCGAACGACATCGCCCGCGATGGCAAGGCCCAGGCCGGAACCGGTTGCGCTCTGAGTATGGAACGGCGCCCGGACCCGCTGCCATTCGGACGCCGGGATTCCTGGCCCGTCATCGACAACTTCGACGACGGCTGCATCATCCTCGGCGAAGGCACGAACCTCCAGACGTGTCTTTGCCCCGTGCTTCAAGGCGTTATGGATGAGGTTCGAGAGGGCCTCACGCAGACTAACGGCATCTCCTCGCATGAGGACAGGTTCGGGCGGATCATCGAAGGCAATGTCGACTTCACGGTCGAGCGACAGGGGAACCGCATTGATCAGGGTTTGGCGTGCAAGGGCGGCAAGATCGATGGTCTCGAACTCCGCGACCTCGGCCCGATGAATGATCATCGCGTGGCTGAGAAGCTGGTTCGCCAGGCGGCCGAGTTCAGCGGTTCGCTCCCTGACCCGGCTGAGTTGGTGCTCGCGTCGCTCCGGGTGGGTCTCCTCCGTGAGAAGATCCACCTGGGACGCAAGGCCTGCCAGCGGGGTCCGGATCTGATGGGCCGCGTCGGCAATGAACCGCTGCATCAGGGCGATACGCCCGGACAGACGGTCCATGAAACGGTTGATCGTGGACACGAGCGTCTGGATCTCGCGGGGGATCTCGACGTTAAGCGGTGTCAGGTCCTTCGGGTCTCGTGACCGCAGTTCCCGCTCGACGCGAGCCAAGGGCTCCAAGGCTCGGCGGACGGCAAACAGAACCCCCATGAAGGCAAGGCTGATCATGGCGAATACCAGCAGCAGGGCCTTTAAGGTCAGATCCCGCGCCAGGCTGATGCGGGCTTCTAGTGTCTGAGCCACGACAACATGGGCCCATCCAGGCGCCACCGGATCGGAGACGAGGCGGCCAACGACAGCCACTCTCACAGGGAAGCCTCGATATTCGCCATCCGATATCAGCGGTTCGTGGGATGCAGTACTGGCTGCTGCAGCGCCGAGGTCATCGTAGCCGGTGAGAACCACCCCATGCGGATCGAGAACCTTGTAGAAAATGCGGTCATTGGTCGATAGCGAGAGGGTCTCGAATGCTGAAACCGGAGGATCAACCGATATGGTCCCTTCCTGGGCATAGATGCTCTCTGCTATCTGGAGGGCCGCTCCAACCAGAAGACGGTCATAGGCATCGTCAGCGGCAAGGCGGGCGTAGGCCCAGGCTGCCGTTCCTAACGCGAGGGACCCAGCCCCGAAGACAAGGGCAATGACCAGTGTAATGCGGGAATAAAGAGAGCGACCCGGTCTGATCATGGGCACACGATCTGATAGCCCAGTCCCCGGAGTGTGCGGATTTCGGCGCCGGACCCGGCCAATTTCTTTCTGAGACGGGCGACATACTGTTCCACGGCATTGGGGCTGGGCTCGTCATCGAACCCGAACAGCTGATCAACCAACTCGTCCTTGCCGAAGATTCGGCCCGGCCGCGCCGCCAAGATCTCGAGCAGCGTCAGTTCCCGCCGGGTCACATCGATGGGAGTACCATTGATCGTCACGGCTCGTGAGCCCCGGTCGATGGTTACCTGCCCACAGACCAGCTGGTTCGTGGACTCGCCGGCGCTGCGCCGAAGCAGCGCCCGCGCCCGAGCCTCCAGTTCGCGATAATCGAAGGGCTTTACCAGGTAATCGTCCGCCCCGAGATCGAGCGCGTCGATCCGGTCGTCAACCTGCGACCGAGCTGTGAGGACGAGAACCGGTGTCTTTGATTTCCGCTGCCTGAGGCGTTTAAGGATCGAGAAGCCGTCGAGCGCCGGCAGGTTCACGTCGAGGATCAGAAGATCGTAGACCTGAACCTCCAGCACCTCGTCGGCCACGCCCCCGTCCTTCTCCCAATCGACCGTGTGGCCGATCCGCTCGAACCGGGCGACGATGGCTTCCCCAACGTCCTCGGTATCTTCCACGAGCAGGATGCGCATTTCCGCCTCTCGCCAACACCGGGCTGTCAGGTTGATGACAGGTTCACAGGGTACGCAACTCCCATGAAGCCGCCAAGAGGCGTGTGCGTTCCACGCGACAGGCCACCTGAAGTGCTCCAACGATGAGCCATCAAGCGGGACTGTAAAAAGCTAACGAGGGAACTGGTCCATCGGTGACGTCCCTCCATGAGCAAGAGCAACCACCTAAGGTAGGATGAAATGCAGATCACAGGCATGCTTCACGGAGCCAAGCTGCTTCAGTTCGCCGGGTTCCCAACCTCGGAGGTGCTCGGCCCCGACGCCAGCGAGGAGGAAATCCGCGCGCTCATCGACCGCTGCGGCAGCGTGTTCATCAAGCCGGTGTTCAAGGGCGGCGTCGGCAAAAAGGGAAAGGCTGGCCTCCTCGGCCGTGCCTTCGACCTGAAGACGGCACTCAAGGAGAAGGAGCGGCTCTACTTCGTCGAGCACCGGGTCGGCGCGACGGGGGCGAAAGCCAACGGCGTGACCTTCGAGGGCGCCGTGCCGGCCGAGCACGAGGTCTACTTCTCGATCTCGGATTCGACCCGCTTCCGGGCACCGACCATGACCCTGACCCACCACGGCGGCGTGGACATCGAGGAGGTCGACAAGAGCCTTGTCGCCCAGATCCCCTTCGATGCGCTCACCGGCCTCAAGGCCTTCGTGGTCGCCAATGCCCTCTCGGAGCTGAATGCTCCAAAGCAGATCATCTCGCCGCTCGTCCAGCAGTTGCCCAAGCTGTGGGAACTCTACCACAACTTCGGCATGACCACTCTCGAGCTCAACCCGATCCGCATGCGGCCGGACCGGAACGGGCGCCTGACCCCGGTGGCCTGCGACTTCAAGTGCGGCTTTGACCGGGACGATCCGCGCTGGGAGCGGCTCAACCTGCCCAACCACCTGTTCGCCGTCGACTACTCCGACTTCGAGCTCGAGATCAACCAGCTCCGCACCTATCAGGGCCAGAGCGACGTCTACGTCATCAATCCGCAGGGCACGATCCTGGCGCCCACCTTCGGCGGTGGCGCCAATTCGCTCGTCACCCAGATGCTGGGCGATGATGCGATCATCTCGTCCGACTTCGGCGGCAATCCGCCCTACGCCAAGATGAAGGAGGTCGCCCGCATCTGCTTCAAGCACTGGCTCAGGCAATCGAACGTGCTCTTCATCATCGGCGGCAAGTCGAACAACACCGACATCTTCGAGACCTTCCGCGCCATGGCCGATGCCCTGCGGGAGCACTTCGGCCAGCATGGTCCGACACCGCTCTACGTCGTGGCCGGTCGCGGCGGGCCCAATCTCGCGCGGGGCATGGGCGCGCTACGCGACACCCTTGAGGCGCTCGGCGTTCCCTATCGGCTGTTCGGCTTCGACTCTGACATGAGCGAGGTCATCAACTACGCCCGCGCCGCGGACGCCTGGATGAAGGCGCGCGGGCGCGACGAGGTCGCGGCGAAGCTGCGCATTCCATTGGTGGCCGCCGCCTGAGCCGGCCGGATCCGAAGAGACAGGAGGAGACCATGTTCAAGCCGGGCGTCGGCAGCTTCAAGTACCACGTGGGCATCAGCTCCCTCGACCAGATCGCCACCCGCGACGACCGGGTCTGCGTGCTCAACATCCTAGGCGGCGAATCCAGCGATGTCACCCCGGTGGGGCACGCCTACTCGGGCGGCAACGTGGTGTTCGGCACCTCCCCGGGCCGCAGCGGTCAGGTGTTGGAGACGCCGGTCGGGAATGTCCCGGTCTACAACAACGTCCGCGAGGGCCTCGAGGCGGGGCACCGCTTCAACTGCGGCGTGGTCTACCTGCCGCCCTCAGGCGCCCGTGATGGCGTCGCCGAGCTGATCCGGGTCAACCCCGAGCTCAAGAAGATCTTCATCGTGACCGAGAAGCTGTCGGTGCACGACTCGCGCGAGATCCGCGCCATGGGGCAGCAGAACGGGATCGACATCTTCGGCGGCAACAGCCTCGGGGTGGCCGACGCCTGGAACCAGGTTCGCATCGGCGGGGCTTTGGGCGGCGACAATCCGGCCGAGACCCTGCGCAAGGGCTCGATCGCGATCTTCTCGAACTCGGGCAACTTCACCACCACCATTGCCACGTATCTGCGCATGGCCGGCTGGGGCACCACCACGCTGATCTCGAGCGGCAAGGACGTGTACATCCACTATGCCGCCCCCGAGTTCGCCTTTGCGCTCGCCAACGATGCCCGCACCAAGGCGGCCGTGCTCTATGCGGAGCCGGGCGGCTACTACGAGCTCGACGCCACCTTTACCAAGCCGGTGGTGGCCTGCGTGGTCGGGCGCTGGAAGTCGAAGCTCACCCGCGCCGTTGGCCATGCCGGTGCGATGGCCGGCGGCCATGATGACGCGGAGGCCAAGGAACAGTGGTTCATGGCCAAGTTCGGGGTCAACGACATCTTCACGCCCGAGAACCCGGTGTTCTCGCCCAAGGGGGCGGTGGTGACCAACATCGCTCACATCCCGGCGGCCCTGACGGCGGTGATGCAGGCCAATGCGGCCCGGCCCGACTTCGAGCCGGAGGGCAGCCTGGCCCTCAAGCCGTGGTTCGGCTCGAGCCAGGGCCTCGTGCTGCCGCCGGAGCTTGATCTTCCGGTGGTCACGGCGGCGAGCCCTTATGACCGGCAGATCGAGCACCTGAACCGGCAGATCGGGGCGGTGTTCCCGCGGCAGGCGATGAAGGATGCCTCTGGCGCCTCGCAGATGGATCCGAAGACCCAGATTACGGCCCTGCACGGCACGTCGATGCTGGATGCGGCGCAGTTTCCGGTGGAGTCGAACATCTGCCTGTCCCTGTTGCGGGGACCGGGCACGGAGAACGACCGAGAACTGGTCAATGCCGCCGTGGGGGCCGAGATCAACCTGTCCGGCACGCCGGCTCTGGCCGCAGCCCAGGCGGCGCGGGAGGCGGGCAACGCGCCCAACACGGTCCTGGTGGCTGGGTGCAGCATCCTCGGACCGCGCCATGGGGAGCCGGCACGGCGGGCCGTACGCGCGCTCGTGGAGGGCTTCACGGAAGCTGGATTGCGCAGCGGCGTGGATGAAAGCTTCGACCTGAGCCGGGTGCGGTTCGATGGCGCGGCGGACCTGTTCGTGTCCGATCACCCCGACACCAAGGCCGAAGCCCTGCTGAACGGCTTGCAGGCCCGCGGCGCGAAGTCCGTCTTCGTGCGCTACCTGCGCACCCTCAACGGTCATCCATCGGCTGATGCCGTGTGGGCCGCGGTGGCCGCGACGCTGGCGTGGGAACCATTGATGCGCAAGCGCATCTCGCTGCTGACGGTGGAGACCCTGCCCTGGTGGCTGCGGCTGTTCGGCGTCCTGATCGGCGCGTCGGCTGACGCCAGCCGGCATCAGGAGGACTCGTTCTGTGATATTCCCAATGAGGAGGTCATTGGATTGCGCTCCTTGACCGAAGTCGCGTTCGCGGCCCTGGTCGGCACCGATCCCACCCCCGATAGCCTGTTTGCCTTCCAGACCCTGGTCGGGCTGCTGCTCTCGAACGGGCCTGGCACCATCTCGGCCCAGGGCGCCAAGGGCGCGGTTTCGGCCGACGGGCCCGAAACACCCGAGCGGGTCCAGCTCAACAAGGCACTGATCGGCTTCCTGAGCCACTCCGGCTATGCCCATGGCGGCAACGGCTACGAGGGCATCGCCTTCCTGATCGAGCAGTTCCAGGACGTTGCTCTGGTGGATCCGGCGGATCCGGATCACGGCATCGACCTGCCGGCCCTGGCCCACCGCTACGCGGCCGAGTACGCCACGTACAAGGCCGACAGGAAGACCGCCGGCAGCCTGGACATCCGGAAGATCCCGGGCGTGAACCATCCCGTCTTCAAGGACAAGCCCGTGAACCACGACCCGCGTGAGGTGTTCGTGCGGGAGCTGTTCGAGCGGCGCGAGGAGTACAACGTCTTCCACGCGTACTACCAGGAACTCGTCAAGGCGCTGTATGAGACCGGGGTGTCGCGCACCGTCTACTGCGTCAACATCGATGCGGTGATCGCGGCCCTGCTCCTCAGGATGCTGTGGCAGCCCTACCGGGATGGCGCCCTGACCAAAGAGGCTCTCGAGACGAGCGCGTTCACGCTCTTCCTCTACGCCCGCATGCTCGGCTGCGCCGCCGAGATCGACGACCACCTCAACCGCGGCCGGAACATGGACACCCGAACGGCGGCGTCCAAGTGCCAGTACGTGTCGTGACCAGGGCCGGGACGATGACAAGGAAGGACCGGGAATGGGTGAGCTTCTGACCGCCGAGGCCCTGTCGGCCTTTCTCCAAGTGATCATGATCGACTTGGTGCTGGCCGGGGACAATGCCGTCGTGATCGGTCTCGCGGCGGCGGGCCTGCCCAAGGAGCAGCGCAACAAGGCGATCCTGATCGGCATCGCCGCCGCCACGGTTCTGCGCATCGTGTTCGCGCTTCTCACCACCCAGCTTCTCCAGATCGTCGGCCTGCTGCTGGCCGGCGGCATCCTGCTGCTGTGGGTGTGCTGGAAGATGTGGCGCGAGCTGCGGGCGGGTCATGCCGAGAAGGATCTTGAGGCCGAGGAGGTGCTGGAGGATCGCGACCTCGACCAGGACGGGCTGATCGCTGAACATGCTCCGAAGAAGACGTTCGGGCAGGCGGCCTGGCAGATCGTGGTCGCTGACGTGTCCATGTCGCTCGACAACGTGCTCGCCGTGGCGGGCGCCGCGCAGGAGCACCCGGTCATCCTTGTCTTCGGCCTGGGCCTGTCGATTGCCCTGATGGGTGTGGCCGCCAGCTTCATTGCCCGCCTGCTCCAAAAGCACCACTGGATCGCCTATGTGGGTTTGGCCGTCATTCTCTACGTGGCGGTCGAGATGATCTACCGTGGCGCGTTGGAAGTCTGGCCTATCGTCGGCGGCGGCTGATCGGTTGCCCGTTCCCACCGCTTCTCCACCAACCACGCCTCCCTGGCAGACTCTGCTCCAAGTCCCAGGGAGGCCTTTTGATTGAGCCTGCGCATCAGCACGTGTCGCATTGCCTCGTGGGAAATGTTACCGAGCGCGTTCGTTGCCTCACCTAAAATGCTACCCGTGAGGGCGCACCCCGCATGATGCCTTCACCACGAGGGAGGCATCATGACAACGAAGATGACGCATGCCATGCGCATAAATTTCGCCAATGCGATCCGGGATCGCTATGCGGCGGCCGCGACCAAGGACAAAGGCAGGATCCTGGAGGAGTTCATCGCGGCAACAGGGTATCACGAGAAATCGGCAATCCGTGTCCTGAACAGGCCCCCGGAGCCGAAGAGCCGGCAGACCCGTCAACGCCCGTCGCTTTATGATGAGGCCGCTCGGGGTGCTGTGATCGTGCTGTGGGAGGCTTCCGATCGCGTCTGCGGCAAGCGCCTCAAGGCCTTGCTGCCCATCCTGCTGCCGGCACTGGAACGCAATGGACATTTGAAGCTCGAGGAGGGGATCCGCTCCAAGATCCTGTCGATGAGCACCGCCACGATCGACCGCTTGCTCCAGATGCCGAGGCGCGCCACCCGCACGAAAAAGCCCGCACGAGCGATCCCAGAGCCGCGGCGGCGCATCACAATGCGCACCTTTGCTGACTGGAATGAGCCGCTCCCCGGCAGCATGGAAATGGATCTGGTCGCTCATTGTGGGGAGGTGAACCGCGGGAGCTACGTTCACAGCCTGGTTCTGACTGATATCGCGAGCGGGTGGACGGAGGCTGCACCCCTCGTGGCCCGAGATGCCACCCTTGTGGTTAAGACCCTCGAACGCATCCGCATGGGCTTGCCCTTTGCCCTGCGAGCCCTGGACGTGGACAACGTCCTATGTGGGGAAGCAGCAGCGACACTGGGCCAACAGATCTCAGCACGCCGATTTGCTGGATCGGCGCTTCAGGTAGAGTGAGCCAGGTGGCTTCCACCGTCAACGGGATCGTTCTCTCCCATAGCAAACACAGGATCCAGCGGCTCGGCCGTGGTCCTCACCGTCCTCAATACGAGATACACCCCAGGTGGAAGGCCCAAACATTATCTACAGGGTCGCTTGCGCGCCCTCACGGCCCGTACAGAGAGAGGTCCTTCCACCCGGCACCGGACGCTCGAAGAACGGCCGGTATTCTGCTCCGCCTTTGACCACCGCGTGCACCACACGCGCCATCTTGGCGGTCAAAGCGGTGACGGCCTTGCGGCGCAGATCAGCATCGTGACGATCACGCTCGGTATAGCGGCCGAGTTTGTCCCGAAAGCTGTTGTCGCGCTGGCGCAGTGCCACTTGAGCGGCCATCCACAGCGCCCGGCGCAGACGGGCATTGCCGTACTTCGACAGCTTGGTGTGGCCGCGGAACGTGCCCGACTTGCAGGTGGCCAGGTCCAGGCCGCAGAACTTCAGGAATTGGCGATGATGGCCAAAGCGGCGCAGGTCACCGGCTTCCGCCAGGATCGTGAGAGCATGGATCGGCCCGATGCCCGGGACCGTGCACAGCAGCCGGTAGTCGGCATGATCGGCCAGCATCGCATGAGCCAGCCTCTCGATCTGATCCCGCTGGCGGATCAGACTGCGCGCCTCGGCCAGAACCATGCGGAACATGGTGATCGCCGCCGAGCCTTCTGCCACCGGCAGAGCCGTGGAGGCGCGTGCGGTCTCGTAGACACGGTGAGCAACCTGGCCTTGGAAACCTTGCGGCCAATCACAGGCCATGCCTCCTGCCTGAAGCTCTCCCGATCCAGGGCAACGATGCTGCCCGGAGTGGGAAAGCGCTCGAGCAGCGCCAGGAACCAGTCGGAGCGGCTGTTGCCGGCAAAGCGCTCAATCTCGGGAAAGTACAGGGGCAGGTAATGGGTCAGGATCCGGTGCCAGGTCTCGGTCTTGGCTTTCGAGATCGCCTCATGGGTCTTCGACAACTCCTGCAGGTCGTTGATCCCGGCCGCTAGGGGATCGACATAGCGTTGGGTCGCGCCGATCCTGAGCATGTGCAGGATGACTTGCGCGTCCTTAGGATCGTTCTTGTCCCAGCTGTTGTGGAGAGCCTCGCGGGTGCGGGCGAGCGCCACGGACGAGACCAGCCGCAGCTCGAAGCCGGCCGAGAGCAGGCGGTAAGCAAGCCCACGGTGGTAATCGCCTGTTGCCTCAAAGCCAATGAGCACCGGGCGACCGTAAGCCGCCAAAGCCTCGACGAGGCGGTCATGATCCGCCTTGGTGCTCAGGATGGTCAGCCGCCGGCGTCGGGCCCGTCCGGGAGCCTCAATGAGCACCTCGTGGCGGTGCTTGGAGATGTCGATTGCCACCAGAGTGGCAGGAGCGGGTGTAGGATTGAGCTCGGTCATGGTCGGCTGGCCTCCAGCGTGTGTTCAGCGACATCACTGTGAGACCTGCCGGCTGGCCATGACCACCCCACGCAGCGCGGCTGCGCAACCCGGGGCGGCTCCGCCGCGCTGCTTCCCCATGTACTACGGCAGCGAATTCGTCAACAACACGCTGATCGACTATTGCCTTAGTCACGGCATCGAACTCACGCGCTCACGGCCTTACCGGAAGAACGACCGAGCCTGGATCGAGCAGAAAAATGGCGCCGTTGTGCGGAAGCTCCTAGGTTATCGGCGTTTGGAAGGCTTGGCGGCGGCCAGGGCGATGACGCGTCTTTACGCGGCATCCAGGCTGTTTGTGAACTTCTTCCAGCCCTCGTTCAAGTTGGCGGCCAAGCAGCGCGACGGTGCGAAGGTGACCAAACGCTATCATCCGCCACAGACGCCCTGCGAGCGTCTCCTGCAGGCCGAGTGCACCCCGATGGCTGTGAGGAGCAAGCTGGGCGAGATCGCCGCCGAGCTCGATCCGCTGAAGCTTTTGGAAGAGATGCGTGCGGTACAGGCGTATCTGGCAGCGTTGGCTGACGGCGAAGCACCGCCGCCGACGACATCCGAGCCGCCCAACCTGGCGGCGTTCATGGCCAGCCTATCGAGCGCTTGGCACGCTGGCGAGATCCGTCCGACCTTCTCGACCGAAGCCAAGCCGCGCTACCTGCGCAGCCTACAAAAGGTCTCAATGCCAGCCCCGATTGGGAGTGCGCCCACCTCACTCAAGCTGGCGATCCCACCGGCGCTCGCGGCGCCACCAATGACGACACCAGACAAGCCGAAGCCGGTCTACGCGGAACCTGGCCAAGCCCGCATCCAGGCGCTGCGCATGGTGTGGCCGATCGCGTGCCGCCGCTTGGAAGAATTCCCCAATATCAATGCCATGCAGCTCTTCGAAGAGTTGTGCGTCAGTTTCCAGGTCGCTTTACCCGCAAGCAGTATAAAACGTTCGTCCGACGGGTCAGTCTCTGGCGCCAGGCGGCTCGCGCGCGCGGCGTAGTGATTGGACCCAAAACGTATCGTCGGCTCAATGATAAACCGCGTGGGCGACGCCCCGATATCTTCAAGGACCATTGGGCCGAGATGGCCGTGTGCCTTGAAGAACGTCCGGACCAGACCGCCCTTGAACGTTTCGTCGAGTTCCAAGCCCGCTACCCCGGACGATACAGCTTGCGACAGCTTTACGCGCTGCAGAAGCGGGTTAGAGCTTGGCGACAAGAAGCCGTGCAGCGGCTCATCGGAGGAGCCAGCAGCCCACTGCTCTATATCGCTCCAGACCCCTCAGGCCGCGCGGGTGGGTAACATTCCGGATGAGGCAGACGGTAGCAAAATTACGTGAGGCAACACGAAGCACGATGCAAGAACCTGATATCGGTGGGAGTCCAGGGTGATCCTTATGGCTGTCCTTTAGACGTCGGCTTACCGCCTCGAGAAAGAAGTCAGGTGGCGCGCTTTGTCATCGAGGGCGAGACAGCCTCTTGACCTTGCCATTATTGGAAACCGCACGGTTGAACCATCGCCACCATGAAACGGTGATGATGCGATGTGCGGATGCAGCGCCTACCAGACCCAATCTATCCAGGCCATCCAGCGTGATCCGACCGCCCTGACCCTGCGGGTCGAGGACATGACTTATACCAAGTCCCGCTGATCATCATTGGTGCGCCCACTCGCGCAAGCCGATGGACATGATCGTCCAAGGCTGGTCGACGAGCTTGGTCCAGGCTGCGCAGCAGTGATCGAGAATATCCGTGTAGGACGTGAAGATCCGGTTGGAGATCCAGTTCTCCCTCAGATACTGCCAGATATTCTC
>JAFAAP010000075.1 GCA_023426505.1 Pseudomonadota bacterium
CCGCGGGCCCCGCGGTTCGCGCAACGGGGGGGGGGCGTAAACCGCCCCGCCTCTTTCAGCTTGGCCTGGATCGCAGGCCGTCCTGATGCGTTGTCTCTGCGACAGGGGGACGTGGATCCCCGTAACGGAGCACGATATGCAGGACAAGCACAGCAAGCAGGACAAAGCTCAAGTCAAGTCCGGTAAGAAGGACGAGAAGCTGCCGGAGAACTCCAAGAAGGCCCTCGACGAGAAGCTCGACGAAGGCGTGGAGGAAACCTTCCCGGCCAGCGACCCGGTCTCCGTTAAGATCACCAAGTAAGCGCTCCTCCCTTCGGCAGGCCCCGGAAGCGACGTGCCCCGGGGCTCATCCGCTTTCGTCAGCTGCGGCTCGCAACCGCCACCCCGAGCGCCGCCAAGCCCATCCCGATCATCTGCACCAGGTTCAGGGTCTCGCCGAACAGCGCGAAGGCCATGAGCGCGGCGACCGGCGGCACCAGGTAGAGCAGCGTCGCGACACCGACGACGGCGCCCTGGCGGATCAGGAAGAGCAGCAGCCCGATGGCTCCGATCGACAGGCCGAAAACCGCCCAGGCCAGCGCTCCCAACACGGGCAGCGTGAACTCGATCTCGCCCCTCTCCGTCAGCAGGACGAGCGGCAGCGTGACGGCGGCGGCGCCCATGAACTGCACGGCCGCATTGACCCGCAGGTCGAGCGCGCCGCCGGTGCGCTTCTGCCAGATCGTCCCGAGGGTGATCGACAGCATGCCCAGCAGGCAGATGAAGAGCGCGAACGGCGGCACGCCGCCGTCGCCGAGCTTGGGCAGCACCACGAGGGAAGCCCCCATGAAGCCGATGCCGATTCCGGTCCAGCGGCGCCAGGAGACCGCCTCGCCCAGAAGGGGACCCGCGAGCAGCCCGGTCACGAGGGGCTGGAGTCCCGCCACGAGGGCGGAGATGCCGGCCGGCAAGCCATGCTTCACGGACCAGAACACGCCGCCGAGATAGAAGCCGTGGAGAAGGGTGCCGGCCACGAGGCCGTTGCGCCATTCCGGCCAGGTCCGGGGCCAGGGCGCGCGAGCCGCCAGGACGAGAAGGACCAGAACCAGGATGGCGAGCAGGTAGCGGATGAAAAGGAAGGTCAGCGGCTCGGCATGGGGCGCCACGATCCGGGCGACGATGAAGCCGGTCGCCCAGATCAGGACGAAGAGCGGCGGCGCAAGGCGGGCGAGGAGGGACGCATGAGGCATCGTGCGGGATCCGGGTTCCCCTCGCGAGTAGCCGACCCGCCGCGGAACCGCAATCGCCGCCCAGGGAAATCGCCCGGCGGGGCTTTGAGCTTTGCCGTACGGCACCTAGAACTCATAAGGGGCGCCCGGGAACTTCTCTTGTCCAGGTCGGTCTTCGCGCCATCTCCAGCCGTTCGGAGAAATGACTGTTGAACCGTCTGCGCCTCTATCTCGAAATTCTCGCCATCACGGCCAGTCGTTTCGTGCTGCACGACGCCTGGGCGATCGCGAGCCACATCGCGCTGTCGGTCCTCACCTCCATGTTTCCGTTCCTGATCCTGATGACGGCGCTGGCGGGACTGTTCGGCACCGGATCGCTGGCCGACGAGGCCGCCGACATCATCCTGGAAGCCTGGCCGAAGGAGGTCGCGGGGCCGATCGCCGGCGAGGTTCACCACATCCTGACCGGGCGGCGCAGCGACGTCCTGACGATCGGCCTCGTGCTCGCTCTCTACTTCGCGTCGAGCGGGGTCGAGAGTCTTCGGGTCGGCCTCAACCGCGCCTATGGGGTGCGTGAGACGCGGGCCTGGTGGCTGACCCGGCTCGAATCCATCGCCTTCGTGATCGGCGGCGCCCTCGTGATGCTGGCGCTGGCCTTCCTCGTGGTGCTCGGCCCCTTCGTGTGGCGCGGCATCCTCTACTGGGTGCCGGCCCTCGCCCGGTTCGGCAACATCATCGACTTTCTAAGGCTCGCGGTCGCGACCGTGGTCATCGTGGCGGGGCTCCTGATCGCCCACAAGCTCGTTCCCGCCGGCCGGAGAAGCTTCCGCTCGGTGCTGCCCGGGGTCGGCGTGACGCTGCTGCTCTGGCTCCTCGGCGGCATCGGCTTCGGGTGGTATCTCGACTCGTTCCCCGGCGCCTATGCGTCGACCTATGGCGGGCTCGCCACCGCCATGGTGGCCCTCATCTTCCTCTATACCCTCGGGGCGATCTTCCTGTTCGGAGGCGAGCTCAACGGCACAATCATCCTGGCCAAGCGCCGGCGGCTCAACGCGGAGCCGAAGCCTCCCCTGACCGACGTGATCGCCATGCCCTGACATGAAAACGGCCGGGCAGATGCCCGGCCGCTCCTCAATCAATCAGGCGGACATCAGCCCACGATGCGGTACTTCACGAACCCTTCCGGTGCATCGCCCATCTTCTCGACCTTGATCCCGGCCGGCTGGTAGGCGGCGGCGTTCGGACCGGTCGTGAACGTGGTGGTGACGCTCGCGGGCGGGGTCACGAGGGACCAGGAGCCGTCCGCCTTCGGGGCCACTTCCTTGCGCTCGATGATGAAGCGCATGATGGCGTCGCGGGTCAGGTCCGGCGCGTCGAGCACGATGGTCGTGCCGTCGTTGCCCGGGAAGTTGCCGCCGCCGCCGGCGCGGTAGTTGTTGGTGGCCACGATGAAGACCTGATCGTCCGTCACGGGCTTGCCGTTGTAGGTCAGGTCCTTGATACGGCGCGCATTGGCGTCGACGAGCTTGCCGTCATTGTCGTAGCGCGAGGCCTGCGTCGGGTCGATCTTGTATTGGACGCCCGCGATCACGTCGAAATTGTAAGCCGGGAACTTCGAATTGATCAGTTCCTGCTCGCCGCCCTTGGCCGGATCGATCTGGTTGTAGATGCCGGCCGAGCGCTCGAGCCACTCGCGCACCTGGGCGCCCGTCACCTTCACGGCCCGGATCGTGTTCGGGTAGATGTAGATGTCGGCCATGTCCTTGATGGCGAGCGGGCCGGGCTTGATCTCGGTGAAATAGTTCGGGCCGCCGCGGCCGCCCGCCTTGAAGGGCGCCGCCGCCGACAGGAGCGGCAGATCCTTGTACTGGGTGGTCTTGAGGAGATCCGCCACGTACCAGGCCTGCGCCTCGGCCACGAGCTTCACCGAAGCGTCGTCGGCGACGAGCGAATAGTAGGAATGGATCGGCACCGCCGTGCTGCCGACCGGCTCGCGGACGTATTTGAGCGTCGCATCGTGATCGGCCTGTACGGCCGCCACCACGGCCGCCTCGGACCCGACCTTCGCCACCACCTTGCGGTCGACGCGGTCGTAGATGGGACGCGCCTCGGTGCGGAAGTTCGCGACCTTCCAGGCGTTGCCTTCCTTGGTGAGCTCCAGGTCGACGATGCCGAGATGGCTGCCCCAGAAGCCGGCCATGACGGCGGGCTTGCCATGCAGCGTCCCGGCCTTCACGTCGACGCCCTCGATGTTGTTGAACTCCTTGCCGCCCGGGAACACGAAATGCTGGTGCCCGGTGAGGATCACGTCGATGCCGCCGACCTTGGCGAGGTGGAGCGCGGCGTTCTCCTCGCCTCCCTTGCGCTCGCCGCCCGCGATGCCGGAATGGCACAGCGCCACGACAATGTCGGCGCCGGCCTTCTTGAGCTCCGGCACATGCTTGTTGGCGGCATCCACGATGTCGATGGTGGTGACCTTGCCGTCGAGATTGGCCTTGTCCCACTGCACGATCTGCGGCGGCACGAAGCCAATCACGCCGACCTTCAGGGTCTGCTTGGCGCCGCTCTCATCCGTCACCTCGCGATCGAGGATCAGCCACGGCTTCTGAAGCGTCGTGCCGTCGGCCTTGATGGCATTGGCGCAGACGAGCGGGAATTTGGCCGCTCCCAGGGAGTTCTGCAGGAAGTCGAGGCCGTAGTTGAACTCGTGGTTGCCCAGGGTGCCGCAATCGTAGTCGAGCACGTTCATGGCGGCCACGATCGGGTGGACGTCGCCCTTCTTCATGCCCTTGCGATAGGCGACGTAGTCGCCGAGCGGCGATCCTTGGATGATGTCGCCGTTGTCGAAGAGCAGGCTGTTCTTGGCCTCCGACCGCGCCGCCTTCACGAGGGTGGCGGTGCGCGCCAGACCCACCGTGTCGTCGGCGGCGTCGCGGTAGTAGTCGTAGGGCATGATGTTCACGTGGAGATCCGTGGTCTCCATGACGCGCAGCTTGACGACCGGGCCGGCGGCCCATCCGAGCTGAGGCATTCCCGTGAGGGCGGCGGCCGCCACGCCGGTCTGAAGGATCCGGCGGCGGGTGAGGGTCGATGTCATGCTGACATTCCTTGATGTGAAACAGCGTTCGCGTAGCAGAGAACAACACAACTTTTGTGACAAGGGAAGATGAGCCGGCTAACCCGCCTTCAGGGCTTCGTCGAGATCCCGGAACAGGTCCTCGACCTCCTCGATTCCGGTGGACAGGCGCAGCAGGTCCGGCGGGCACGGGGTGCCCGGCCCCTCGATCGAGGCGCGGTGCTCGATGAGGCTCTCGACGCCGCCGAGGGAGGTCGCGCGCTTGAAGAGGCGCACCCGCGCCGCCGTGCGGATCGCCGCCGCCTCCCCTTCCATGACCTGGATCGACAGCATGTAGCCGAATCCGCCCTCCATCTGCCGGGCCGCGATGTCGTGTCCCGGATGCTGCGGCAGGCCGGGATAGAGCACGCGGGCGACCTTCGGATGAGCGGAGAGGCGTTCGGCCAGGGTCATGGCGCTTTTGGCCTGCGCTGCCGCACGCAGGTGCAGGGTCCGCATGCCGCGCATGAGCAGGTAGGCCTCGAAGGGGCCGAGGATGGCGCCCTGCATCTTGCGGATCGACCCGACCTTCTCCCAGAACGCGTCCGCCGTGGCGCCCGCGAGCACGCCCGCCACCACGTCGGAATGCCCGTTCAGCACCTTGGTGGCCGCATGCATGACGATATCGGCCCCGAGCGTCAGGGGACGGGTATGGATCGGCGAGGCGGTGGTGGAATCGACCGCGAGCCGTGCGCCCGCCGCGTGGGCGATCTCGGCCGCCGCCGCGATGTCCGTGATGGTCCAGAGCGGGTTCGAGGGCGTCTCGACCCAGACGAGCTTGGTGCGGCCGGGGACCACGGCGCCGCGCAGGGCGTCGAGGTCGTCCGTCTCGACGAAGTCGACCGCGAGGCCCCAGCGCACCGCCTCGGTCATGAGCCAGCTGCGCAGGGCCCAGTACATCACCTTGGACGCCACGATGTGGTCGCCCGGGTTGAGGGCCTGGAACACGGCGGTCGCGGCCGCCATGCCGGATGAGAAGAGCAGCGCCCCTGCCCCGGCCTCCTCGAGCATCGCGAGCACGCCCTCGGCCTCGCGGACGGTGGCGTTGTCGGGACGGCCATAGACGTAGCCGGACGAATAGGCGTTGTCCTCGTCGCGGATGTAGGTGGTCGCCACATGGATCGGCGGCACGACCGCCTTCGTGATCGGGTCCACATGGCCCATGGCCTGCGCGGCGAGACTGCGTTTGGACCATTGCAGGCGATCGGACGACATGGGAACCTCCGGGAGCGGGGTGGGTTTGGGATGAGAACAGCGAAGCTCATCCATTAAAGGGAATTGCGGAATGATGCATCCAGGCCAATCGACTTTGGCCGGCCGGCCGACGCCACCTCTACAGCGTTTTCTGATCGCGGTCCTGCCGGTCGTGGCGGTGAGCGTCGCCGGGAGCCTCGTAACCACGCCGAACATCCCGACCTGGTATGCGGGCCTGGCGAAGCCGGGCTTCACGCCGCCGAACTGGCTCTTCGGGCCGGTCTGGACCACGCTGTACGTCATGATGGCCTATGCGGTCTGGCGCATCCTGTCGCTGCCCAAGGAACAGCCCGGCCGCACGGCCGCCGTCACGGCCTTCTTCGTGCAGCTTGCACTCAACTGCCTCTGGTCGTTCGCGTTCTTCGGCGCGCACAGTCCGGCCGCGGGTCTCATCGTCATCGCGGCCCTGATCGTGGCGATCCTAGCGACGATCCGGGCCTTCTGGTCGCTCGACCGGATCGCCGCCTGGCTGCTGGTCCCCTATCTCGCCTGGGTGACCTACGCGACCGCCCTCAATGCGGCGATCTGGCACCTCAACGGATAGGGCCGGGGCATGCCCGACCTCAGGGCTTGTCGAACAGGTCCGGGTCCTGGTTGCCGTGATCGACCACGCCCACGAAGGGCAGCTGGCGGTACGAATGGGCCACGTCCATGCCGTAGCCGACCACGAACAGGTCCGGGCAGGTGAAGCCGACATAGTCGGCATGGATGCTCACCGCCCGCTTGCCGGGCTTTTCCAGCAGGACCGCCGTGGAGACGCGCTTGGCGCCCCGGGCCATGAGCAGGTCCTTGGCGAAGGTTACGGTGCGGCCCGATTCGAGGATGTCGTCCACGAGCAGCACGTCGCGGCCGCGCACGTCGCTCTCCACGTCGCGCAGGATCGTGACCTGGCCGGACGAGACCGTGCCGTCCAGGTAGCTCGACAGGTGCACGAACTCGACCTGGGGCGCGAGGCCGACGCGGTGCAGCGCCCGGATCAGGTCGGCTGCGAACATGAAGCTGCCCTTCAGGACGGCGACCACGAGGAGGTTCTCGGGCTTCGCGTTCGCGATCTGCTGGGCCAGCTCCTCGATGCGCTTGGCGATGGTGTTTTCGTCGAAGAGAACCCGAATGCGGGGGTTGGCAGTCATCGTCGGTCCGTCCAGAAAAATGAGCAGGGCTTTGACATGAAGGCCCTGCGAAGTCGTCCCTCTTCACGACCATGCCGCGGACCGGAAGTCAAACGGACTTAACGCCTCTCCGGCCGAACGGCACGGGAAACGCGTCGATCCGATTCACTCCCTGATAACCATTCCATAGGATCGTGGGCGCGTCCCGCCGTCGCGGGCTGACGGCCCGGATTCGTTGGCGCGTCAGGGACGGAGGCGATAAGCATTGCGAATCGAAGCGCGGTGGAACCCGGCCCGCCGCAGGTTTTCACCCCAGCAGGAATGGCTCAGGAGCGCGTGAAGGCGTTTTACGACAGCGAGTTCGACGAGGGCATGGCGCCGTCCGTGCATTTCGAGAATGTGGGCGTGCGCTACGGCATGGGCCCGGAGGTCCTGCGCGACCTCACCTTCTCCATCGAGCCCCATTCGTTCCAGTTCCTCACCGGCCCGTCGGGCGCGGGCAAGACGACCCTGCTGCGCCTGATCCTGCTTTCCGTCAAACCGACCCGTGGCCTGATCTCCCTCTTCGGAGAGGACGTCTCCAAGATTTCGAAGGACGAGCTCACGGACCTGCGCCGCCGCATGGGCGTCGTGTTCCAGGACTTCCGCCTCCTCGACCACCTGACCACATACGAGAACGTGGCCCTCCCGTTGAGGGTGCAGGGCAAGGAGGAGGCGAGCTACCGCAACGAGGTGGTGGAGCTCCTGCGCTGGGTGGGCCTGGGCGACCGCATGCACATGCTGCCGCCGGTGCTCTCCGGCGGCGAGAAGCAGCGCGCCGCCATCGCCCGCGCGCTGATCGTGCGCCCGGACCTTCTGCTGGCCGACGAGCCGACCGGCAACGTGGACCCGTCGCTCGCCCGGCGGCTGCTGCGGCTCTTCATCGAGCTGAACCGCCTCGGCACCTCGGTGGTGATCGCCACCCACGATTTCAGCCTCATGGACCAGCTCAACGTCCGCCGCCTCGTGCTCGGGGACGGCCGGCTCCACATCGACGAGTGAGCCGATGAGCGATCTTCCCGCACCGCGCTCGTCAGGAGCCCAGGCGCCGGAGCAGGGCCAGCAGCGCGCCTTGCCGGCCTCGCTTCGGCGCAACGCGCCCCTGGTTCCGGTGGATTCGGCCGGCGGCCGGGCGCTCGCGGCCGTCATCGCCATCCTGACCTTCCTGGCGGCGCTCTGCGCCGGCGGCGCGGAGCTGATCGCGACGAGTTCCCAGCAATGGCGCTCGGACATCGCCCGCGAGGTCACGATCCAGGTCAGGCCCAATGCCCAGCGCTCGATCCAGGCCGACGTGGACAAGGCGGTCGCCCTGGCGCGGCAGACGCCGGGGGTCGAGGAGGCGCAGGCCTTCTCCCGCGAGGAATCCGAGCGCCTGCTGGAGCCCTGGCTCGGCACGGGCCTGGACTTCAACGACCTGCCGATCCCCCGCCTGATCGTGCTCAAGCTGCAGAGCGACGCCAAGCCCGATTTCGAGCCTCTGCGCCAAGCTCTGAGGCAGCAGGTGCCCGGTGCGAGCCTCGACGACCACGCCCTCTGGGTGTCCAGGCTCTCGACCATGGCGAACACCATCATCGGCATCGGGATCGGTCTCGTGGTGCTTGTCCTCGTGGCGGCGGGCCTCGCCGTCACCTTCGCGACCCGCGGGGCCATGGCCGGAAACCGGGAGGTGGTGGAAGTGCTCCATTTCGTGGGCGCGAACGACGATTTCATCGCCCGCGAGTTCCAGCGCCGCTTCTTCAAGCTCGGCCTGCGCGGCAGCATGGCCGGGGCCGGTGCGGCCTTGGTCCTGACCATCATTCTCGGCTTCGTCACCCGCTCCTGGCGGGCCAGCCCGGCCGGCGACCAGATCGAGGCGCTCTTCGGCTCCTTCAGCATCGGCTGGCGCGGCTACGCGATCGTGATCCTGATCGCGCTCGCGGTCGCGCTCATCACGGGAATCGTCTCGCGGCTCACGGTGAGACGCTTTCTTAACGGAAATGGTTGAGGATGATGGTTACCGGTGGATAAAACGGGTTGCCTCTCCATTGCCGCATTCTGCATTATCCTCGACCGTGATGACCTCGCGAACGCAGAGTTGGGCGACGCTGAGCGCCAGAGAGACGGGTGAAGCCTTGGGCTGGGGCTGGAGTATGTCGGGATCGACCGCTCCCGCCAGGCGTTCATGGGTCATGCGTATGCTCGGATGGGCGTTCTATGCGGCTGCGGCAGGGATCATCCTTGGATTCCTGGGCTTTCTCTGCTTCGTCTACTCCCTCGACCGCTTCGAGCAGAAGCCGGAAACCCGCGCGGACGGCATCGTCGCCATGACGGGCGGCGCGCAGCGGATCGGCGACGCCATCGACCTGCTCGCCAAGGGCTATGCCAAGCGGCTGCTGATCTCCGGCGTCAACGAGAAGACGAGCCGCGAGGAGATCGCCCGTCTCAATCCCGGCCAGCGGCGCCTCTTCGACTGCTGCGTGGACCTGGACTATCGGGCGCGCAACACCATCGGCAATGCCATCGAGACCCGGCGCTGGGCCGAGCGGAACGGGTTCGACGCCCTGATCGTGGTGACCTCGAACTATCACATGCCGCGCACCCTCGTGGAACTCGAGCACACCCTGCCGAACCTGCAGAAGATCCCCTACCCGGTCGCCGCGACGATCGACCCGCACGAGTGGTGGCGCAATGCCTCGACGGCCCGGGTCCTCGGCATCGAGTACCTGAAGTTCCTGGCGGTCTGGGTGCGGACCCGTTTCGAGGACGATCCGGAGCGCTCCCCGGTCGTCCAGATCATGAACCGGCCGATCCAGCACGTTTCCGCCGAGACGCAATGGCGCTGATGGCGCCAGCCTGAGCGACGCGCTTTCGGAGCCGGCCGCTATTTTGGCGACAAACCGCATTCCCGTCGCCGGAAAATGCTCTACAAGGTGGGCTGCCGCGGAGCCTGAGGGCTCCGCTTTATTCCTTTTTCGTCGAAGCCATGCTCCTTCTCCGCTCCCTGCTGTTCAACGTCGCGTTCTACGTGAACCTCGTCTTCTGGCTGATCATCCTGCTTCCCTGGATGCTGGTGCCGCGCAAAACCTTCCTCGGCGGCGTGAAGCTCTGGGCGCGCTCGTCGCTCTGGCTCCTGCGGGTGATCGCCGGAACGAGGATCGAGGTGCGGGGCCAGGAGAAGATCCCGGCCGGCGGCTTCCTGGCGGCCGCCAAGCACCAGTCCCTGTGGGAGACCTTCGCGCTGGTGCCCTTCTTCGACGATCCGGCCTTCATCCTGAAGCGGGAACTGATGTGGATCCCGTTCTTTGGCTGGTATGCCTGGAAGGGAGGCTCGGTGCCGGTGAACCGCAAGGCGGGCTCCCAGGCCCTGATCCAGATGACGGCGCGGGCCAGGGAAGAGGCCAAGCACGGGCGCCAGATCATCATTTTTCCCGAAGGAACGCGCCGGCCTGCGGGCGCTCCCCCGGCCTACAAGTTCGGCGTGGCCCACCTCTACCAGAACCTCGGCGTGACCTGCCTGCCGATCGCGCTGAACTCCGGCCTCTACTGGCCGCGCCGCCGCTTCATCCGCCGCCCCGGCACGATTCGCGTCGAAATCCTCGATCCGATCCCGCCCGGTCTTCCTCGGGACGTCTTCTTCCGGCAGATGCAGGACGCCATCGAGTCCGCCTCGAACAGGCTCCTGGCCGAGGGCTGCGCCGAACTCGGCCTGGAGATTCGCCCGGAATCCGCCTCCAGCTTGTCCAAAGCCTGACATCACAACAGTTTGACGCGTCCTTGACGTTCCGCCTCAGGCTCCTTACATTAGGAACAAATGGCGAACAAGCGTACCATATCATGGTCGATGGCCATGCGGGATCTCCGTCAGGATCGGACGCGGAGGGCTGACGTGCGTGAGGAAAGTTTGCGGGCCACGGCGGGTCTCCACTCGGCACCGGCCCTGAGTTCATGGCGCGGACGCTCCGGGCGGCGCTACATCGTCGGCATCCATCCGTTCACCGAGACGGAAGTTCTGGGCGTCACCAATGCCGTCATCCTGGCCGTGCGCCGAGACGAGGGCGGCACCGCCCAGGTGGTCGACGTGGCGACGGCCGGATCGCATCCGAGCCAGCAGGCGAGAGCCCGCTGGTTCGCCAAGGTCCAGGCCCGGGGCGCGACCGAGATGCATGTGCACCGCCTCGCCGACAGCGACACCCGCCGCCAAGCCATCGTCGAGGACCTTCGCGAAGATGAAAGCCGCGCGTCTTAAGACAGCGACGCGGTGATGCGCTCCAGCAGCGGGTCGACGATCCCCATTCCCAACAGATGCTCGTGGGTCGAGCGAACGTAATCGGGGTTGGCGCCCGAGACTCCCTGTCCCTGCCGGACGAGCCGCAGGACCTCGTCGAAGGAAAGCCGCCCGGCATATTGCGGGTGCCTGCGATCCGCCACGTAGGCAAGCGCTCTGACGGTCTCGCCCGCTCCGACCCGCACCGGAAGGCGGCGCTCCAAATAGACGGCGGTGGCCTGCTCCCGCTCCCTCAGGTAATGGACCGTGGCCTCGACCTCGTGGGCCGCGACCCGGAACGCGACGCCGTGGCAGCGCCCGCCGCGATCGAGCCCCAGCACCAGACCCGGATTGTCGGGCGTACCCCGATGAACATGGGAGAAGATGCAGAGCGAGCGGTGGTAGCCGAACAGGTGCGCATGGCGGCGCTCGAGGTAGGGAAACCCGGGCCGCCACATGAGCGAGCCGTAGCCGAAAACCCACAGATCGTCGGGATTGTCCATATCAGCCCATGCGCCCGAACCTTGCCTGCTTCGGGCGCTAGCAGGTAGCAAGGGCCGACACAACAGGAGAAACATGGATGGATGAAGCCGTACCTGCCGGAACCGCACGCTATAGCCGTTTCTGGCTCTACACGCCTTTCGTCCTGCTACTCCTGATCGCGGTCGGCTGGAGCGCGGCCTGGTTTGTGATCCGCAACCGTGCGAGCGAGGCCGTGGACGCCTGGTTCGCGACGGAGGCGCGCGCCGGCCGGCAATGGACTTGCCAGGATCGCACCATCGCGGGCTATCCGTTCCGGATCGAGCTGATCTGCAACAGCCTCAGCCTCAAGCAGGGCGCCGTGACGGCCTCCCTCGGCCGGGTCGAATCGGTGGCTCAGGTCTATCAGCCGCGCTTCATCATCACGGAGATCGAGGGTCCGCTGAAGGTCACGGACGGGCAGGTCACCGTCCAGGGTTCGTGGGATCTCCTGCAGACGAGCTTCCATGCGGAGCAGAACGGCTTCCGGCGCCTGTCCCTGGTGGCCGAGGCGCCGCGCGTCACGGTCGCTGGACTGGCTCCCGGCGAGATCGCGACCTCGGGCCAGCATCTGGAGCTGCATGTGAGGCCCAATCCCTCCCGCAGCGCCGAGAAGGCTTATGATGCGGCCCTTTCAATCAGGCAGACCGCCATCCCGGTGCTCGATGCCCTCGTGGGCGGTTCGGAGCGAACGGATATCGATTCCGATCTGACGGTCACGCAGGCCGAGGGCTTTCGCGGACGGCCGATCGCCGAGGAGCTGGAGCGCTGGCGCAGCGCCGGCGGCAAGCTCGACGTGCTGATGCTGTCGCTGGCGAAGGGATCGCGCCGCGCCGAGGCCAAGGGCGAGCTGCGGCTCGACGAGATGCACCGGCCGGCCGGTCAGCTCACCCTCGCGGCGGCAGGCCTCGACGGGCTTCTGGACAACGTGATGGGCCGCCGCAACGGGGCGCTCCTGAGCGCGCTCCTGGGCCAGGGCGGAGCCGCACCGGGTCAGCAGGCCAACGGCCGCCCCGCCCTCTCGCCCCTGCCGCCGGTCCGGCTGGAGAACGGACGCCTCGCCTTCGGTCCGTTCGTCATTCCCAACATCACCCTGCCGGCGATCTACTGATCGCCCCGATCTATTGATCGCCGCGGCGGCGGCCGAAATCCGGCTCGGGCGCGTCCTGGCCTTCCGAGATGATCCCGCGCCGGATCGCCCGGGTGCGGGTGAAGAGCTCGAAGAGCTTGTCGCCCTCGCCCCAGCGGATGGCGCGGGCGAGGTACGCGATGTCCTCGTTGAGGCGGCCCAGCATTTCCAGCACCGCCTCCTTGTTGTGGAGGAAGATGTCGCGCCACATGGTCGGGTCGGAGGCGGCGATGCGGGTGAAGTCGCGGAAGCCGCCGGCAGAGAACTTGATCACCTCGGATTGCGTGACGGTCTCCAGGTCGGCCGCCGTTCCGACGATGTTGTAGGCGATCAGGTGCGGCACGTGGCTCGTGATGGCGAGCACGAGGTCGTGGTGCTGCGCGCTCATGATCTCCACGTTCGAGCCCACGGCGGCCCAGAATTCGCGCACCCGCTCCACCGCCGCCTCGTCCGCGCCGTCGGGCGGGGTCAGGATGCACCAGCGATTGTGGAACAGCGTCGAGAAGCCCGCATCAGGTCCCGAATGCTCCGTGCCGGCGACCGGATGGGCCGGAACGAAATGCACGCCTTCGGGCAGATGCGGCTCGACCTGCGCGAGCACGGATTTCTTCACCGAGCCGACGTCGGACACGATGGAGCCCGGCTTGAGGCCGGGCCTCATGGCCTCCGCCACGGCCCCGCATGCTCCCACCGGAACGCACAGGATGACGAGATCCGCACCCCGGACGCCGGCCGCGGCATCCGCCGTCACCTCGTCTGCAAGGCCGAGTTCGCGCACGCGGGCGAGCGTCTCCTCGCTGCGGTCGATCGCCACGATCGTGCCTGCCAGGTGGAGATGCCTCGCGGCGCGGGCGATCGACGACCCGATCAACCCGAGGCCGATCAGGGCGACGCGACCGAAGAGCGGCGTCGCCCGCGGGGGACCGAGGCGCTCAGGCATGGGACGTCCGGCCGCTCAGGAAGTCGCGCAGGGCCTCGACCACGAGACGGTTCGCCTCCTCGTCGCCGATGGTCAGGCGCAAGGCATCCGGCAGGCCATAGGCATCGATCCGGCGCAGGATCAGCCCGCGGCCCGTCAGGAAGGCGTCCGCCTCCTTCGAGGTCTTGCCGGCTTCCTTCGGAAAATGGATCAGCAGGAAGTTGCCGACGCTGGGCGTCACCTTGAGGCCCAGCGCCTCGATCTCCTTCGTGAGCCAGGCCAGCCACTGCTCGTTGTGAGCGATGGCCCTGCCCACATGAGCATCGTCCTGGATCGCCGCGATCCCGGCCGCCATGGCCGGGCCGTTGATGTTGAACGGGCCGCGGATGCGGTTGACCGCATCGATGATGTGGGCCGGTCCCACCATCCAGCCGAGACGGAGATTGGCGAGCCCGTAGATCTTCGAGAAGGTGCGGGTCATCACCACGTTGTCGGCCGTGGCGACGAGTTCGAGCCCCGACTCGTAGTCGTTGCGGCGGACGTATTCGGCATAGGCCGCGTCGAGCACGAGCACCACGTGCGGCGGCAGGCCCGCATGCAGGCGCTTGACCTCGTTGAACGGCAGATAGGTGCCGGTCGGGTTGTTGGGATTGGCCAGGAACACGATCTTGGTCTTGGGCGTCACGCGCGCGAGAAGTGCGTCCACGTCCGCATGATAGTCCTTCTCGGGCGCCACCACGGGCACGCCGCCCGCCGCCAGGATGGCGATCTTGTAGACGAGGAAGCCATGCTCCGAGAAGAGGCCCTCGTCGCCCGGCCCCACATAGGTGTTGGTGATCAGGGACAGGAGTTCGTCGGAGCCCGCGCCGCAGATGATGCGGGCCGGGTCGAGGCCGTACTTCGCCGCGATCGCCTCCCGCAGGGCGGTGGCGGAACCGTCGGGATAGAGCTCGAAATGGTCCATCGCCCGAACGGCCTCGATGGCCTTCGGCGAGGGGCCGAGGGGCGTTTCGTTGGACGAGAGCTTGTGGATCTTCACGACCCCGGCTCCGGCCTTGCTCTTGCCGGGCACATAGGCCTCGATCTGCATCACGCCGGGACGGGGTTCGGGACGGGCGGCCATAATTCTAAGGTTCCTGCAAACGGAAGGACATATCGGGAAGGCTCTAGCGCAGCTCGGCGCTCATTTCACGCGGAAACGTTCGGCATGGCTCCCGACCTCGACCAGCTGCGACAGGCTGGCGCCCGCGCGTGTCAGGGATTCCTGCAGCCGGGACGGCTCGACCGTTCCCGGCACCGCGATGAGCTCCGATAGGCCGTTGGCGTCGGCGGCGCTTGCCACCACCTCGCCGCCGAGCCCGGCAACCGCCTCGTTCGCGCCCCGGTGCCAGCGCTCGAACTGGGCCGCATAGAGCACCACGTCGCGCATCGAGGCATCGGCCAGCGGCTTCGAGATCACGAAGACCGGGGTGCCGGCCGGATGGTCCGGCCGCTCGATGAAGGGCAGACGGGCGATGATCTTCGGCCGGTCCCGGTCGGCGAGGGTGCGCCACCAGGCGCCGCTGGTCGCTCCCTGGTCGATGCGGAAAATGCCGAGATCCCCGCGCGAGGAGGCCACCGCCTCGATGACGGCTGCGGCGCTCGGATGCATGAGGTAGGGAACCGTGAAGCCGAAATGGAACCGGGCCGAGTCGCGCATGGGCGCGTCGCCGGCCGAGACGTCCGCATGAACGGAATACGGCGCCTGCACATAGGTGAAGGTCGCGATGATGACGCGCCAGATGCTCTCCACCGTGTCCAGAGGCAGGAGGCCCTGGTGGCGCTCCGCGAGAGCCTTCATCATGGAGGCCTCGCGGCCCGGCCGGAACGCGGAGCCGGACTCGGAGGTCTTCTTCACCGAGATGAGGCGGTCGATGATGGTGCCGCGCTCCATGAGGAGCCGGTGCATGGACTCGTCGATACGGTCGATCTCCTGGCGCAGCTCGGCGAGGGACGGAACGGGCGCTTCAGCGGACATGGGCAGCGATCCTGAACAGGGGTGCCCTTCTTTCGCAGCCCTTGGCTGCCGTGCCAAGCCTTCCGTGAGGCTTTATGTTCGTTGACGGCCCGGCCCGGGCGAACTACCGGTGTTCGCCAGATCGAACGCGTTCGTCAGTTTTCATGTCCAGCATCTCTCTTCCCCCGGAGCCGCGCAGCCAGGTCGACGATCCGTCGAGCCTCGTGGCGCGCCTCGGCGCGGACGAACCCCTCGTGATGGATGCAGGCATTCCGCTTGGACCCTGGCAGATCGCATACCAGACCTACGGCCGGCTCAATGCCGACAAGTCCAACGCGGTCCTGATCTGCCATGCGCTCACCGGCGACCAGCACGTCGCGAACGTCAGCCCCGTGACCGGCAAGCCGGGCTGGTGGACCACTATGGTCGGGCCAGGCAAGCCCGTAGACACGGACCGGTTCTTCGTGATCTGCGCCAACGTGATCGGCGGTTGCATGGGAACGACAGGCCCGGCCTCCACCAATCCGGCGACCGGCCGGCCCTACGCCCTCGACTTTCCGGTCGTGACCATCCGGGACATGGTGCGGGCCCAGGCCGCGCTCGTCGACCGCCTCGGCATCGAGAGCCTGTTCTGCGTCGTCGGCGGCTCCATGGGCGGCATGCAGGTGCTGCAATGGGCCGCGAGCTATCCCGACCGGGTGTTCTCCGCCCTGCCGATCGCCACCGCGGCGCGGCACTCGGCCCAGAACATCGCGTTTCACGAGGTCGGGCGCCAGGCCGTCATGGCCGATCCCGACTGGCGCGGAGGCCGGTATCTCGTGGAGGGGACGCGGCCCGCGAAGGGCCTCGCGGTCGCCCGCATGGGCGCGCACATCACCTATCTGTCCGAGATGGCCCTGCACCGGAAGTTCGGTCGCAACTACCAGGACCGCAACGCCCCGACCTTCTCGTTCGATGCGGATTTCCAGATCGAGAGCTACCTGCGCTACCAGGGGGTCTCGTTCGTGGAGCGCTTCGATGCCAATTCCTACCTCTACGTCACGCGCGCCATGGACTATTTCGACTTGGCGGCCGAGCACGGCGGCAGCCTGGCCAAGGCGTTCAAGGGATCGGCGACGCGGTTCTGCGTGATCTCCTTCACGTCCGACTGGCTCTTCCCGACCTCCGATTCCCGCGCCATCGTCCATGCGCTCAACGCGGCCGCTGCATCCGTGGGCTTCGTCGAGGTCGAGAGCGACAAGGGTCACGACGCCTTCCTGCTCGACGAGCCCGAAATGTTCGCCGCCGCCAAGGGCTTTATCGACGCGGCCGCGCGGGTCCGGGGGATTGGATGACGGCTACCCTTCTCGCACCCACCGAGGACCATGCCGGCCACCGCCTCGATTTCCTGCTCGTCACCGACATGGTGGAGCCGGGCTCCCGGGTTCTCGACGTCGGCTGCGGCGATGGTTCGCTCCTGGCGCTGCTGCGCGATCGCAGGGGCGTAGACGGGCGCGGCATCGAACTCTCCCGGGAGGGCGTGAACACGTGCCTCGCGAAAGGCCTCCCGGTGATCCAGGGCGACGCGGACACGGACCTTTCCGACTACCCGGACGATGCCTTCGACTACGTCATCCTGTCCCAGACCATCCAGGCGACCCGCCAGCCCAAGGTCGTGCTGGAAAACCTGCTGCGCATCGGCCGGCGCGCCATCGTGTCGTTTCCGAATTTCGGGCATTGGAGCGTGCGTCTCGACCTCTTCCTGCGGGGCCGCATGCCGGTGACCCGGAACATGCCCTATTCCTGGTACGACACGCCCAACATCCACTTCTGCACCATCCGCGACTTCGTCGAGCTCTGCGGCGAGGTCGGGGCCGAGATGGAGAAGGCGGTGGCTCTCGACGCGGGCGGAAGCCCCGTGCGGGTGACCCTGCCGTGGTGGGCCTGGAACCTGCTCGGCCAGCAGGGCGTCTTCCTGCTCAAGCGGCGGTAAGCAGCCAGCCGACTCCCTCCGGAAAGGCGCTTGACCTTCCCACCGTAGGAAGGTCCATGAAGGTCGGGACCTGACAGAATGAGGGTACCGACCATGTATGTCATTCACGTTCCCGACATGAAATGCGGCGGCTGTCTCGGTGCCGTGACGCGGGCGATCCGAACCGTCGACGAAGCCGCTCGGGTGGAGGCTGATCTGGAGCGGCGCGAGATCAGGGTGTCGTCCGGCGAGACCGAAGCGGCGATCCTGCAGGTGGTGCGCGAAGCCGGCTACCAGGCCGAGCCGATCCCCGTTCGCGCTCAGTAGAAGCACCTGCCCTTACCCGCCCAGACCCTCGTGGTCGAAGCCATGGAGACTCTCAATGTACATTCGCCTTCTCGCCATCGTGGCCGCAATCGCCGCGCCGTCGCTCGCCATCGCTCAAGGCACCCAACACGGCGGGCATTCGGGCCATTCCATGCCGGCCCCTTCCGCTCCGGCGGCCGATACGCCGGCCACGAAGGCCTACCGCGATGCGAATGCCAAGATGCACCGCAATATGGACATTCCGTTCTCAAACGACGCCGACGTCGATTTCGTACGCGGCATGATTCCCCACCATCAAGGGGCGATCGACATGGCGAAGGTGCTCCTGGAGCACGGCAAGGACGAGCAGACCCGCAAATGGGCCGCCGACGTGATCCGCGAACAGGAGCGGGAAATCGCCGAAATGCAGGCCTGGCTCAAGAAGCGGGGCCTCTGAACCTCTCCCGGCGACCGCCTCAGGAATCGCCGGATGCTAGGGGGTGCAGGTCCCGCACCATGCTCTTCAGGCGCTCGTCGAGGACATGGGTGTAGATCTGGGTCGTCGAGATGTCGGAATGGCCGAGGAGTTCCTGCACGATGCGCAGGTCCGCGCCGTTCTGGAGCAGATGGCTCGCGAAGGCGTGTCGCAGGACGTGCGGGCTGACCTTGTCGGACCTGAGCCCGGCCGCGCCGGCGAGCGCCTTCAGGTCCCGCGCGAAGGCCTGGCGCGTCAGGTGGCCGCTCTCGCTGTCGGCCGGAAAGAGCCAGGGTCCTGCCGTCTTCCCCTGCTGCTCCAGCGCCGCCAGATAGGCCGCGGCCGCCTCCTTGGCGGCATCCGTCAGAGGAACCAGCCGCTCCTTCGCGCCCTTGCCGCGCACCACGAGAAAGCGCTCGCGGGTCTTTGCCGCGCTGCGGGGCAACGCGACCAATTCGGAGACGCGCAAGCCCGTGGCGTAGAGGAGTTCGAGCAGGCAGGCCATCCGCAGGGCATTGAGGCGCTCGCCCGGCGCGGCCTCCGGATTGGCGGCGCCCTCATGGGCGACCTGGAGGAGTTTGTCGACCTGATCGACCGACAGGACCTTGGGCAGCGCACGGCCCCGCTTCGGCGCCGAGACGGCCGCCGTCGGGTCGGCCGGGGCATAGCCTTCCACGTAGAGGAACTTATGGAACTGGCGCACGGCGGAGAGCCGGCGCGCCGCCGAGGTGGCCTTGAGGCCCCGCTCCTCGAGGCTCGCCATGAAGCCGCGCACCGTCGTGGAGGTCGCCGCATCGGGGGAGGCTTTAGCCTCGGCCAGATAGGCCAGGTAGTCCTCGAGATCGCGACGATAGGCATCGAGCGTGTTCTTCGAGGCGCCGCGCTCGGCGGCGAGCATGTCCAGGAAGAGGCTGGCGTGGCGGGCGCCGCTCATGAGGAGGCGGGCAGGCGATTGCTCGGGATCGGGACCGTGATCTCCCGGGGCTGCGGCTCGACGAGGGTTGCCAGGGCGAACATGGCCGCAAAGCCGAGACCGGCCAGGATGGCGACGACAATAAGGAACCGGAAGAGTGTCGGCACTGGGACGGAAGCCTTTCGAAACGCTTCCCGGTACAACCATGCATGGGCCCTGAAGGCAAGCCCTTCCCCAGCGCAAGTTCCAGTGGGTGCTTAGGATAACGCCCTTGTGACACGGCCCCGGCGCCATGCTAGGACTGACGCATGAACAATATCAGCCGCTTCAATTCGCTCGATGAAGACGGCGGGCAGGACACAGGAAGCCGTGGCGGCCATCCGATCAGCCGCCGGCTCGGTGTGCGATCCATCGTGCTCGTCGGCCTCATGGGCGCCGGGAAAAGTACCGTGGGCCGCAGGCTTGCGCAGAAACTCGGCCTGCCGTTCCGCGACGCCGACAACGAGATCGAGGCTGCGGCCGGGATGTCGATCCCGGACATCTTCGCGATCCACGGCGAGGCGCATTTCCGGGACGGCGAGCGGCGCGTGATCGCCCGGCTCCTGCAGGAGGGGCCGATGGTGCTCGCCACCGGCGGCGGCGCCTTCATGAACGAGGAGACCCGCGCCCGGGTCGCCGAGAACGGCATCTCGATCTGGCTGCGGGCCGATCTCGAGGTGCTGATGCGCCGCGTGCGCAAGCGCGCCACCCGCCCCTTGCTCCAGAACCCGGATCCGGAAGGCACCATGCGCCAGCTCATGGAGAAGCGCCATCCGGTCTATGCCCTGGCCGACCTGACGGTGGAGTCCCACGAGGCGCCTCACGACCGGGTCGTGGCCGAGACCATCAAAGCCCTCTCCGAGTGGCTCGACAAAGACGGGAGTTCCCCCATTGAACGGCGCAGCGGCCAGAATGCCTGAGGCATCCGCCATCACGGTTCCGGTGCCTCTCGGCGACCGGGCCTACGACATCCATGTCGGGCGCGGCCTCCTCGGCGAGGCGGGACGGCGCATCGCGGCGCTCGGCGCCCGCGCGGCCGCCATCGTGACGGACGAGAACGTGGGCCCCCTCTACGCCGCCGCGCTCGCGGGCTCGCTCGAGCAGAACGGGCTCCGCACCGCCACCATCGCCCTGCCGCCGGGCGAGGCGACGAAATCCTACGCCTCCCTCGAACAGGTCTGCGACGCGGTCCTTGCGGTGAAGATCGAGCGGGGCGATCTCGTGGTGGCCCTGGGCGGCGGCGTCATCGGCGACCTCGCGGGCTTCGCGGCGGCGGTCGTGCGCCGGGGCATGCGCTTCGTCCAGATCCCCACCACCCTCCTGTCGCAGGTCGATTCCTCCGTCGGCGGCAAGACCGGCATCAATTCCCGCCACGGCAAGAACCTCGTCGGGGCGTTCCACCAGCCGAGCCTGGTCCTCGCCGACACGGCGCTGCTGGACAGCCTGCCCCTTCGCGAGATGCGCGCCGGCTATGCCGAGGTGGTGAAATACGGCCTGATCGACGACCCCGCCTTCTTCGACTGGTGCGAGAAGAACTGGCGGGGCGTCTTCGCAGGCGGCCCCGAACGCGACGAGGCCGTGGCGCAGAGCTGCCGGTCCAAGGCGGCCGTGGTGGTCCGCGACGAGCGGGAGGAGGGCGACCGTGCGCTTCTCAATCTCGGCCATACCTTCGGCCATGCGCTGGAGCGCATCACCCGCTACGACTCCGCCCGCCTCGTTCATGGGGAGGGCGTCGCCGTCGGGCTCGCCCAGGCCTTCCGCTTCTCCGTAGCGCTCGGCCTATGCGACGAGGCGGATGCCGGCCGGGTCGAGGCGCATCTTGGCGCCGTCGGCCTTCCCACCCGCCTGAGCCAGGTTCCCGGCGGGTGCGGCACGGTGGACGATCTCCTCGACGCCATGGCGCAGGACAAGAAGGTGAAGGGCGGCGCCCTCACCTTCATCCTGGCCCGCGGCATCGGGCAGAGCTTCATCGCCCGCGACGTCCCGGTCGAACGCGTCCGCGCCTTCCTGCAGGATGAGATCACCCCGTCACGACCATGATTGAAGATTCCGCCGCCGATCTCTGGTTCGCCGCTCTCGTGGTGGTCTTCTGCCTGCTCCTGTCGGCCTTCTTCTCGGCCAGCGAGACGGCGTTCACGGGTGCGTCCCGCTCCCGCATGCTGGTCCTGGAAAAGGGCGGCGACACCCGCGCCAAGCTGGTGAACCGCCTGCTCCAGATGCGCGAGCGCTTCATCGGCACGGTCCTGATCGGCAACAACATCGTCAATATCGGCGTGTCGGCCTTCGCAACCAGCGTGCTCGTGGCGCTGTTCGGCGACGGAGGCGCGCTCTACGCCACCATCATCATGTCGGTTCTCGTCATCATCTTCGCGGAGGTGATGCCGAAGACGATCGCGATCTCGTCTCCGGACACGGTGTCGCTCGCCATGTCGCGGCCGATGACCTGGGTCGTGGCCGTGATCGGGCCGCTGGCGCTCGCCATCGAGCGGCTCGTGCGCCTCATGCTGCTGCCCTTCGGCATCCGCATCGGCGAGAACACCCCGATTCTCTCGGCCTCGGAGGAGATCCGCGGCCAGCTCGACCTCCTTCACAAGGAAGGCGGCGTCGCCAAGATCGAGCGCGACATGCTCGGCGGCCTCCTCGACCTCGAGGACCTGACCGTCTCCGAGGTGATGGTCCATCGCACCAAGATGCGCACCATCAACGCCGACCTCTCGTCGGAGGAGATCGTGCGCGAGGTCCTGTCCTCGCCCTATACGCGCATGCCGCTCTGGCGCGGCAGCCAGGAGAACATCGTCGGCGTCCTGCACGCGAAGGACCTGCTGCGCGCGCTCGACGCGGTCGGCGGCGACGCCAGCGCCCTGAAGGTCGAGGCCATTGCGCTGGAAACCTGGTTCGTGCCGGACACGACCTCGCTCCGCGACCAGCTGAAGGCGTTCCTGGCCAAGAAGACCCATTTCGCCCTCGTGGTCGACGAGTATGGCGAGGTGATGGGCCTCGTGACGCTCGAGGACATCCTTGAGGAGATCGTCGGCGACATCAAGGACGAGCACGACCTGTCGGTGCAGGGCGTCCGGCCGCAGCCGAACGGGTCGGTGAACGTGGACGGATCGGTGCCGATCCGCGACCTCAACCGGGCCATGGACTGGAACCTCCCTGACGAGGAGGCCACGACCATCGCGGGTCTCGTGATCCATGAGGCGCAGGCCATTCCCGACACCGGCCAGATCTTCACCTTCCACGGTTTCCGGTTCCAGGTGCTGCGCAAGTCGCGCAACCGGATCACGGCGCTCAGGATCACGCCGCTGGCGATCGCCCGGAAGCTGGACGAGGCTCAGCTTTCAGGAAGGCGGCGAGCGCCGCGTTGACGGCCGGTGCCTCCTCGAGCTGCACCCAGTGAGAGGCGCGATCGAACCCGAGGAACTGCCCCTCGTCGCAGAGCGCGAGGCTCTCGTCCGCCAGCCCCTTCTCGAGGAAGCGGTCGCGCAGCCCCCAGATGACGAGCGCGGGGACATGGACGCGCGGGTCGTCGAGCTGCGACCTGAGAGGAAGAGCCCGGTACCAGTTGAGCATGGCCGTCAGAGCTCCGGGCTCCGCCCAGGCCTGCCGGTAGCGCTCCAGATCATCCGGCGAGAAGACGTTCTGCTGGCTGCTCCCGGTCAGGGCCTGCCGCATTACCGTGTAATCGGCCGCGGACAGAACCGCCTCCGGCATGAAGGGCAGCTGGAAGAAGCCGGCATAGAGGCTGCGCATCATCTGGGTCGGGTGGCGGAGCATGTAGGCGCCGACCACTTCGGGGTGGGGCGCATTGATGATGCCGAGCCGCTCCACCCGCTCCGGGTTCCGGCTCGCGGCCTGCCAGGCGACGAGCCCGCCGAAATCGTGCCCCACGAGACGGGTCCGCGTCGACCCCAGGGCCTCGGCCAGGGCCAGAACGTCCGTGGCCAGGATATCGAGATCGTAGGCGCGCGGTCCGAGAGGCTTGCCGCTGAGGTTGTAGCCGCGCTGGTCCGGCGCGACGACGCGAAAGCCCGCATCCGCCAGCGGGCCGATCTGGTGGCGCCAGCCCCACCAGAAGTCCGGAAAGCCGTGCAGGAGCACGACGAGAGGCGCCTCCGCGTCGCCGGCTTCGACGTAGTGGACCAGGACGCCGTTCACCTTGCGCTGCGATGCGCTCACGGATCCCGACCAGCCGGGGATCGACAGTTTCTGGGACGCCTTGGCCATCGGTCACCTCGCGGAACGGTGTTCAGGCCTGCTCGGCAGGCACCAATGTGGGCTTACGGACCCTTTTGGGCTTCTCCTCCGACGCCATGAACTGCGCTTTGGCAAGATCCGCGAAACGGCCGCCCCTCGCCACGAGCTCGTCGAAGGTGCCGGTCTCGATGATGCGCCCCTGGTCGAAAACGAGGATGCGGTCAGCGTTGCGGATCGTCGCGAGCCGGTGCGCGATCACGAAGGTCGTGCGGCCTCGCATCACTTCGTCGAGCGCCTTCTGGAGCTTCTGCTCGGTGGCGGCATCGAGCGCGCTCGTGGCCTCGTCGAGGATCAGGATCGGCGGGTTCTTGAGAAGCGCGCGGGCGATGGAGAGACGCTGGCGTTCGCCGCCGGAGAGCGAGCGCCCGCGCTCGCCGATGACGGTGTCGAGACCGTCGGCCTGCCGGGTGATGAACTCGATCGCTTGGGCGCGCTCAAGCGCCTGGATCATCTCCTCGTCCGTCGCGTCGGGCCGTCCGACCTGAAGGTTCTCCCGGATCGAGCGCGCGAACAGCATCGGCTCCTGAAACACGACGCCGATGTTGCGGCGCAGGGACGCGAGCGTCACGTCGCGGATGTCGTCTCCATCGATGCGGATGCAGCCCGATTGCGGGTCGAAGGCGCGGTGCAGCAGCCCCAGCGTGGTGGACTTGCCGGAGCCGGTGGATCCCACGAGCGCCACGTTCTCGCCGGGCTGCACCGTGAAGGTCACGTCCTGCACGGCGGAGCGCTTGCCGTCATAGGAAAAGCTCACGCTCTCGAACGCGACGGCGCCGGCGAAGCGCTCGACGTTCTTGGCGTTGGGCTTGTCGTGCACGACCGGCGCCGTGTCGAGGATCTCGAAGAATTCCCGCATCTTCGGCGCCTGCATGAAGAGCTGGTTGATGAAGCTCACGGCCTGCTCCAGGCGTCCGATCAGCATGGTGGCCATGCTCATGAACATGACCACCTCGCCGATGGTGGCGAGCCCGTTGAGATGGAGCCACGTGCCGACGAGGAAGATCGCCGTGACCGTGATGGTGGCCGAGGCGCGCGACGCCACCGAGGCGAGCGCCCACCACGACAGGACGGGATTCTGCGCCTGGAGAAGCTGGTTGATGATGGTGCGCAGCGAGCGCGTCTCCGCCTCGACGCGCGTGAAGGACTGGATCACCGGAACGTTGCCGAGGGCGTCGGAGGCGTGCTCCGCCAGATTCGAGTGATAGCGCTCCACCGAGCCCTGCAGGCTTTCGGTCTTGCGCAGCACGATGGTGGTCAGGATCGTGAAGACGATGACGAGCGCGACGAGCAGCAGACCCAGGCGCCAGTTGAGAAAAACCGTCAGCGGCAGCAGCACCACGAGGGCGACCAGGGCCGCCAGGTGCTCGCGGAAGAAGCCGAGCCAGAGCCAGGACATGCCGTTCGACCCTTCGAGCATCACCTTCAGGACGCGGCCCGAATGAGTCGAGGTGTGGAACGCGAGCGGCAGCTCGAGAACGTGCTCGAAATAATTGGCCACCACCGCCAGCCGGCGGCGGTGAGAGAGCCGGTCGGCGTGAAGCGCCACGAGGGCGCCGGCCCCGATCGAGAAGAACCCGAAGGCTATCCAGGCGACGATCAGGGGCGTCAGGGTCCCGAAGGTGATCGGCGCCGCCCCTGGGGACTGTGCCCGGGTGAGAACGTCGATGATGCGCCCGAAGAGGATCGGCTCGGCGAAGGCCGAGATGGCGAGCGCCACGTTGGCGGCGGCCAGGAGGGCCCCGACGCGAAGATCGGAACCGAGCTGGCCCAGAACGCGGGCATAGAGACGGATCAGCCACATGGGGGCGCTACCTCGAGACGATATACGGAATAACGGCGCAGCTCGGGTTCTGTTCAGCCACGCCCGATGCCGCGAACCTGGTCCATAAGATCGGCGACGGCAGCCGAGGCCGAGCTTCCGGTCGCGCGCAGGCTGGCCACCGCGCCTTCGTGATCGTCGCGGCCCTTGTGCTGCCCGAGCTTCCAGTTGCCCTCAATGGTCTCGACCTCGATGGCGATCCCGACGATGGCTTTCACCATAGCGGCAATCCGCTGCGGATCCACCTTGTCCATCGTCCAGGGCACCTTCGGGTACCAGGCCTCGAAGGCACCCGAGAGGCGCTCCAGATGCCCCGGCAGCCAGCCCCCGTCCATGATCCGCGCCCGTCCGGTCGCGTGGACCGCGATGTAGTTCCAGGTCGGCACCTGGTTCGGAGATCCATACCAATCGGGTGAGACGTAAGCGTCCGGCCCGGTGCAGGCGAGCAGCACGTTCGGATTGCCGGCGATGATGGCGTGGATCGGATTGGCGCGGGCCACGTGCAGCTCGATCCGCCCTCCCCCGTCCGACGGGGCGAACAGGAAGGGCACGTGCGCCGCCATGGGATAGGTGTCGCCGACGGCGACGAGCGTGCCGAAGCCGCGCTCGGTCAGGAACGCCCTGGAAGCGGCAGGATCGGTCTTGAAGGCGGGATGGACGTACATGGAAAACCTCCGGAAGGGAAAGGCCGGAGGCTCAGGCCGACAGGGACTGACCGCTCCAGCGGCCAGGTTCGGCGTGTTGTCGTGGGCTATGGATTCACGCGCGCACGACCGAACCGGCCTTCAGGAAGGCACGGCGTCGGGAGGAGTGCTGGCGGGCGATGACCATGAGCGTGGCTATAGGGTTGCAGGGTCATCGCGTCAACGGCTTTCGCCTCAGCGGTCCGCCGCGACGGCCAGCACCCAGTAGACCTTGTACTTGGAATTCGGCCGGTAGGCCGTGGCGATCCCGATACGCGTCGCCCGGGAATCGAGGAGCACCTGGTTGTGCTGCGGGCTTTCCCGCCAGCCGGAGAAGGCTTCCGCCACCGTGTGATAGCCGGCCGAGACATTGGCGGCCGGCGCCTTGAACCCGGCCGAGGCCAGACGGGCCTTGAAGGCATCGGCGGAACTCGGCCGGTCGGCGGCCGCCATCGTCTTCGCCTCGGCTTCCGCGGCCGCCTGCAGATCGGGATCGATCGCGAGCGGCCCCAACCCCTTGTTGCGCCGATAGACGCTGATCATGTCGCGCGCCGCGGCCGAGTCCACGACCGCGTCGGCGCTCGCCATGGAGAGATAGAAGCTCGGGGTCTGGTTGACCGCAGGACGGCGGGGCTCGCTTTGGCACGCAGCCAGCGCGAGCGCCGAGAGCACAAGGAGGGCATGATGTTTCATGCCGGCGATTTATCCTTGAGAAGGGTTAAGGCTTCGTCCTCACCCTGCTCCGCCGGAGCCGGCTTCTCGGCTGCGTCGTCAGATTCCTTGCCTGAGGAGACCGCTTCCGGCGGCGGGGTTCCGATCTTCCGCAGTTCCCGGAAGATCTCGAAATAGAGATCGCTCGACACGCGGCCCGCCGCATCGATGTCGTCGACGAAGCAGACGAGATCGAAATCGATCGTGTTCTCGGTAGCCTTCTTGAAGAACACCCGGGGCGTCGGCTCGCTCATGACCTCGCGGTGCGCCAGCGCCGCCTTGCGCATGATCTCCGCCACCTGGTCCGGATCGGTGGCCCGCGGCACGGGAATCGAGACCAGCACGCGGCCGACCCGGTCATTGCGGACCCGATTGCGGACGATGCCGGAGATCAGGTTCGAGTTCGGCACGATGAGGGTCGAACGGTCGCCGGTCTGGATCTCTGTCGAGCGCACGTTGATCCGGCGCACATAGCCCTCGCCGTCGCCCACGACCACAAGGTCGCCCACGCGGATCGGACGCTCCCAGAGCAGGATGAGGCCGGAGATGAAGTTGTTGACGATCGACTGCAGGCCGAAACCGATACCGACCGACAGGGCGCCGGCCACGATGGTGACCCGTTCCAGGCTCAGACCCAGATAAGTGAAGGCGATCACCGCGGCCGAGATGATGCCGACATAGCCGGCCGCCGTGCGGATCGAGTTGCGCAGGCCCGCATCGAGTTCCGTGGCCGGCAGGAAGGTGTTGTCGAGCCAGCGCTGGATCACCCTTGTCAGGGTGAACCCCGCCGTGAAGAGCAGGGCCGCGATCAGGATTGACGACAGCGAGATCGTGACGTCGCCGACCGTGAAACCGAAGAAGATGGCCCGCAGCGACCCCATCAGGTCGGTCGATTCGATGCCCCAGGGCGCCAGCACCAGCAGGATCGCCATGATGATGAGGCACAGGCGCGCCACGCCGCTCGCCAGCACGCCGATCTGCTCCAGGGAGCGGCGGCGCAAGCCCGTATTGGCCTGAAGGGTCGTGGCGAGCCGGCTCGGCCCGCGCAAGGACCCGCCGATGAACTCGTCCGCCAGGGCGATGGTGAGGATCAGGAGGGCGATGATGATGGAGCTCCACACCGCCTGATCGACCATGAAGGAGGCGAGCGCCACGTAGCCGCCGAGCACGCTTCCGACGACGATCGCGACCGCAAGCCAACCGACCGTGCGGATCGGCCCGCCGATATCCACCTCCGGCGGCACGTAGGGCCCGAGGCAGGCCTCCTCCTGGGTCGCCCTGGCGGCGAAGCGGCGGAGCAGCTCGGCGAAGAGGAGGGCCGACACCAGGGCGAAGACCGCGCGGGTGATGACCGTGATCGGGAGGGCCGCGGCAATCGCTTGGTTGAAGGACTCCAGCACCTTGCCCGCCACCATGATCGTCGCCAGCGTGACGGAGAAATTCATGATGCGGTCGGCGGAGGCGTTCGAGACGGAGATGAGCCGCCAAGAGGCATGGTCCGGCGCCAAGATGGCGTCGATCAGGGCCCGCACGAAGGCGATGAAGGCGATGCCGCGCAGGAGCGCTCCCACCACCAGCTCCAACCGGGACGGAAAGATGTTGGAGGAATCGAACGCGATCCAGACGATCCAACTGCCGGCGATGGCCGGAACCGCCCCAAGGAGGAGCACTCCGAGAGCCGCGAGGAGCCGGCTGCGGCGGGCCGGATCGGTCAGCGCTGGGTCACGGCGCACCACCCGGGGCGCCAGCGAGCGCCGGCCCACATAGAGCGCGATGCCGATGCCGATCGCGAGGCCGAGCACGAGCAGGACACCGAGCGTCGTGTTGCGCTCCAGCTGGCTCAAGGTATCGGACAGGGTGGTGCGCTGCGCGCGCAGCTCCCGTGGAATCGCCTGAAGGGCATCGAGCCACAGGTCCGGGCTGAGGAGCCCCTCCGTACGGGCAAAGAGGGCGCGGGTGAAACCGCTCCGGCGCTGATCGCTGATCTTGGCGATCAGCTGCTCGGCCTGGACGAGGCGGGCGCGGCCAAGACGCTGCGTCTCGTCGAACTCCGCGACGGCGGCTTCGCGCTCCGCCCGGTCCCGGGCCACGTCGGCGCTTTCCTCCGGCTGGCCTTCCTTGGGCTTGGGCCCAAGCTGGCTGAGGCGGGCCTTGCTGGCTTCGAGCTTCGGGGCCTGCTCGTCGATGACGGCACGGATGTCGGCAATGATCGGCTCGATCTGCTGCCGGAGGTTCTGGAGATCCGCATCGGGCAGGACACGGCCTTCGAGCGCGCGCTCCTTCTGGTCGAGATCGGCCTTGTAGCCGTCGAGCTTCGCCCTGGCGGCCTTCGTGTCCGCGGACAGGGGCGGCGGCGGAGCCTCGGCAGGCGCCGGAGCCGGTGCAGCGGCCTGGGGAGGCGACGGGGGAGTCTGCGGCTGCGCCTGGGCCGATGGCTGCGCCGGAGCGGGCGCCGGGTTCTGCTGCGCGAGCGCCCATCCGCCCGCCGCCATGCCGACCGAAACCAAGACGGCTCCGAGGAGCCGCCGCATGCCAGTATTCGTCATCCCATCCGCCTTGTTGCCGTTCGTCGAGGGCCGGTTATGCGAATCAATGAGGCGAAAACTCGCCGCCCGCCGGACGCAAGGCAAGAAAAAGCCGGGAGGGATGAACAACATCCTTCCCGACTTTCCCTTAGGTAAACTGTTGGATCGAAGAACTTACTGCTTCGGGGCGTTCGTCGTGGTGCCGGTGGCCGACGGATCGGCCGGCACCGGATAGGCCGGATTGGCCGGCGACGTCCGGTCGGTCGGGTTGGAGGAGCCGGACGGGGATCCCGTCACCGCTTCCCGTGAAGCATTCTGGCTTGGGCTGTCGGGCGAGGTCGCGCCGACCCAGATCATGTAACCGGCAATGGCGACCGCGACCAGGGCGAGAGCCCCGATGAGAACACCGAGAACCGGGCGACCGGACGGCCCCTGCCGGGAGCGATCGTCGGGAATGAGTTTTGCCATCGTGGGCCTCATGAAAAATGCTGCAATGAACGAGCCTCGAGGCTCGGCTGTGTGAGGGCAACGCCAGACCGGAGGGCGGGTTCCTGCCGCCGTGCGGATCGGTCCCGGACCTGTCCCGCCGATAATTCGCGGTCTGCGCGCCCAGCTTCTGGATCCAACCCCGCTCCTGGCCGTTGTTGCAAAACGGGTCTCATAAACGATGTTCAGGGACGAGCGGCCGATGGTTCGAACGATCCGTCAGGGGCAGGCGCGGCGCGATGATGCAGCCTCGGCGTCAGTGCGTTATCCATGGCATTCAGCCATGTTTTCGCCTTTTTGCGCGCCCTTGGGTAATCCCTGATTCAAGGAGTTGTCATGCAAGACAATCGCATCAGTCTGGACGGGACATGGGAATTTTTGCATGTCGCGGACGACCGTCTATCGGGGCCAGCAGAAGTTCGCCAGATCACCGTTCCCAGCCCATGGCAGGCGCAGTTCTCGGATCTGCGCATGCGGGCGGGCATCGGCATCTACCGGCGGACCATCGAAATCGCCGAGGAATGGCTCCACGACAGCATATGGCTGCGCTTCGGAGCGGTTTTCCATAATTCGCGCGTGTTCATCAACGGTGAGCAGGTCGGGACGAACGAGGGCGGCTTCCTGCCCTTCTCGTTCGATGTGACCCCCTATCTCAAGGCCGGAGCCAACGAGATCAAAGTGCGGGTCGACTCGCCCACCGACAACCCCGCCGAGTTCCCGGATTCGCCCTTCGCCGAGATCCCGTTCGGCAAGCAGAGCTGGTACGGCCCGCTTTCCGGCATCTGGCAGTCCGTTTTCCTTGAGCGGCGTATCTCGGACCATATGAACCGGGTCCGCCTCGTGCCGAAGCGTGAGACGGGCGTCGTCACGTCCGGCGTGTTCTTCGCGCGGCCCCTCACGGCTGCGACGCAGATCCGCGTCGAGGTGCGTGACCCATCTGGCGAGGTGGTGCTCGACGAACTCCATGAAACGCAGGTCGGCGTCACCAGCATGCCGTTCGAGTTCACGGTCGCCGACGTGCAATCCTGGTCCCCCGACCAGCCGAACCTCTACCGCATCCGCCTAGAGCTCATTCGCGACGGCGAGGTGAAGGACGAGATCGGCGACCATTTCGGCTTCCGCACCATCGAGACCCGCAACGGCGCGTTCTACCTGAACGGCGAGCCGCTCTACCTGCGCGCGGCGCTCGACCAGGACTACTACCCGGACACGATCTGCACCGTCCCGTCGGTGGAGTTCCTGGAAGACCAGTTCCGCAAGGCCAAGGAACTCGGCCTCAACTGCCTGCGCTGCCACATCAAGGCGGCCGATCCGCGCTACTACGAGGTGGCCGACCGGATGGGCATGCTGATCTGGACCGAGCTTCCGAACGGCGGGATGACCACCGACCGCTCGCGCGGCCGCAAGGAAAAGCTCCTCAAGGGCATCGTCGACCGCGACTGCAACCATCCGTCGATCATCATCTGGACGATCATCAACGAGAACTGGGGCGTCGACCTCGTCAACGACTCCGACCACCGCGAGTGGCTGAAGCGGACCTTCGCATGGCTGAAGGCCTATGACCCGACCCGGCTTGTGGTCGACAACTCGCCGCTGGCGCCGAGCTTCCACGTGGAGACGGACATTGCGGATTATCACTTCTACGCCGCCATTCCGGACCATCGCGACGCGTGGGACCGCTTCGTCGACGAATTGTCCGCGCGCTCGTCCTGGCTCTACTCGCCGCATGGCGACGCCGTGATCACCGGCCGCGAGCCGCTGATGTGCTCGGAATTCGGCAACTGGGGCCTGCCCTATCCGAAGGACCTGCGCGACGCGAAGGGCGAGGAGCCTTGGTGGTTCGAGACTGGCCACGACTGGGGCGAGGGCGTGATGTACGCCCACGGGGTCGAGAACCGCTTCTCGGACTGGAGCCTGGACCGGGTGTTCGGCGACCTGCGTCGCTTCGTGATCGCCGCGCAGTGGCAGCAGTTCCGCGCCCTGAAATACGAGATCGAGGCGATGCGCCGGAAGCCGAACCTCGCCGGCTACGTCATCACGGAGCTGCACGACTGCCACTGGGAGTCGAACGGCCTGCTCGACATGCGGCGCAATCCGCGCGTGTTCCACGAGCTCTTCCACATCATCAATTCGGACACGGTGATCGTGCCGAAATGGGAGCGCGTGTCGTACTGGGCCGGCGAGACGGCCGGCCTGCAGCTGGCGGTGGCGCACGGCGCCGGGCCAGTCCTGGAGGACTGCCGGCTCGAGATCTCTCTGTGCAATGAGACGCAGACCCTGTCCCTGTCTCGCATCGAGGCTCCGTTCGTGCTCGATCTCGGGCGCATCGAGCTCAAGATGCCGGAGCTCGACGAGGCGGCCCAGCGCCGGATCAATTTCGATCTGCGCTCCTCGGACGGACGCCTGATCGCCCACAATCACGTGGATATCGCGATTCACCCGAAGCGGGGCAGACCCGCGCACGCGCGCCAGTTGGTCTGGTCGCCGGACGAGGACATCCGCGAGCGCCTCTCGGCTCTGGGCTATACCCAAGCGAGAGGCCTTGAGGAGGCGACGCTGATCGTGTCGCAGAACCACGACAAGGCGATTGCCGACCGGGTGCGTCAGGGCGCCAATCTTCTGCTCCTGGCAGAGGGCGAGATGAGCCTCTATCCGTTCTTCCCGCACTGGCAGGCCGTGCGCGTGCAGAGCCGCTCGGGCACTCTCTGGGCGGGCGACTGGGCGTCGTCCTTCGCATGGCTGAGGCGCACCAACAATTTTGCGCGCTTCCCGAGCGGCCCGCTGCTCGACGAGACCATGGACCGCGTCCTGCCCGAGCACGTGATCGCGAACTGCAACCTGCTCGACTTCCAGGCCCGCGTGTTCGCCGGCCTCGTGGTCGGCTGGATCCACAAGCCGGTGGCGCTAGGCGTCGAACGCTCCTACGGCCGCGGCCGTCTCGTCGCCTCGACCTTCCGGCTCTTCCGGGATGCGCCGATGGCCGATCCGACCGCCACGATGCTGCTCGACAGCCTCGTCGAGCTTGCAGTGGAATCCCGCGCCTCGCGTCTGGAGGAGGCCGTGCGGGCCGCTGAGGCCGCAGCCTGATCCTCTCGACGGCATGGGCAAGAAAAAGGGCGGCGAGGTTCTCCTCGCCGCCCTTTCCTTTTGAAATGCGCTGAACCTACTCGGCCGCCACGCTGAGCGTGTCCTCGGCCGACCAGCTGATCTCGCTGTCGTTGAAGAAGCGGTCGAAGGCGCTGTCGAAGGACGGCAGGAGAAGACCCCGCTCGCTGTCGAGCGCCGTGTTGACGGCGCCGCCGTCATCGTTCCGCGTGACGAGGTCCGGATCGTAGCCCGCCCGCTCCGCCGCCATCCTGGCGAAATCGTACCAGGAGACCGCTCCCGTATTGGCCAGGTGCCAGAGCCCCGTCGCACCGTCGATCAGCAGGTTGAGCACCTCGTGCACCAGGTCCGGCACGTAGGTCGGCGAGACGAGGTCGGCGCGCGCATCGACGATGTCGCCTCTCGACAGGGTATTCAGCACGCTCCAGACGAAATTGTATCTGTCCCATGGTCCGAAGAAGGCGCTGGTGCGGACCACCAGGGCGCCGCCATGGGCGGACAGGACACGGCGCTCGGCCTCGACCTTGCTGGCTCCGTAGACGCCCGCGGGACTGACGTCGTCGCCTTCGATGTACGGTCGATCGAGAGTGCCGTCGAAGACGAGGTCGGACGAGAACGCCACCAACGGAATGTCGAACTCCGCGCAAACGCGCGCAAGATTCTCCGCGCCGACGGCATTCTCCCGGAAGCAGCGCTCCGGCTCCTCCTCGGCCTGCGCGACGCGGACATAGCCGGCCGCATTGACGACGGCCCATGGCTTCTCGCAGGCGATCACCTCTCTCACGCTCTTGGGATCGCAGATATCCATGTCCTGCCGCGACAGGAGAACGTGATCGAGTCCACGGGTGTTGCAGATGCGCGAGAAGGCGCGCCCGAGGGTTCCGGTTGCCCCGGTGATGAGGAGCTGTCGCGGCGAGCCGACGAGGCGGCAGGCAGTGGAGCGCCTCGCCGGCGGACGATAAAAACGGATGTCGCGCTTCCACCAGCCCGCGCGGTCGAGAACCGGATGATCGTAGGCTCCTTGCTTCGCGAGCCCCTCGGCCGCATAAGCGATCGCCGTCCGCCGCGGCTCCGGCCCGCGGACGTCGTAAGGCCCGGGTTCATAGACGCCGTTGCGCTGCGTGAGAAGCGTATTCCAGTCCACCGTCCCGAACAGCGACCACACCGTGACAGCGCGGATGTCGGCCCCTTCGTTCCGCAGCTGGTTCGCACCGTTCCAGATCTCGACGAGCCAACGGAGCTGCTCGTCGCGCGTGCAGCCGTGGTGGGCTTCCGTGACGGCGACCGGCCGACGGTAACGCTCCCAGGTCTCCCGAAGGCGAGCAACGGGCCCGAGCTCGGCAGCCGGCAGCGGCATGCGGACCGCCTCCGCATCCGCATAGCGGTCACGGCCGTTGCCGCCCCAATGGTGCTCCGGATAGCGGTTGAGGTTCTGGTCGAGATATCGCTCGCTGGTCAGGTAGTGGTTGATGCCGATGATGTCCGGCGCCGCGTCGGCCTCAAGGAAGAGATTGAGGTCGTCCTCGCTGACGCCGTGGTCGCGGAAGATGCGCCACCAGGGATGATGGCGGTCGACCATTCCGCACAGGAGGTCGAAGGTGAGCCACCGGCGCTGGTTCTCGTGCTCGGCCTGATAGGCGAGCGCCGGCGTCGAGAACGTCTTGCCCATGTCGTCCGTCTGGACGAGCTGCGCATCCGGCCGGATGCGACGGATCGCGCGCATGGCCAGGACCGTCGCCTTGCACTCGTTGATTAAGGCGGTGAGAAACGGGCCGTAGCCGGTCCCGTGGGGATACCAATGGCCGTAGAGCCCGGAGAAGCGGGCGGTGGTCAGAGGTTCGTTGACCGGAGTATAGAGATCGAGATCCGGATAGCGCTCGGCCACGTTCCGCGCGTGGCGCGCGAGCAGGTCCGGCCAGGCCGGATCGAGCATGTCGGTATAGCCCGGGCCGCTGCCATGGTGACAGAGGCCGGCGATGGCCCGGATGCCCAGTTGCTGCATCCGGGTGACACGCTCGTCATGCCAGGAGAAATCCGCCTCGTCCGGGGATGCGGGAGAGATCGTCTCCCACAGGATCGGATAGCGGAGGGTTCGGATCCCGAGATCCGCGATCCGGTCGAGATCCTCGATCCGGTCGCGGTGTCCCGTTTCCAAGCTTTGGTCCCGGAAGTCGTCGCCGATTCTGGCGACCGTACATTCCAGTCCCCCCCAAAGCTCAAGCGGATGATTCATTCCCAACCCCGTGCTATGTTAACAGACTTACGAGAACTGTACTTAGCGCGGATTTGTTCGATACTTTTTCAATTATGAAGCCAGAGCGGCCGATGCGGGCATGACCTTGACGTCCGCCGTATCGGCTCCCTGGGGCAGCGCCTCGTTGATGCGCCGGAACGTGGCAAGAGCCTGACCGACGATCTGGTCCATGTTGTAGTAGCGATAGGTCGCGAGCCGACCGACGAACCAGACATCCGGAGTCGACAGGGCCAGGCGCTCGTACTTCTTGAACAGCTCCTGGTTTTCCGGCTTCGGGATCGGGTAGTAGGGATCGCCTTCGGCGGACGGATACTCGTAGGTCAGAGCGGTCTTGGCGTGCTCCTGGCCGGTGAGATGCTTATACTCGGTGACGCGCGTGTAGTCGTTCGTCTGCGGGTAGTTCACCACGCCCACGGACTGGTGCCACGGCTTTTCGAGCGTGACGTGCTCGAAGCGCAGGGACCGGTACGGCAGCTTCCCGAACCGGAAATCGAAATACTCGTCGATCGGGCCCGTATAAATCACGCGGCGATGCGGCACCACGTGCCTGACGTCCTCGTAATCGGTCTGCGTCATCACGTGGATGTTCGGATGGCTGACCATCTTCTCGAACATGCGCGTGTAGCCGTGCTTGGGCATGAACTGGAACTCGTCCGTGAAGTAGCGGTCGTCCCGGTTCGTGCGGGTGGGCACGCGCGACGTCACCGACTTGTCGAGCTCCGACGGGTCGAGGCCCCATTGCTTGCGGGTGTAGCCGCGGAAGAACTTCTCGTAGAGCTCGCGCCCGACGGTCGAGACCACCACGTCTTCGGAGGTCTTGATCTCCCCGACCTTCTCGGCCCGCGCGGCAAACCAGTCCTGCAGCTCCTCGGAGGTGAGGTTGAGGCCGTAGAGCTTGTTGACGGTATCGAGATTGATCGGGATCGGCACCTGCATGCCGTCCACTTCCGCCAGGACCCGGTGCTCGTAGAAGCGCCACTCGGTAAAGCGGGAGAGATGGTCGAAGATCTGCTTCGAGTTGGTGTGGAAGATGTGGGGGCCGTACTGATGGATCAGCAGGCCTTCGTCGTCGTAGCGGTCATAGGCGTTGCCGCCGATGTGCGGCCGCCTGTCGATCAGAAGGACACGCTCGTTGCGCTCGCTCGCCAGACGCTCCGCGAGCACGCTGCCCGCAAAGCCAGCGCCGACAATCATCCAGTCGTACATTCGGTTACTCCGCAGGGGTGGTGGCGTAGATCGGCAGGGTCGAGGCTGGACGATCCGTGACGGTATCGCCCGTTACATCCAGCATCAGCTTGTGCATGGATGCCCAGGTCTTGTCCCAGGATCCTTGAGCCAGATAGCGATCGACCTTGGCGAGCCAGTTCTCCTTCGGTCGGGACAGGACGAACTCGGCCTTCTCCACGACCTCCTGAGCGGTGCGGGCGATTTCGACGAGCCCCTTTTCGCCGTAAGGCCGCACCACGTCGGTGATGGGCGTCGAGATGACCGGCACGCCGGCCGCCAGGAATTCCGGGGTCTTCGTCGGGCTGATGAACTTCGTGGCCTCGTTGAGCGCGAACGGCATGAAGCCGATGGTCCATCCGGACAGATATTGCGGGAGCTCGTTGTAGGACTTGCCGCCGAGCCAGTGGATGTTGGGCCGCTGCGGCAGCGTCGCCGGATCGATCTTCACCACCGGCCCGATCATCACGAACTGCCAGTCAGGTCGCAGATCGGCCACTTGGCCGACGAGCTCCACGTCCATCCGCTCGTCGATGACGCCGAAGAAGCCAAGACGCGGGTAAGGGATCTGGGCATGATCCTGCGGATCCTGCTTCACGCCGCGCGCTTGCGAGAAATGCGCGAACTCGATGGACGATGGGAAGGCGTGCACGCTGTGATGACGGTTGCGCTTGGCCTCGTAGAGGCTCATGCCGCCGGTGAAGACGAGATCCGCACGCCCGAACAGGCTCGCCTCAAGATCGAGAAGCTCCTGTGATGCGCCGCGGAAGAGCGAAAGCTCGTCCATGTTGTCGTAGATGCACAGATCGCATTCGAGATCGCTCGTGAAGGCGAGCGCCATCGGCGTGTAGTACCAGAAGACGCGCGGCGAGAGCGCCTCACGGCCGATCAGCGCCTCGATGAGGTCGTGCTGCTCGGCGATGACGTCTTCATGGGAAAGCCCCTCGGGCAGCATCGGCACCGCGATCGTGACGCCCTGCGGCCGATCGCTCACATCCATGTGCGCGCTGATGCCCGGCTTGAAGATCGGCTCCTCGATCACGAGGACGTTGTAGTGGTTTGCTGCACGGCTCAGGAGATGCTGCGGACGCTGCCAGACGAAATCCCATCGCAAATGGGAGAAACAGACGAGGAGAGGCTTCTTGGAGTCGCCTTTGAAGGGCGAACGTAGGGCATGCGACTGCGTCATCAAACGCTCATGCATAGCGCGATCCTCAGGTACAGATGTGTTGTCACGATCGGACGGAAAACCACGGTCCGGGGCGATGAATTGGATTAGTTTCATGAATCGGACCGGCGGTGGGTCGCGGTCGCAATCGACTATTCAACGCAGAGGATGCAATTTGGTTCCATCTGCGCTCAAGTTCTTGAACGTTTGTTCATCGGCAATAGGCTGGATCACTTCTTTTCCAGCATCAATGTGCCCTGCTTCTGGATGAAGTTCTTTGCCTTTTCGGCAACCATCGCCAAAAGCCATGGCAACTGCACCTCGACCCGCACCTGTTCTTCGAAGACTTCGAGATGACCGTTGACGGTCTGTCCCATGGCGCCGACACGGAAATCCATCCGGTCTCCGGTCCAGGTCTCGTCCACCGCAGCGACCTTGTCGCCGAACTGGGATTTGAGGCGCGTCACGCCACCCTGCAGCCGGCGCACGGCTTCTGCTTTGCCGAGGTTGTGGGGGATGGACACGACAAGAGGTTTCGACATCAGCACCTTCCGCTTCTTGCCGGAACAAGCGAGGCGATGCGGTTCAGGTTCCGTATCAGAGCATTTCGACTTTAATGGCCCGGACCACGATCGTCTCCTGCTGGAAGCGACGTTCGAGTTCGGCCCGATAGTTTTCCCACCAGCCCTGGTCGATTTCCCGGGCCATGACTTCGAAGACCACGATGTCGTCGTGGGACGTGTGTCCGCCCTCCTTCCACACGCCTTCGGCGGGCGCCCGGGTGAAGCTTGTGATGCCGCCGAACCGCTCGGAGAGCTCGGAGCGGACACGCCCATAGGCTGCACCGTCGAAACGGCGCCCGGCATTGTCGGAGAGCGGCAGAAGGATTTGAACCAGATGCATGGTATTCGCCCCAGCCCGGGACAGACGTCCCTTCTGCTAGGGTTCTAGCGCAGCATGCCGCAACGGCGAGAGGCACAGCGCCGTCCCTTTCGGGCGGACGCCCTTGCGTGACCGTTCTTCAGGCGTGCTGGACGGCAAACAGGTCGCGATCCGATGCCGGAAGGCTGTCGTCGATCATGTAGCGGCTGGTGGGCTTGGAAATGCGCCAGGGGCGCGCCGTGGAGGCGTGGATCGCCTCCGACGGCCGCAGGCGGCGGGCCGTGCCGTCGGCCTGGATCTCGTCGATCACCACGAAGCCGAAGATGGTGAGCCGGGTCGCCATGACCTTCGTGGCCCTGTCTTCTGCAGGGATCGGCAGCGAGCCGGCGGCATAGACCGCATCCATGAGGCTCCGCTGATCGCGGCGCGGCGAAGCCGACGAGCGTGCTCCCGGAAAGCGGATGACGTTCGCCGCTTCAGACGATCTCGATTCCATAATACGCAACCCTTGGTCCCGAATCAGGCCAAGGATCGCGGCAAGGGATTAAGAAGCGCCTAACCCTGACTTTATTTCCTAGTCGAGCTGATGCAGGGACACGTAAGCCGTCCCGGACGAGGTCAGGCCCAGCGCTTGGGCCGGGCCCTTGGCGAGGTCGATGATGCGCCGGTGCGTGAAAGGACCGCGGTCATTCACCCGGACGACGACGGAACGCCCGTTGGTCTCGTTGACGACCCGCAGCTTGGTCCCGAACGGCAGGGAGCGGTGTGCCGCCGTCATGTCGGACGAGTCGAACCGCTCCCCGCTCGCCGTGCGCCGGCCATGGAAGCCCGGCCCGTACCAAGATGCTGTCCCCCGCTGAAATTCTTTGCCCGCTGCGAGGCTATTCTGTGAGATGGAACCGGTTTCCGCCGGGTCCGATGTAGTGTTACAGGCAGCAACGAACAGAATAGGCACCAGAAGTGATGCCCGGGTGAGGATCTTGTTCAAGGATGTTCTCCCCTTGTCTTGCGCTTGTCAGTCAAGCTGACGGATAACAAGGCAAGAATAAGGCGGGCCGATTTTCTCCTTATTTCATATACTTTTTAGCCAACCGGATAGTCTTACATTTAGCCTAGGTTTATTGCCAAGCTTGTACGACAATAGCCTACGGCCAAGATTGTTCCGCTCGGTCAGAATATTTTCTTTGGAGCTACTCCGATAACCCACGGCTCTGGTCGCCGGGCGCGACTGATCTAATTCAGACCAGGCAGCGGGCTCGGACGGTCCCGATCTGCACAAGGGGCCGCCATTTTATGTCGAATCCATCAGCGTCATCAGGGATCGCGATCGTCGGTGCGGGCCCGGGCGGCTTGGCAGCCGCCATGCTTCTGGCGAAGGAAGGCGTTCCGGTCACGATCTTCGAGCGGGAGGCTGCGGTCGGCGGTCGGACACGCACGATCACGGCGCCCGGCGGCTATAAATTCGACATCGGCCCGACCTTCTTCCTCTACCCGCGCGTGCTGAAGGACATCTTCGAGGCCTGTGGCGAGCGGCTGGAGGATCACGTCGCGCTCAAGCGACTCGACCCTCAGTACCATCTCGTTTTCGAAGGCGGCGGCGACATCCGGGCCACGGCTGATCTCGCTCGTCTCGAGCAGGAGATCGGCCGCATAGCGCCGGGAGACGCCAAGAACGTCAGGCGTTTCCTCGACGACAACCGCGCCAAGCTCCAATCCTTCCGGCCGGTGCTCGAGCAGGCCTTTTCGAGTCCTGCGGACCTCGTGTCCCCGGCGATGCTGGCGGCCTTGCCGAAGCTGCGACCGTTCTCGAGCGTCGACGGCGACCTGCGGCGCTATTTCGCCGATCCGCGCGTCCGGCTCGCCTTCTCGTTCCAGACGAAGTACCTGGGCATGTCCCCCTTCCAGTGCCCGAGCCTGTTCACGATCCTGTCATTCCTCGAATACGAACACGGGGTCTATCACCCGATCGGCGGTTGCGGCGCCGTGTCCGAAGCGATGGCGGCCGTCGCACGCAAGATGGGCGTCGATATCCGCCTGAATACGCCAATTGACCGCATCGTTTACGAGAACGGGGAAGCGGTCGGTGTCGAAGCCGGCGGCGAGCGCTTCGCGGCGGACTCGGTGGTGGTGAACGGCGATTTCGGCCACGCCATGCGCCGCCTCGTGCCCGAAGCCATGCGCCCGCGCTGGCGCGACCGCAAGCTCGACGGCGCCAAGCTCTCATGCTCGACCTTCATGCTCTATCTCGGCATCGAGGGCGACGTCGGGGATCTCGCCCATCACACGATTTTCCTGGCGCGGGACTACCAGCGCAACATCCGCGAGATCACGGAGGGCATCCTGTCCGAGGAGCCTTCGGTCTACGTGCAGCATGCGGGCGCGACCGACCCCTCCCTGGCACCGGCGGGCCACACGAGCCTCTACGTCCTGGTGCCGGTACCGAACCTGCGTTGCAAGATCGATTGGACACGCGAAGCGCCGCGCTACCGCCGGCTCGTGCTCGACCGCCTGAAGCACCTCGGCCTCGGTGACATCGAAAGCCGCATCCGCTTCGAACGCATGGTCACGCCTCGGAACTGGCAGGACGAGTTCGCGGTCTTCGAGGGAGCGACCTTCAACCTCGCGCACAACCTCACGCAAATGCTCTATTTCCGCCCGCACAACCGCTTCGGCCGCAACGTGTACCTCGTCGGCGGCGGCACGCATCCCGGCAGCGGCCTTCCGGTGATCTACGAGGGAGCGCGCATCACGACGCGCCTGCTTCTCGAAGACCGGGAACGCCGCCGCGCCGGCCACCGCGAGCCCAAGCCGGCCATGTCCCCCGTCGGCGAAGCCACTACCTGAGAAGGATCAAATCATGAAGCGCCTTCGTCTCGCGGGACTGATCCTCCTCGCCTCCGCGCCTGCTCACGCGGCCACCCTGGTCATCCGGGCGGAGGGCGTTCAGTCCTCCGACAACATGGTCTATGCCGGTATCTGCGACACGAGTTTCGACGAGGCGACCTGCCCCTATAAGGACCGCGCCGCCGCACGCCCCGGCACGGTCGAGATGCGGCTCAGAAACGTGAAGCCCGGGACCTATTCCATCGCGGTGTTTCACGATCGCAACGGGAACGGAAAGCTCGACCGCAACTTCATCGGCCTGCCGAGCGAGCCTTACGGGTTCTCGAACGACGTGGGCCGACGCGGCCCACCGAGCTTCGAGGGAGCCCGGATCGTGGTGCGCGAGCCCTCCACGACGATCGTCATCCCTATCCGCTAGGCGCACCATGCTGTGGCACGCCTATGCCCTCCTGTCCCACGGCGGAGACCGCATCGGGCTCCGCTTCGGGAGGATTCACGGCAGGCCGCGCATGTGTCGTCATCCGGACGACGTGCTCCGGATCTTCGATCAGGCCGACGAAGCGGTCTGGTCGGCCAATACCCTTTCGGCCTGCGCCGAGAGCGGCCTCATCGGGCTGCTCGCGGAGCCGCGAGATCTGGAAGATATTGCCGTGGCGCTTTCCATGCCGCCGCCGCTCGCCCGAAGCCTCGTCGAGGTTCTGGAGAGCTTCGGCCTCGTCGTCCGGGAGGAGAACCGCATCCGCGCGGCCCCTGCCCTCCTGCCCTACACGACACCCGAAGGTGCGAGGGCTTTCCGGGCTGCGTTGCAGGCCCCGCTCCTGCAGGCGGATGACTTCCGCACCCGCGCCGCCGGGGCCGGCCTGAACCTCGACGGATGGACCCACACTGACAGGGCCATCATCGAGGCCCAAGGCTCCCTGACGGCCCTGTGGGCCCGTCAGGCCGTCCCGAAGCTGAAATTCCTGCCGGGCCTCGCGGCCCGCCTCGACGCGCCCGATGCCGCTCTGCTGGATGTCGGGGCCGGCGCGGCCGGCCTGAGCATCGCCCTGTGCAGAGCCTTCCCCCATCTGAAGGCGGTTGCCCTCGAACCGGCCCCCTCTCCAGCCGCCATCGGCGACGAGCGCATCCGGGATGCGGGCCTGGAGGATCGTATCGCGCTACGCCGCCAGCGGGTCGAGCACCTGGAGGATCGTGAATGCTTCGATCTTGCCTTCCTGCCGCAGATGTTTCTGCCGGACGCGATCATGGAGGAGACGGTGAACAGGATCTTCCACGCCCTGCGTCCCGGAGGCTGGCTGCTGACCGCGATCCTGACCCGCGAGGGGCCCGGAGTCGCAGCCGCCGTCAGCCGCCTCAAGAACCTTCTCTGGGGCGGCAACACACGGGGGATGGACGAGATGCGGCAACGGCTGCAAGCCGCAGGCTTCGACCCTGTCATCAGAGCGCCCGGCGCCCGGTCCATGCGCATGATCTGCGCCCGCCGCCCGATCGCGAGGGCCTCCGCTTGAAGTGGGTCATGCCTCTCCTACAACCAAATCGAGGACTTCAGGCCATGAATCAGGGGACTTGCGAAATGCACGGACGTCGTCAGGTTGGCCGCATCCTTGGAGGACGTTCGTGAGCGCTCAAGGGACTTCGGTCGCCGTCATCGGCGGAGGTTTGGGGGGATTGGCGGCGGCCTGCGTGGCGGCGGCACGCGGCCATCGGGTGACCCTCTACGACAAGAACCCGTGGCTCGGCGGCAAGGCCGCCGTGCTGCACGAGGACGGCTTCCGCTTCGACATGGGGCCGACGATCCTGACGGTCCCGCGCGTCCTTGAGCGCATCTTCGCCGAGGCGGGGCGCAACCTGTCCGACTATCTCGACCTCGTGCGGCTCGATCCGCAATGGCGCTGCTTCTTCGACGACGGCACGCGCATCGACCTCCTGGAGAACGTCGACGCCATGGCCGACGCCATGGAACGGTTCGCCCCCGGTAAGAAAGCCGGCGACGGCTATCGGCGCTTCCAGGAGTTGTCGGAGAACCTGCACCACATCTCGAACCGCTTCTTCTTCTGGAAGCCGGTCGAGGATCTCTTCGACACGATCAACATCCGCGCCAACATGAACCCTGCAACCTTGCGGGACGTCCTGTCCCTGCGCATGGGCTCGTCCGTGGCGGGCACGATCCGCGCGAAGGTGAAGGACGACCGGCTCGCGCAGATGCTCGACCACTTCACGCAGTATGTGGGGTCGTCGCCCTACGGATCGCCGGCGGTGCTCTGCGCCATCGCGCACATGCAGGCGGCGGACGGCGTCTGGTATCCGATGGGCGGCACCCGCGCGGTGGCCGAGGCGCTGATGAAGCTCGCCACCGAGCTCGGCGCGACCTTCCGGCCGGACAGCGACGTACGCTCCCTCAAGATCGAGAACGGCGCCGTAACCGGGCTCGTGACGGCCGATGGTGGGGTGACGGGCTACGACAACGTCATCTCCAACATGGACTCGATCCGCACCTACCAGGAGCTCGTCGGCGGCGAGGTCGGCGAGCACTACGCCAGGAAGGATTTCGAGCCGGCCTGCTCGGGCGTCGTGCTCTATCTCGGCCTCAACAAGCGCTACGACCATCTCCTCCATCACGATTTCGTGTTCTCCCGCAACCCGGAAGAGGAGTTCGACTTCATCTACCGCAAGGGCGAGCCCGCGCCGGATCCGACCTGCTACATCGCAGCGCCCTCGTCGACGGATCCGAGCGTCGCGCCCGAGGGCGGCGAGGCGCTCTACGTCCTCGTGCACACGCCCTATCTGCGTCCGCACCACGACTGGTCGCAGATGTTCCCTGCCTATCGGCAGGTCATCATCGACAAGCTGAAACGTACGGCCGGCATGGAGGACATCGAGAGCCGCATCGTCGCCGAGCGGCATCTCACGCCCCAGGACATCCACGAGCGCTACAAGGTGCTGAACGGCGCCATCTACGGGCTCGCAAGCCACGGCAAGTTCATGGGCGCCTTCAAGCCGGGCAACCGCAGCCGTCAGGTGCGCGGCCTCTATCTCGCCGGCGGCGCAGCCCATCCGGGACCCGGCATGCCCATGGTGATGATGTCGGGCTGGATCGCTGCCGACGCGCTGGATCAGGACGCGCGCGGCGAGAACATGCGGAAAGTGTCCTGATGCAGGAACCGGGCAGAGCCGCCGCACATCACGTGCCCCGGGTGCACACGGGAGCATCCCCCGTCGCGCGCCGCTCCGCCCTGATCCACCGCTTCATGCTGTCCTATTTCGAGCGCTACTTCACCCGGCACATGAACGCCCTGCGGGTTGCAAATTGGGGCATGCCGCCGTCAGTCCAGGGCGGTCCTCTCATCGTCTACTCCAATCATCCAGCCTGGTGGGACGCGGCCGTCTATATCCTCGCGGCCGACCGGTTCTTTCCGACTCATGAGAGCTATGCGCCCATCGACGCCGCGATGCTCAAGCAATACGGCGTGTTCGGCCGCATCGGCGCCTTCGGAGTCGATCTCGACACGCCGCGCGGCGCAGCCGCCTTCCTCGCGTCGAGCCGCGAGATCCTGGCCTCGCCGAAGCGTGCGCTCTGGATCACCGCGCAGGGTCGATTCAGCGATGTGCGCGAACGCCCGCTCGGCCTGAAACCCGGCGTCGCGCGTCTTGCGGAGCTTGCGCCGGACTGCACCATTCTCCCACTGGCGATCGAGTACGGGTTCTGGCTCGAGCGCGGCGCCGAGGCCTTCATCGGGTTCGGCTCACCGATCGCCGGCCGCACGTTGCTCGACAGCCCGCGCCCAGAGCGGCTGGACCTGCTTGAGCGGAATCTCGTCACGACCCTCGATCGGTTGAGCGCCGACGTCCGGAGCCGTGAACCCGCCCTCTTCCGAACCGTGATCGAGGGACGCTCCGGCATCGGCGGCGTCTATGACGGTTGGCGCCGGATGATGGCTGCCATGAAGGGACGCCGGTTCGATCCTTCCCATGAGGGTCAAAGGACATGACGGTAACGATCGTCGGGCTCGTCCTGCTAGCATTCGCGGCCTTCCCGGCGATCCTCGCCCTCATGAATCTCGCCGTCCTGCGCTCGACGCCCCGGCGCCATCCGGACGGTGAAACGCTCGTCTCCATCCTGATCCCGGCCCGCAACGAGGCGGGGAACATCGGTGCCGCCCTCGACTGCGCCCTCGCCTGCATGGGGGTTCCGGTCGAGGTCATCGTCATGGACGACGGCTCGACGGACGCCACCGCCGAGATCGTGCGCGCCTATGCGGCCCGCGACCCGCGGGTGAAGTTGCTCACCGCTCCACCGCTGGAGGACGGCTGGACCGGCAAGGTCCATGCCTGCCACCATCTCGCGCAGGCCGCGCGCGGCACCCATTTCCTGTTCGCCGACGCAGATGTGCGGCTTGCGCCTCATGCGGCAGCAGTGCTGGCAGGCCACGCGCAGGTAAGCGACGCGAAGCTGGTGAGCGCTGTCCCACGGCAGGTCATGAACTCGCTCGGCGAGCTGCTGATCGTGCCGACGATCAACTTTCTGCTCCTTGGCTACCTGCCCATGGGATTCATGCGCCTGTCCCGGGATCCGGGCCTCGGCGCGGCGTGCGGCCAGCTCATTCTGGTCGAAGCCGATGCCTATCGGGAGACTGGCGGCCATGAATCGATCCGCTCCCTGATCCATGACGGCATCCAGCTCGCGCGGCTCTTCCGGCGCAAGGGCTTCATGACCGACCTCGTGCCGGGCGAACGGCTCGCCTCCTGCCGCATGTACGGGAGCTTCGACGACGCCTGGGCGGGCTTCGCCAAGAATGCTCACGAGGGCATGGCGACGCCGGTGGGGCTTCCGATGTGGACCATCCTGCTGCTCGGCGGCCACGTGCTGTCCTTCGCGCTTCTCCCGTTCGTGCCGACGGTTCCGATCCTCCTCGCCGCATTCCTCTCGCTCGCCACTCGCGCCATCGTGACCGTCGCGGCCCGAGAGAACCCGTTGTCCATTCCGCTGCATCCTTTCACCATCCTGGTCGGCCTCGCGATCCAATGGAGCGTCCTCCTGCGGATCGGTTCGGCCCGACGGGCCGGATGGAAGGGCCGGCTCTATCCGGTGGGGTGATGCACATGCAGGGGCTCAGCGCACAGGCGACGAAGCGTCCGCAGGATGAGAACTTTCCCGTCGCATCGCTCGTGCTCTCGCGCCGGCACCGGGGTGCGGTGCTCGCCTTCTACCGCTTTGCCCGCATAGCGGATGACGTCGCCGATGCCTCCGGCATGTCGCCGGCCGAGAAGCTCGCCTGCCTCGATGCGCTCGAACAGGCGCTCGTCATCGGCGACGAGGCTGTCCCTCAGGCCGCCAAACTGAATGAGGTCGACGCTCATTACGGTGCCGGCCTCGCAGAGGCCCGCCTTCTTCTGCGCGCCTTCCGGCAGGACGTCGTCAAGGCGCGCTATCTCGACTGGGCGGAGCTCGAGGCTTATTGCACTCTCTCGGCCAACCCGGTCGGTCGCTTCCTGCTCCGCCTCCATGGCGAAAACGACGCCGCTCAAGGTCCCGCCGATGCGCTGTGCACCGCGCTCCAGATCCTCAACCACATTCAGGATTGCGCACGCGACAGGACTCAGCTCGACCGCATCTACATTCCTCTCGGATGGCTCGATCTTGCCGGAGGCGAGCACGCCTTCTTCGAGCCTTCGCAGGCTCAATCCCGTCGTGCCGTTCTCGACGCGATGCTCGACCGGGCCGACGATTGGATCGACCGCGCCCGGTCCTTGCCCGAGCGATTGCAGGACCGGCGCCTGCGCGCGCAAAGCATCGCGACGATCTCCCTCGCGCTCGCCTTGAGCCGGCGGCTGCGCCGGAACGCTCCGATCCAGGCACGCGGGACGATCAGCAAGACGGACGCCGCGCGCGCTTTCATCGGCGGATTGGCGAAGGCGCCTCGTCGGCCCGTCAATCACGATGCGCGCATCGCAGCGGCGGCCGTCAATCGCTCGGGCTCCTCCTTCCGGCTCGGCATGAAGAGCCTGACGCAAGAGCGCCGCCGCGCGATCCATGCGGTCTATGCCTTCTGCCGCGCGGTCGACGACATCGCCGACGGCGCCGCACCTTCGTTCGAGAAACGCCGCTTCCTAGCCGAATGGAGGCGTGAGATCGATCGCCTGCACCGGGCGCCGCAGACGCCGATCGGGCGCGAACTCGCGCGCGCATCGATCCGCTACAGGCTGCCGCTTTCGGAATGCCACGCGCTCATCGACGGCGTCGAGACCGATTGCGCCGAACGGGTCCGCATCTCGGACGACCGCGCCCTTGATCTCTACGCCCGCCGTGTCGCCGGGTCTGTGGGCGCCCTGTCGATCCGCGTCTTCGGAGCCCCCGCGGCCCATGACTTCGCCATCGGCCTCGGACGGACCCTGCAGCTCGTCAACATCCTGCGCGATGTGGACGAGGATGCAGCCTGCGAGCGGGTTTACGTTCCGCTCTCCCGACTGGCCCAAGTCGGCCTTCAGGACGCGCCCGCCTCCGTCCTGGTCGCCGATCCACGCTTTGCAGGCCTTTGCGAGGCATTGGCCGCAGAAGCCCGCGCCGGCTTCGCTTCTGCCGACGACGTCCTGAAGCGGCTCGACCGCGCGGCCCTGAAGCCGGCCATCCTGATGATGGAAAGCTACCGCCGCATCCTCGATCACCTCGAGGTGCGAGGCTGGGGCGCACGGCAGGGCAAGCTCCATCTTACGGCGGGAGACCGCTTCCAACTCTTCACCATGGCCATGAGGGCTGCATGATGGCTCCGCGTACGCATATCGTCGGTGCGGGACTTGCAGGGCTGAGCGCGGCGCTCGCCGTTACTGCAGCAGGTGGGGATGCTCTTCTCTACGAGGCTGCACCGCAGGCGGGCGGGCGTTGCCGGACGCTGTCTCCTGCCAAGGGCTTCAGCCACGACAACGGCACCCATGTGCTGTTCACGGCCAACCGGCGCACCATGGCCCTCCTGAACGCGGTCGGCGCACGGCATCGCTGGGTCGAGCCCGAGCCCGCCGGACTTCCGGTCCACAATGCCCGCACGGGACAGACCCGGTGCGTTGGGCTATCGCCGTGGTCATGGCTGGCGCCGTCGCGCCGGCCCGAAGGGTTCAGCCTCGTCGACCTCGGCAGCCTCTTCCGCCTCGCTTTTTCAAAGGCCGACCGCCCGGTCGCCGATCTGTTCGACCGGCGGCCGATCATGGAGAGCCTGATCGAGCCGCTCACGGTCGCGGTGCTCAACACGCCCGTCAGGCTGGCCTCGTCGCAGCGGCTCGGCTGCGCGCTCCGGCGTCTGCTCAGGCCAGGCTCCGGCCACCTTCTCGTGGCCAGGCAGGGACTGAGCGCGGATCTCGTCGAGCCGGCATTGCGCACGCTTCAGGCACGGGGAGCCTCTCTCCTCACCGGCCAGCGCCTGCGCGCGGTTCTGACCAACCACGGCCGCGCCATCGGCCTCGCCCTGTCCGACCGCACAGTCGCTCTAGGACCGGAGGACCAAGTGATACTGGCACTCCCACCCTGGGAGGTCGCGCGGCTGATGCCGGAGCTTTCCGTCCCTGAGCGGTTCGAGGCCATCCTCAACGTGCATTACCGCATCGGCGGCCTCGCCTGCCCCCGCTTCATCGGCTGCGTCGGCACGCTCGCACAATGGGTCCTCGTCCGCGAGGACCATGTGAGCGTCACCGTGTCGGCGGCCGGCGCCGTAATCGACCGGGACAGCGACGAGCTTGCGGACCGCATCTGGCGCGAGATCGCGCCGATCCTGCGCGCTCTCGGCCTCGACGCCGATGCGGCCCGTCGGCCCGAGACGCGGGTCGTGAAGGAGAAGCGCGCCACGATCCGGCAGGCGGCGCTCCCTCTGCCCCAGCCGCCGCTTCTCCCGCTCGCGAACGTGGCCCTGGCGGGCGACTGGATCGGCTCCCTGCCGGCCACGGTCGAAAGCGCGGTCGT